>MFYY01000080.1:2653-9523 GCA_001787855.1 Candidatus Riflebacteria bacterium GWC2_50_8 | reverse complement strand
CCCGCCGCTATTTTTTCATATCTGCAATAACAATCAGGCAGAAATGAGACGCGCTGCTGCCAGAACTCAGCGCCAGGGCCAGAACCCGGCTGCAGTTCCAAGGCTGATCAGAGCTTATCGCAAAAACTGATGCACTGACAAACCGGGACTTGGGTCCTGCGCCAGTAATACCAGCTAAAACCAGCTGAGCATTTTAGCCTTTTGGCACGGTTGTGTTCAAATTTGATTGTTATATCGCTTCAGCAATCGTCAGATGCCGCATTCAGGAAAGCCTTGTCACCAGGTTTCGATTCATGCGCGGTCTGGAAAGTTGGTCAGTCTGATGGTCAGTTGCAACAATAGACAGCGCACGCAATTTAAACACGGTCAGCAGATTGTTCATCTCACGTGCCTGACCTGCCAATTCTTCTGCAGCAGCGGCAGTTTCTTCAGAATTAGCAGTGTTCTGCTGGGTAACCTTGTCGATCTGTTCAAGTCCTTGACCAATTTCGAAAATGCCCTGTGACTGTTCGTTGCTGGCTGCAGCAATCTCACCAACCAGATCCGCAACTTTCACCGAGCTGGTAACAATTTCATGCAGTGCTTTCTCAGTTGCCTGGGCAATCTGTGTGCCGTTGTTTACTTTGTCAATCGAGCTTTCGATCATTTCAGAGGTTTCTTTTGCAGCTTTGGCGCTTCTGCTGGCAAGATTGCGCACCTCATCTGCCACCACAGCAAAACCTTTGCCGTGTCTGCCGGCCCGCGCAGCTTCAACAGCAGCATTAAGAGCCAGTAGATTGGTCTGGAAAGCAATATCATCGATGACCTTGATGATTTTGGCTATCTCTTTGCTTGAATTCTGAATTTCAAGCATAGCACCCATCAACCATGCCATTTTTTCATTGCCAGACTCGGCAATCTTGCGGGTTTGAGTGGCAAGAGAGCTTGCCTGAGAAGCATTTTCAGCATTTGCTTTGGTCTGACTGCCAATCTCTGTCATAGAACTGGAAATTTCTTCGAGCGAAGCAGCAGATTCAGTAGATCCCTGTGACAGTGACTGGCTGGCATCAGAAATCTGGGTAGAACCGGTATCAACTTCTTCAGCAGCCCGCCTGACACCTTCTAGTGCCTGATTCACCTGTTCTATCATGCTGGCTAGAGCCTTACCCAGATCATCCTTGTCTGAGCGAAGGCGCGTTTCAACTGTCCAGTCACCTTCGGCGAGTGATGCTACCAGCTGTGCTTCTGTTCTGGCGGAATCAATAATTTTCTGCACTGATCTTGCCATCTGGCCGATTTCATCGCCGCGTTCGAGCTGATTTTTATCGATGGTGTCTGTTAAGTCGCCGTCTTCAGCGACTCTGGTCAGGACTTTGATTCCGGACATGAGTGGCGGTATTATTCCTCGGGCAATAAGCAATGTAACAGCAAGGATTATGATTGTTGCTACGATGGCTATCAGGACACCCCAGAAAAGAAGGCTTGCAACCGGAGCGAGATTTTCCGTTTCAAGTTGAGTGGCACATATAGCCCAGGGAATTCCGAGTATGTTAATAGGCGCTGCGGCCACGACTCTTATGTCGTTATTCCATGGTTCCAGTTCGTAGACTGCTTCGCCTCTTATGGCTTTTGCTATGGTTGAGCTGTCTATTCTGTCACCTATTGCCGCGATGCGCTTCCCTTCATGGTCGTTTCTCATACTTCTGAACTGTGCTTCTCCGGTTGAACTCTGGCCAGCCAGAAAGAGTTCACCAGTTTTACCGAGACCATCTCTGGTTGCCATGATTTCGCTGATGCGGTCAACTGGCATCTGGAACATTGCAACACCTATTTTTCTGTTTCCATCGAATATCGGGGCTCCAATAAAGCTGGCGGCGGCCATGTAGGAGGGAGCGTAGGGTTGAAAGTCTACAAATGCGTATTCACCCGGTGTGGTGAGTTTATTGGCGGCCTGGAAGCATCGCCCAATGCCGGTTGTGGCGTATGGACCGTCTATGAGAGAGGTTGAGTAATCGAGTTCTTTAAAAACCGAGTAAATTACGTATCCCCGTTCAGGTTCTACGAGAAAAATGTCGTAATAACCGAATTTTTGCAGGTATGTTCTTATGACGGGGTGCACTTTTGCGTGCAATTCGCTGTAAGTAGACTTGTCCTGAGGTCGCATGAGTGCGTCTTTTTCGCCCAGCGGATTCGGATTGTGAGATATGAAATGATACTGCTTGGCAATAGTGCTGTCGTTGAGGGAGTTAAGGTATGTTTTCCAGTCAGAGTCCTTTCCGGCGTTTTCTGTGCGGAACTTGGCGTTAAACTCATTTTGGTAGTATTCATGGAGTGAAGCGCGCATTTTAGTGATTTCATCTGCGGTGAATTCGTTTTCTGCAATGAATGATCTGTAGGCTGTGGTGAATTTTTGCATTGCTTCGACGATCATCAGGTCCTGGGAAAATGTTATGGACTGACTTTTTATGCCGTCAAAGTATCTTTGTATTTCTCCTCCCTTGCTGCTTCTCAGACCTTCAAGTCCGCTCTTGACCGAGTTTTCCAATGCCGTTTTGGCGTTAAGAAGAGACATGGAGAGGGTTATCACCATTGGCAATACGCCAAACAATCCTAGGAAAAGCATTTTCCACTTCAATGACAGATTGCGAAAAAAATTCATTTTTAAATCTCCAAACCAGATTCGGCTAATCAGCTTTCAATGAGAACTAACGGAATTTATGTTGGGTAAATACTAATTCCTATGATTTAGCTTATCAAGACATTCTTGCTGTTGTCCAGTAATAATCCACTCCGAACAGGGCAAACTCTATTTTTTTTTAGATTCTGAGCACCTTTCCGAATGGCACAAGCAATCTGTCAGGTTTCTTCCGCGAGAAACATGGTGAGGGCATGTTGTGCAGAGTCATGGTCTCTGGCAATGAGATCTACCGTCAGGGTTGCGAAACGATCGGATTGATTGAGTAAGTTAGCAAATTATAGTAGCCTCCGAAAAATAGTGTCGCTATTTTTCGGAAAAAACAGAACCTCGAAATTACCTCTTCATTAGGGTACAACCAGAAGCAATGGATCAATCAATCCAGTTTCAGCGATTTAAGCCTGACCGCCTCGTTACCCTTAACCAGCGGCAAAACGACTATCACTCCATTTGCTGGCATTTCATGGCCGCTGATGAAAGAAATTAATCCAGGCGTCGACAGAGAATGCTGGCTTGGTCTTAGTCTCGGATTTTAGGGCCGAATCAGTGCAGTTAACCTCGTGCTTCCATAACGGTGGCTCTAATTGATTTCACACCGAAGCATCGCCGTCGATGAATTTACAGCGTCTTTCATAAGCGATAATTGCTTCAAGATAGTCGCACACCTTTATTAATTTATTTGACTTGCACATTTGCAAATCTATTTACTACTATTTTAGCGGCGAATAAGAAGTGCAGATCGGTTTTCGCATAAAATGCTTCAAATAGTGACCGCATAATAAATCATAGAGGTGAGAAGTGCAAAAAGAAGCAATTTTTCAGAATGTTTTTTTGAGAATGAACCCATCGGATTAGCAGAAGCATTTTCTCCAATGTCTGAGCCAGTTCAGGTAATAATTGAAACTGATATGCCGGCAGAGGCGATATTTATTCGATTCTGCTTGAGATTCTTGGAGTTGATACGACAAGACTCTCTATGGGCATGGCGCCAAATTTGATGTTAAGCTGGCTATCTCAGACTGCAGTAGAAATTGCAGTGAGAGCTATTGCTGTGATATCGGTCTGATCGGAGAAAATGGGAAATATAAAATACTGGTTGGCGGTCGTGGCAGTCATGTTCCATTCAGGGCTATTCAGCTGGCAAATGAGGTTACAGCGGAACAGGTTCCGGGTGCGATCTTGATGATTCTTGACTGGTATGAAAAAAATGCCAAAGAAAACGAACGTCTCTGGAAACTTCTTGTCCGTCTTGGAGAATCGGACGCCAAAGAGTTTGATCTCAGTTCAATCGAAAAGGCAAATGCCGCTTTTGGTGACGGTGTTGACGAAGCGATTCGGTTCAGGGAGCAACTTGCGCCCGTCTGGCAGCGGTAAAAAAGCTCTCAGGTGAGCTCAATTTTTCCAATATTGGCGAGGTAAAACAGCTATGACGGTTGGAAGTCACAAAGACGCATTTAAAGCACATCAGCTGGTCAAACGACTTGTTTCCAAAGAAAGTAACACGGCCCTGGCTGCGATGGCTGCAGAAATTCTACTCGACTTTGTCAAAAGCCAGCGTCAGATAAATCTGAGAGATACTGTTTCTAAATTGCCGGCAGATGACAACTCTTATGAACCAGAAAGACTGTCAGCAGCACTGGAAGCTGTCAGCGGACTCTGTGGAGCATGCGAAGAGTCTCACGATGATTCCTGTTTTGTTAATCAGGCAAGAAGAGTTCTGATTGCCGCTAAAACCGGTGCAGACATCGGGGTTCATTTTGATGGCAGAAAAAGCCTTGATGCGTTGCTTGCTGAAGCAGAGCAGCTGGCTGCGGCAAAGCGCCTGTCAGAAGAAAGCCGCAAGATTTCAGAAATCTCCGTAGATCCTGCGCCTGTTTCTGAGACAACTTGTGGTGAGACGGTTGCTGAAAAAGAAAAGGAGATTCTTCTTCAGGAAATCGAAGCTTTGCGCGAGAAAGAGAGATTCCGGGAGTCACTCATAGATGAAGTTGTTGCGACTATCGGAAAAGTCTCCAATGGCGACTATGCTGCCGAAATGCCCTGAAAAGTTATCTGGAGCTTGTGCAGATGGGAATTTTCTGCCCCGACATGGATAAAATGAATCCATTTCCTGAACTGCAGCTCCCAAGAGGAACCTGGATCAGTTTGCAGTATCATCCTTTGAGCTCGGATGCTGGCAATTCCAGTCTGCTGGTGCAAATGACCGATGTTACTGAAACAAAAAAGCTTATCGCTCAGGTCGAAGCCTCACAAAAAGAAAGCGCCCAGATCAGGGCTATTGCAGAAACGCCTGAGCTGTTCAAGGATTTTCTGCGCGGAGTCAGGGAAACCATTGAAAACGTGAAAACATCAGCTGCCAGACTCGATTTTGCCGCTGCCCCGGTAGAGTTTGTAAATGAGATGTTCAGGGGAATTCATACCATCAAAGGCATTGCGGGTGCCATGGGAATGCCGGAAACAGTGGTGTTCGCAGGTTATCTTGAAGACTCTCTTGGTCGTGCGCGCAATCAGGAAAAAATTGGCGAAGATCTGGTAGCTGAGATAAAAAGCGGCAGCGAAAATCTTGAGAAAAAGGTCGAAGAGACGCGAAAACTTGCTACACTCATTTTCCCTGAAGAGGAATTGGCAGCCAGTGTACCTGTATTGAGAATTTCGCTGGAAAAACTCAAACATCTCGAAAATTGTTTTGAAAACGCCAGGTTATCAGAGGCTCTGCACAATGAAGCATGTGTGAAACTGCGAGAACTTCAACAGACACCTGCCGGTAAAGGTCTGGAACGAATAACCAGACTTGCACCTGGACTTGCTGCACAGCTTAACAAAAAGATCAATTTTACTATGCAGGGCGAGACAACTCTGCTCCCATATGAGCTGGCTCAAAAATTGTCAGAGCCTTTGATCCACATGCTACGGAATGCATTTGACCACGGTATTGAGGGTGAAGATCAGCGCATTGCGGCAGGAAAACTTGAAACAGGATCGGTAAAGGTTTCTGCTGGCACCAACGGACAATGCTATGAAATCTCCATCGAAGACGATGGCAAAGGACTCGACCCTGAGGTTCTTAGACAAAGTGCCGTTCGCAAGGGAATTCTTTCGCCTGAATCAGCCGATAGCCTTTCTTCTGAAGAATGTCTAAATCTGATTTTTCGGCCTGGCTTTACAACCGCCGGAACAGTAAGCGAAATTTCCGGAAGAGGGGTTGGCATGGATGCCGTTCAGGTTGCCATTGCCAAAATGGCTGGCAGTATAATCATTGATTCGGTGCCAGGAAAAGGGTGTCGATTTACCATCAGAATTCCGTCTTGAGCCTGTTGGGTTCACTGGGGTGGATTCACATGCTCCGGCTGATGCTATGGCCAAATGGATGGGCACCACACCTTCGCCGCCGCCATATTCGGTGTCAACTTTTCCTTTTTCTGGCGGCTTTAAGCCACCTTCATTTCTGCCTGAATTTTGTTTTAAGTGGTTAGTTCTGCCAGACAGGGTCAGTTGCCGGGGGCAGATCAGTGATATCAACGATCAGACCGGTAGCCTTGCCACGCTGGTCAAATCTGAAGTTTTTGCCAAGCACCTTCATGCTTTTGTAGTTTCCCTGCTCCTTATACATTTGAAAAGCCTTCTTGTGCGTTTCTTTAAGCCAGTTATACATCAGTTCGGGATCATAGAGAGCCAGCGCAATGGATTCTTCACCCGGCTTTGCCCAATGTGCCCTGAAAATTGTTTTTGCCAGCGAAACATGATTGCCGGTAACCGGGCCGCCGACCAGACTCTTTGGCAGATCAACGCGACGGATCCATTCTTTGGTAAACGCAGGGTCAATATAACCGCAGATATCAAGAAAACTCATGGCAAAAGCCGAGCAGCCAGCCCCGGTACCTTTGCGCGGTTCGTTATTGCCGTTATAGATTTTGTCAAAGCCTTTGCCACGATACTCATCAATGTATTGTTTCATGCGATTGTAAGCCTGCTCATTGATGATAAAACGGATATACATGACCTTGCCCGTCTTGTAGCGGTCGACAAGCTCACCATCGAGTTTGTCACTGCTGTCGAGAGCACCTTTCATCGGCGCAAAAAGAACTCCCAGGCCATAACCATGTTTTGTTATAAAATCTGCGTCTGAAGGAGCATCTGCTGCGGTGGTTGAACCGGTCAGTTCAACACGTTTGCCGTCTTTGCGAAGTTCCATAAAA
>MFYY01000080.1:1194-2640 GCA_001787855.1 Candidatus Riflebacteria bacterium GWC2_50_8 | reverse complement strand
TTCCATAAAAGCATGACCAATCGTGTGCTTGTTTTTGCCGTGCTCAAATACCATGCGCCCCTTAAGTCCCGCGCCATAAGCTAATTTAAGCGGCGACGACCAGTTAAGCGAAGCTGCTGGCGGGAAAGCATAGAGTATATATTCATAGCTCTGGGCAAAAAGCGAGCCGGTCAATAAAACCAGCAAAGCTACCAGAAAGAGAATTTTTTTTAACATCGCAAACTCCTTATAATAAACCGCGCCCACAACGACCAGAAAAAGAAGATCAAACAACAGAGCAAGTAAAACATCGACCGTATCTATTAATTATACAGACTGAGCCAGCTTCGTCAATCAGGGGGCGAACTATAATAAAAAAGCTGCCTTTCGGCAGCTTTTGCAAAAACGTGCTAAGTAAAACGCGATCAGTTACCGGACGGGAGTTCGCCAACTGGTGCGACTGGAGCTATTGGAGCAACAGGGGCTGCGGTTGGGGCGGCTATCGGATCAGCGGCCATTGGAGCCGGAGTTACCGGAACGTCAACTGCCGGCATACCAGGAATGGCCATCGGCATGGAAGTAGCGCCCTGCGAATAGTTAACGACCGTCTGAGGGTCTTCCCAGCGTGGAACGTAAACGGCAATGATCAACGAAGTTATCATAAAAACTATGGCCATGGTTGTGGTTAGTTTCGACATAAAGCCGCCGCTGCCACGTTCACCAAAAACGGTTGAAGAGGCGCCGCCGCCAAATGCGCCGGCCAGGCCTTCGCCTTTATCTGCCTGCAGAAGAACCACAACAATCAAACCAACACATACGAGAATATGAATCAATTGAATAAAACCGGCGAGCATAGCCTGCACACTCCTTCGCGTTCGGTACATAAATTTCAAGTGATTGAGTTTATCAACTGCACACAAAATTGTCAAATACTATTAAACGAGACAAAAGATGACGCCTAACAAAGCCCCTATTGGCGCGGCCCAGCCTAGTAGCCTCCGCCATGAAGCCAGATTTCATAAGCTTTCACAATATCAGTAAGTGGCTCGAGGCCAAAGTAAAAGACGAACAAAAAACCGATGCACAGGTACGGTCCGAAAGGAATCGTGTGGGTCAGCGGCTTATATTGTTTGCTGTAGCGAATTCTCTGATAGAGAATACCGAGAATACCGCCAGTGGAACCAAGAAAACTGGCAAGGACTAGAGTAGCCAGAACAGTCTGCCAGCCAGCCCAGGCGCCAAAGGCCGCGAGAAGTTTAACATCGCCGCCACCCATACCCTCTTTTTTAAACAGCAACAGTGCCAGCTGACCGAGTAACCACAGAAAACCACCGCCAACAGCAAAGCCAATCAGCGAATCAGTAAACTCGACATGATACGACGGCGGCGCATAACCAGCTTTTATCCAGGCCCAGCAACCGGCAGAGTAAAGCAACCCGACCCAGCAGCCTTTTATGGAAAGAGTAT
>MFYY01000080.1:0-1156 GCA_001787855.1 Candidatus Riflebacteria bacterium GWC2_50_8 | reverse complement strand
AACAGCGAAAGGTGCCAATGAAGTTTTTTGATCACCAGCGCCCCGGAATAGAAAACATTAAAGATACTCCCGATGAGTATTGCAAGGACAAGAAGATGCACGCTGTACCCAAGGGACAAGCCGATGACGCCGATTGCCGTGACAAGAACTTTGTTCGCGACCGTCCCGATTGATTCGTATTGAAGACGCTGGTGCCCGCGGAGAGCGCTGTAAAAACTCAGTGTCAGTGAATCGAGAACCATCACCAGACCCGTAATCAAAACGAGCGACTGGACAATTTCTGGCAGGTGAAAAACATGGACATAGAGCTGTGCCACGACGTACGCAAGAATCGCCGTGATGGTTTTTACACTGAGCGCCGCGTTGATGTAGTCGCTGGTTTTTTCTGGCCGTTTCGCGATTTCGCGGATGGTTGCCTGGCTGAAGTTCAGATCGATGAAAAAACCGAGGACGGTGGTCACGGCAAGGGCCGTCAGGTAACTCCCGACATTCTCCGGGCCGACCGAGCGAGAGATATAAATAAAATATCCCAGCGAGAGAATCTTCTGGATGACGAGCGCAATTGTGAGATACGACGTATTTTTTGCGATCCGGTCTGGATGCAAGATCGACTGACTCGTTGGCTGCTGGTTTCGATCGGCCGAGGTCCCGTTATCGCTTTTGCCATTGGGGAGCGCGGCGGGCTCGTTTGAGTCCATATTTCTTGCGTTCTTTCACGCGCGCATCCCGCGTGAGGAGTCCTGCTGGCTTGAGAGTTTTTCGGAGTTCAGGGTCGGCAAGCAAAAGCACTCGGGAAATACCGTGACGAACGCTCTCGGCCTGGCTTTGCACACCGCCGCCGCCC
This sequence comes from Candidatus Riflebacteria bacterium GWC2_50_8, assembly GCA_001787855.1. GTDB lineage: Bacteria > Muiribacteriota > Ozemobacteria > Ozemobacterales > Ozemobacteraceae > Rifleibacterium. Next base: position 312 of record MFYY01000080.1, on the reverse strand, counting down.
ACCTTTACCGAAAAATCTCCGCGGGTGTATCCGCTGAGTTCCAGAGGCTGCTTCACGATTGTCTGCCACGTTTGCAAGGGGAAATATTCCGCAAATGCCTTGCCGTTCACGGTAATTGCACCCGTACCGTTTTGGTAGAGCCGGACGCGTGCAATGGCGGTTTTTCGACGCCCAACCGCAAAGAGATAGGTGCGACGGATGTCGGCTCTTCGGACCACCGGCTCTGGTTTCTCCTCCACCGGTTTTGCCGCTGCTTTCACAGCAGGAGCCTTTTTCTTTGTCACTGTCTTTTTGCGCGGCGTTTTCGCTTTC
>MFYY01000079.1:5261-11542 GCA_001787855.1 Candidatus Riflebacteria bacterium GWC2_50_8 | reverse complement strand
CTTATCTCAGAAGAAACTTCGTTGTGTGCAGTATTAATAGCCGCCAGAGCACTTTCGACATCATCTGGCGGATCAATGCTGGTTATCAGAGATGCTTCAAGAGTAATCCCATAGCGCACAGCAGACTGATTACATTCACGCATCATATGGTCGTTGATTTCATGCAGATTTTTGCGCAGGTCGTTGATCGAAATGCCGGCGGTGGCATTATCTTCTTCGGCCTTTTTTGCCTCAAAATTTGCAATGCGTTCGCGCAGTACCGAAACAAAATAACCCATGACGTGAATTACCGGGTTTTGTACGCCAAACAGGTAGGCATATAGATTTTTATCATTGACGCGATAACGGATTTGCCCGCTCAATGCCGTATTGAGCTGATCCTTGGTGACTGCTTCCAAATACTGTCCACCATGATTGGCGGTCGGATCTTCAAGATCGTGCGCCATGTTAAGTGTCTGAGTGGCGATATTTACCTTGTGGATCTTTTCCCATGGGAACTTGAAGTATGGTCCACCTGGCGGAATTACTATTACCTGCGGATAAGTATAGCGTTCGCGTTCTTCATCAATAAGACTTAGAGCATCTGAAGTCGACAGAGTCGTCTTACCCTCGATGCGCTGCGCCCTGCCAAAAACCGTTTTAACAGCGCGTTCGTTCTGGTCAACAGTGTAAATGCCCGACCAGAGATAGTTATAGAGAAACCACAAAACAAAACCTGCACCACATCCAAACAAAAACGCCATTTATGCCCTCCCGAATTCACAGATTTACCCAGTCATTTTAACTTAAAGAACCAGGAATTACATTATTATCAGCAATTGCCAGTCACGACCGTGATGCAAGTCTTCTTGCAGTATTTTCGAGCTGCTCTCTTTGCTCAAGATCAACAACGGGCAGCTGTTCATAACCGTTATAGACACCCCACAGTGCTCCGGCCATTGATCCAAGAGTATCGACATCGCCGCCGCAGGCAATAATAAAATCCATCATTTCAGCAAAACTCTGGTTCAGGAAGCGCAAAGCGATATACAGAGCTGTTACGCAAGATTTCTGCGCAGTCATGCCGTTGCCAAGATGCTGGGCGACATCTTTCGATCCAACCAGCCTGTTCTCCTGCAACCAACTGGTAGCGACCTGTAGCGTCGCCATTATTTCAGTAGTCTGACAGTGGCCGGCTACGGCAGACAGCACCTGTTCCGGCGGCTGCCGCTGCAAAAGCAGACTGGTCGCCAGCGCAATCAAAACCGCACCATCGACCCCAATGGGATGTGAGTGAGTAACCTGAGCTGCCGCCACGGCATTTGGCACCAGCACTTCGAGATTTTCTCTGAAAAACAGCGCGAGAACTGGCGCTCGCATCGCAGCGCCATTTCCATAAGAACCATCGGGATAAATATTCTTCGCGGCGACGCGCCAGTCCTGACCGTTACGCACGCTCTTCAGCAGGCGGGCAGCGCTCGGGCCGTAGCCTCGACTCCAGCGATAGCTCTTCGCAAATCGCATAGCAAGGTCATCCTGCGACAACCCGTTATTGCTGAGTAAAGATTCGGCAAGATCAAGGGCCATCTGCGTGTCATCAGTCCAGCGCATCTGCCCGTCACCTGTTCTGCCGATCATTCGCCAAACCAGGCGTTCGATTATTCCGCCCTCATACGGCGCCCCGAGGGCATCACCGCTTGCCAGGCCTATAAAGCACCCGAGAAACTGATTTTCAAGCTGGTCCATGACCTTCTTCACCATTATCTGACAGATATGCGCTAGGGCTCGACTCTCGCAACTCTCAAAAATATTTGCGGCAAATGTTCGGGAAAATAGCACCTGAGATTGTGATAACCGCTGATTTCTGCTGTCAGCTCAATTTTCTTTTCTGCGAACACTTCGAGGGACTGAAGTTTTTCCATGACATTTTTGCCAAAACGAGTATAAGAGAAGGTCTGATAAAACACAATATTCATGCGATCCGGCTCTGGCAGATCTTTTAAATAATGTGTCTGCGCCTGCAATCCCTTGTAATACTCTGTATCAGGCTTCCAGCTTACTTCAAACTTCTCGCCGGCATTAACAAACAGATACAGATCGGCAAACTCCCGGTCTGTCGGCGCGTAAACCAGCGTTATCCTGTTCCATTCGCCAAAATTCAGCGGAGGCTTTACTGACTTGTCGGTATAGATGAACTTTCTATGCGCCTGGTCACCTGTAATCTTCGGTAGAAAATGATTGCTTCTTTCATTGTCATATAACGAACCGAGAAAGAATCCGTATATGGCGAAAAGAATCGCGAGACTGAGCAAGGTTTCGTAGAGCCGGCCAGTTTCCTTTTTATAATTCTGAATTGCTTCAGTTGAGCTCTTTTGCACGCCAGACAATCGAGACCTCGCTGTTTGCAGCCATTTTTCAGGCAGACCGACCAGATTTTCGGTTTCGCAATAAGCGCAGGCGACGATATGTGAATCATGTTTGACCAGAAGCGCACCACCACAATTGTTGCAGGTGGCCGGCCCACCTGGAATCGCCGGTGCACCCGCTGCCAGAGAGAGCTGCAGAGGCCCGAGAACTGAAATCTTTCTTTTAGTCCGGTAGATAAAGGCAAAAGGGATTGACAGCAGAACATACAAAACCGCCGCCTTCATGAAAGCCAGCACCATGGGATTTGAAAAGTCATAAAAGCTCTGCAGAAGCTGCTTTTTGTAATACAGCGAAACCGGGTAAAACAGCAGCATATTGAGATAATGCTGAAAAAACATGATAAACAGGGCAAACAGAAAAAACACCAATGAATCTGGAAAATATGAAATCACCGTTTCAAAAAAAGTCGGCATCCTGCCGACCGCATCCCTGATTTCATGAAGCTTCGATTTATGGCGGTTCAGCGACGCGCGCGTGAGTATCGCATCAAGATAAGAACCGGGAATACTGTTCTTCTTTGCGCAGTATGGGCATGCGATCCATTCGGTTTTTTCGAGCGGCAGCAGGCCTTTGCAGTTACTGCAGATCAGCGGCTTCAGTCGGATTTTTCTTTGGTCGTCACGTGTGGCCAGCTTCTGGAAATTTTTGGTATCGCAGCCGAGCAGCTGTTTGAGGCTTTGCAGAACCGAGTCTTCTTCGGCGTCAAGAACGCCATCAGCACAAAGTTGCATCAGCAGTTCCTGATACAGAAGATCCGGACTGGCTGTTCTGGCACCTGACAGCTGGCCGCCTTTGAAAGTGCTGACCGCTCGGTTGGCAATTTCATTTGCCTTGTCCTTGTCAAGCCTCAGCAGCGCAGATATCTTGCGCAACAAATCAAATTCTTCTGCCGACACTTTCCCGTCAGCACAGCATTCGAGCGAAATCTGAAAAAACAACTCTTCGACGCCCATTTGCCTGATTTCCATAATCCACTCACTCACCGGGTTTAAACTTGCTGGTCGCTACCGAAGCGCCAGTAATAGAACGGCGCTGCTGTTACCGGAATTGCGATAAATACCCTGCCAGTTTATCATATCAGAAACTCTATTCTATAAGATTCTTCAAGATGGCGGAGCAAGCGTATCAGACTATCCGACAAACACATTCAGACAGAATTTTCGCGCGCAGAACCGATGGATGAGCGCAGTGAAATGTCAGGCAGGGAAACAGAATCCGCCGTTATCAGGTGATTATCCTGTTACGTGATCGAATAGATTCCGGTTTGTCTGGCAACTGCAGAAACTGCTTGCGAACGTCACTTTGCCCGCATATAATCAGGTTGACAATTTTGCAGTCCGAGGAAAATCTTTTGAGCGGCTATCTTTATGAAAAAAATCATACAAACCGTTTAGACCAGATCGGCGACGTTATTGCGCGCTTTTTACCGACAGTGCTGATATTAGCTGTTTTTGCGGCGCCGGTATTGTGGAACGCAGGTACTATTGAACTGGCTGACGTAAATACAAATTACGTCGTAGAATTTTATAAAAACCCGAAGACTGGCCAGCACAGTGTTGCAGACAGTTTTTATGCACTCAAACTCAAGGATCTTATCGAAAAATCGGCTGCGCCATCGCGAAACCCGATCAACATAATCTATCAGCACGCCTGGTATAACGCCATCACCGAGGGCTATGACCTGACATTCTGGCTAAGGCCTGTTAAAAGGGCCAGAACAGAGTATGGACTGTATCTTTCTGGCAACACACTTTTTTTACGCCTGGAACCGGATGGCTGGAACAGGGTCTTGACCGTGCCGTTCACCCGTGCCGACATTGAGGCAGCTCTTGAGCCACCTGCGGCAGAGGCGGTGCCATGATTGCACGCCGGGAGCATTGTGATGCTGTCCATTACCAGAAAGCGCGGCTAAATTGACAGCTGTTTATGGAAATACAATCACCTGTGTAATAGTTTTAGAAACCTTCTGAATAAGTTGAGGGAATTGATGTATCGCAATTACCTGCCGGAATTCGTTAACAAGTGTAGATTCCTCCGCGTGCCATTATCACATGCTGGCCAGAGCCAGATTCTACAGGCATGTCGCTTTGCTCTATGGAATCAACAGAGCGAAGCACTGCAGTCAATTTTCATGGCCTGCGGCATGAGTGAGAGTGAAATTATCGAACGCAAGGATTTCTATCTTAAATTTGCCAGTATGATCGGGCATCTGGTCATACTTGTTCCGGCACTCACCAACTATTTTATGATCGACTACATCGCCGAAGACATGATCGATGGCGGCGATCCCGAACTGGCAGCAGCTGGTTCGCGACTGCAAAATATTATAGCAGCTGCAAAAAACAAAGAAGAAAAGATCCGTGGCAAGGTGCTGATGCCATCATTGCCGGCGTTATCTGCTGCCCAGATTGACTTTTATAAACACAATCAGGCGGCCTTTATTACCGACTTCTTTGAACCAAACTGGGAGTATGATTCAGACCGCTCATACGGGCTTGCGGTAGTGGCTGAACTGCTGGCGCTGGATCCTGAAGATCGCGATCATACCGGCAAAATTCTGATGGATGCGCTGGGCAGGTTTGCAGATCGTGACGAGTTTTTTCACTATTTCACTACCACCACGGCGAGAATACTTTACGAAAACAATTATAAAGACTGGGCGGCATTGTCCATCGACGTTTTCTCGCCACTGTGCGGCGCCCGTCAGTCTGAGCTCAATCGGCCGATTTCGCCGGCCGCAAGGCTTGATGACCTGCCGCAGATACCGGCCGAACTCGAACTTTCGGCTATTGCCAACACCTGGAAAACCCAGGGCCCGGACGAAGCTATCAAACTGGCCATGGAGCGTGTAAAGCTTACTCCTGGCGACGCCTTTTCGTGCGGCATGCTGGGGCACCTGTATCTTGAGAAATTCAACATTCCCATGGCGCTTGCCTGTCTTAGCCGCTCCTACTGGCTTGAACCGAACTCGGCAATGGTCGTGTTCTTTCTTGGTCAGGCCTTTCATGCCGGATATTTTGAAAAACAGGTTGACCTGTGTCTCGCCAAACTGCATGATCTACCAGAATATCAGAAAGAACCTGACCAGTTTCAGCTCGGAGTTGAGCTGTTCATTAAATGTGATACCCCGGAAGCCCATGCAACTCTCGATGGCAGACCTGTCGGGCGCTGCCCGCTGCAGATGAGCGGTATTAAACCGGGGCACCATCGAATTGTCTGGCAACTGCCGGATGGAAAGCAACATCCATATACAGTCACGCTTGAAGATGCTACGGTAGCCAAGTTTCGTTATCATCCTGACTCTGGTGATATTTCACACGAAATCAGCCGAAGCGGCGCGGTCACAATTTTTGATAACGGCAATGCCAAACTGCTTGATGAAGTCGTTTCGGCTTATCTGGTCGATGATCTGGCACTGCTTCCCCAGCCTGCTGTCGAAGACTGTATATGCAACCCAAATAGTGAAGACATACTCGCGCCTCGCTCTTTAATTGAAGCTGTAGAACCAAAAAGTTTGTGATATAATTCGATCGCGCAAAAATTTAACACTGATAATCAGAAATGAAACAGAGCGAAGTCCGACATTTTTTTAACTTCTGGCCCGAAATCGAGCGATTTCGGCGGATGCTCGCGGACATAACCGTGCTGAGACTGGGATTTATTGCGCTGCTGTTTCTGATGCTCGCGGGCACAGGGTTTGCTTGCCTCGAAAACAACGGAAAACCCTGGTACCTGGCTCTGGCAGACGGGCTATGGTGGGCCCTGGTAACGGTAGCTACTGTCGGCTATGGTGATAAATGCCCGGTCACACCGCAAGGTAAAATCCTCGGAACGCTGGTAATATCAGGCGGCGTGGTTATTATGACTGTGTTTAC
>MFYY01000079.1:3349-5199 GCA_001787855.1 Candidatus Riflebacteria bacterium GWC2_50_8 | reverse complement strand
ACAGAAATCTCCATCGTGTACTTGACGAGCTCATACAAAACTCTACGACAGACGAAGTTGTGCTGGTCAACAACATGGACGAAGAAGATTTTGCCGCGCTCAAAGAAAACCTTGCAGACAAGCTGGAATTACGCTTTGTCAAAGGTGACTACTCAAGAGAAACTATTTTGCGTCGTGCCGGCATCCTGCAGGCTTCTTCTGTCATAATTCTGGCAGATACCTCAGCTGACACTGCCACCGGCTCTCTTGTTGACGACAGAACCATTCTGACTACGCTGACTATAAAAGACCTCAAACCGAAAATACGAATATGCGCAGAGATAGTCGATGATGAAAAGATTGACCATGTGCGCAGGGCGGGCGCCGACGAAATCGTTGTACAGGGCGGAATGAGCGGATTTCTGCTGGCGCGTGGCACCAGCTCGCCCGAACTGCCAATGGTAATAAAAACTCTCAGCGATTCCGGGAGCGATGTAAAGCTCGATTCGAAAGCATTTCCGTCTGATATGATCGGACTCTCCTTTGAACAGGCAATGACACGTTTTCTGGTCGAGCAGTCGGCAGTGCTGGTAGGAATTTTCAGAAATGAAAAGGGCTTCAGCCTTGAAAGTATGCTGGCTGACGGCTCGGCAATTGACAATTTTATCCGCGACAAGCTCAAGGAATCGAAGGAAAACTTTCTGACTGAAGGAAAGCCGACATCGAAGCTCAAGATGAATCCTGGCCGCGATTACATCATTAAAAAGGATGACCGGGCTATTATCATAGCCACGCGTTGATCTTCATAAACGATGCAAACCTTCCCAAAAGCCAGATTGAGAAAGAATAAGCATGACTGAACTACCAATCAATATCGAGATGCTTTCTGGAGTCTGCCTCTTTAACGGCCTTGACCCGGAAATGCTTAACTCTGCAGCCGGTTACATGGAAACAGCTCATTTCAAGGCTGGCGAGACGATCTTTAAAGAGGGCGATGCTGGAGATGAGATGCTGATCCTGGCATCTGGCAAGGTCGAGATTTTGCAAATTCTTGTAATGAGAGATGAAGATCAGGACTTTGCCGAAAAGGACAAGACGCTGATCGTCCTTGACGCTGAAACACTGCCCGTGTTTGGTGAGATGGCGCTGCTCGAAAGTTCGCCGAGAACTGCTACGGTAAAGGCCTTAAGTGATTGTCTGACCTGGAAGATATTGCGTGACCGCTTTACTGAGTTTTGTCTCAAGCATCCGGCGGGAGGAGTCATAGCCATGAAAAATCTCGCGGCCTTGATAAGCACGAGACTTCGCAAGGCCAACAAAGATGTTCTGAAACTTACAACTGCACTGTCGATAGTTCTTAAACGCTGACGAAGCCTTGCATAAAGGCAACAAAGAATCCCCCGGTAAATAAAACCGGGGGATTCTTAATTCAGACTATTGTTAAATTACTTGATGACTGAGAAATAGAGAGCCTTAACCAGCGGATCGTTGAGGTCGGGGCGGGTCCTCTTTGCCGAGCGGTGAGCCTTGTCGCCAACGTCTTTTCGTGCGGCAGTTATTGCTGCAGAAAGCGACTGACCATCTTTTATCAGCTGTGCGGCATGTACGGCACGGGTTACATTGATAACGCCACCAGATTTAACCTTGTCGGCCAGCCATTCTTTTTTATCAACGGTTTCCATGAGAATCTTCTTAACCTGAACCGGTGTAAGTGAAGGATTCACTGAGAATACCTGGGCGGCATAGTTTACGGCCAGCGGGCAGGCCATAGAAGTGCCAGACATGTAGCCCATCTTCTGATTCGGATAGGTCGAATAAATGTTCACGCCGGGCACGCCGACATCAACAACCTTTTTGCCATAGCATGAAAA
>MFYY01000079.1:0-3315 GCA_001787855.1 Candidatus Riflebacteria bacterium GWC2_50_8 | reverse complement strand
ATAACCAGTTTGTTTTCAATCGGAACGTCATTCGGTGTCGAAGTGAAAGAATCGAGATCTTCAGATGAGTTACCTGACGCGATAACGATCAAAGCGTTGGGTGCTTTGGCAAACATAGCTTTGTCTCTCGGCAGAAACGCTTTGCTGACAAAAAGGTTAACCACTTCCTGCACTTCGGCATCGGTCGGATTGACCCAGCCCCACTGCGGCATATTTTTCTTCATCAGATCGACGAGCGCACTGTTGGGCGAACCAAATGAGCAGTTTATAACTCTGGGCTGCAAAGAGCCGATATAGTCAGCTTTGGGTTGAACCTTGGCAGCGTAATCCTCACCAAGCTGGGCAAAATACTTGTCAAGTTCATCAAGGGTCACTTTTTTTACGGCGGGCTCACCGTCACGAGTTCTGCGAGTGCTGCGATGAGCCATATTGTGCTTGAGCATTGACATGGCTTCTTCGATTTCATCCTTCGGACTGTTACCGGTCGGGATGTGAGTGATGGCATTAAGATTGACATCGCTATTCTTTGTGGAAGCAATGCCAGCGCAATGGGTGCCGTGCGCCCAGCCGCCGGTAAAGCTGACCCAGGCCCAGAATTTCTGGTTCTGGTATTGGGTCTTGAGAAATTCGAATTCAGCAGGATCCATGCCGGCCTGGCCATAAGCCTGCAGTTTGCCAAGCAGTTCCATACAGCGCAGAACCTTGTCGTATTCGGGAGGTGTGTCTTTGAGATTGACCAGAGTTTTGTCGTTGTTTACGAAATTCCAGCCGTAGATATCATCAGTGTAGCCATTATTATCGTCGTCAACGCCGGCCTTACCTTTGGCTTCGGCATCGTTGGCGAGAGCAAGCGGCTTGAGAGCATTATGAGTAAAATCGCTGCCGGAATCTAAGACCAGGACATTGGTCTTTTCGCTGGCATCGGCAGGAGAAGCGTTAATATTCATCGAAACAGCTAATGCTAACAACAAATACATGGGTTTAAATTTCATTAGGTCACCTCCGTATTTTTTGATCATAAGAATAAAAGGGCAACATGTAAAGGTTTTAACCAAAAAAATGCTGTTTTTCTGGAATTATTATGCACCCTCGGTTATAATCCGCGTTATAAAACTACTTAAACGCGGGAGAAAAAACATGAAAGTTCTCACCATGAAGTGTATGAAATGCGAAAAAGAATACCCCGACGCACCCGACCGCTATGTCTGCGACGAATGCGGAACCGACGGCATTCTCGACATAGTTTATGATTACGGCTCAATCAAAATCACCCGTGAAGAAATCGCGGCCTCAAAAAATTATTCACTCTGGCGTTATCGCAAGATGCTTCCGGTGGCTGATACAACTGAAATTCCGCCACTTCAGGTCGGCTGGACACCGCTTTATCGTGTTCATGCCGTTGAGAAGATGCTGGGACTGGACAATGTCTACATCAAAGATGACGGCCGCAATCCGACCGCCTCGCTTAAAGACCGTGCCAGCGCCGTTGGCATTGCCAAAGCTCGTGAAGCCGGCGCCAAAACAATCTGCGCAGCATCGACCGGCAACGCCGCCAGTTCTCTAGCAGGTTTTGCCGCCTCTGCCGGTCTTAAAACCCTTATATTTGTGCCCAAACGCGCGCCGCGTGCCAAAGTCGCGCAACTACTGGTGTATGGCGCCAAAACGGTTATCGTCGACGACACTTATGACCGCGCCTTCGAGCTGTCGGTTGAAATTACAAAAAAATTCGGGCTGTATAACCGCAACTGCGCCTACAACCCGTTTTTAGTAGAAGGTAAGAAAACCGTAGCTTACGAAATGTGGGAACAGATGGGCTTTGACCTGCCCGACCGCGTGTATGTTTCTATCGGCGACGGCTGTATAACCTCTGGTATCTATAAGGGGTTTTACGACCTGATGCAGCTTGGACTAACCGACCGTATGCCACGCATTATCGGCGTGCAGGCAGCAGGTTGCAACCCGGGAGAAATAGCTCTCAAGACTGGCGAATTTGTTGCCCAGCAGGGAGATACCATTGCCGATTCAATTGCAGTTGGTATTCCGCGCAACCGACTCAAAGCCATGCGCGCTCTCAAAAATTCAAATGGTGACTGCATTTCGGTGACTGATGACGAAATCAGATCGGCTCTGCTCGAAATGCCCCGCGCAACCGGCGTGTTCGGTGAACCTGCCGGCGTCACCGCTTTCGCTGGATTCAAAAAGCATGCCCTCGCCAAAAATATTGATGCAAGCGAAAAAGTCATCATTCTGATTACCGGCAACGGCCTTAAAGACATAGAATCGGCAATTTCAGTATGCACCATGCCGACACCGGTAGCGCCAGATTCCGAGACCATCGAAGCCCATGTAAAAAAGCTGCTCTGACAAATTAATATCCAGAATTGTAACCGGCTCTCCGAATCTGCGGGGAGCCTTTTTCTTTGCAATTTTCCTTGATCATGAGACACAACGAAAGCTGCAGCTGATATTGAACTAAATAGATGACTTAAGGCATTACGGCTGTCAACATTGCACACCTTAACAGTGAATTACTCGTTGGTAAAGTCGATTTTGTCGGCCATATTCACGCATTGTCATCAGAGCTAAACTCAGGTATGATATAAACTTGAAATAAACCTTCAGAAATCAGGTGTAAAATGAAGAAAATCAGTCTGGTTCTCCTGTCCCTAGTTGTTTTGCTTGGCCTTCCTGCGCGTGTAATGGCGCTGAATGAATGGACTGTCATCGTTTACATGGTTAACGACGACAAGGATACCGTTCTTGAAAACGCTAATTTTCGCAACCTCGGCTATCTTAAAAACTATGGTTCAGGTGAGAACCACAAGCTGCTCGTGCAGATTGACGGCATGGCAGAAGGCTCATCAGATGAACAGAAGCTCAACTACAAGGGTGGCAGCCGCCTGCGCGTTGAGAAAGATAAACTGATCGACGAAGGCGTTCTCGGCGAAGTGAACATGGGTTCGCCACAAACCCTTTGGGACTGCCTCAAATGGGCGCACGAAAAATACCCGGCCAAGCATTACGGGCTGGTAATCAACAGTCACGGCAGCGGCGTGTTCACCTGGTGGGGCGAAGGCTCTGTCAGTGCAGCTGAACCGGGTAAAGTAGAATTCAATCCTGATCGCAAAGCCGGCCGATTCGTTGCTTATGACCACACAGATCATGATGCGCTTACCATATTTGAAGTTGCCGAAGTGCTAAAAGTTTTCAATCAGCGTTACAAAGAAGGCGGAAAATTTGATCTCGTCGCTTTTGATGCCTGCATGCCCGGTAGTGTTGAAGTCCTTTATCAGCTGCGTGATGCCTGTGATTTTC
>MFYY01000078.1:9113-11429 GCA_001787855.1 Candidatus Riflebacteria bacterium GWC2_50_8 | reverse complement strand
GGCTTTCCCGGTTTCCCGGAAGACATTCAGGGACGGCTTATTCAAGGCCAGGCGATGTGCGGACTGTCGCGCAATTCCGACGCAATTGCGATTTTCATGCGAATACTGGTTGACAGCCCGGACTGTCTCGACGCCATATTTAACCTCGGCAACATTTTTCTCGGCATGGGTGAACTGGCAAAGGCTCTTGAATACTACGAGCAGCTCAAAAAAATTGACAGAGACTACCCTCTGATCGACGAAAACATTCGCAGTATCAAAATCAAGCTGACCGGCAGCTGCAAAGACGATGATTAACCGGATAATCAAACCTGGCATCAGAGCTCGGCTTACCCTGATTATCCTGCTTATTTCGCTGTTACCGCTGACATTTCTGGGTCATCAGGCTTACGATTATCAAAAACGCATACTGACCGAAGAGGTAACCGCCAGTCACCTCGAACTATCCAATACCCTGGCCTACGGCATTTACGAAAATCTTGAGTTTACCAGGCGTCTGCTCAGCGCCATCGGCACCCTTAACGTCATAAAGACGGCCAACAAGCCAGTAATCGAAGATTTTTTCAACGCTTTGATGAGTCAGTTCGCTTTTTTCAAGCTCATGTATCTGATCGACAGCAACCGCAATATCGTTGCAAGTTCAGATCCCAACACGCGGCTGCCAACCGACTGGTTGTATTCAAAAGCGATCCAGCGCAGTTACCAGGGCTCGCTCTCAGAAGTTTTTACTTCGGGCGACGGTGCTCTTTACATGACCCTTGAGTCGGTTATAAAATCCACTCAGCTGCATAACATCAGCGGCGTACTGATCAGCGAAGTCAATCTTTCCAGCATCCGCGATCTTTTGCGAACGGCTTTACGCAACTCAAGATCGCAATGCCTGGTACTGGACGAAGCCGGCACGGTAATTGCCCGGTCTTCACCCGATGTTCGCACGCTCGACATTACCGCCGCAGAAGCTATTGACAGCGATCTGACCAAGCTGAAAACAATTGATGGCGAGCCCTACCTCATTACTGCCGTATCATTAAAGAAATTCGATTTTTACCAGGCTCCGAACTGGACAATAATTCTGCAGATTCCTGAAAAACAGGCTTTTTATGCGGCTTTTCGGTTTAGAGAACGCATCACCAGGATTCTTGGTTTGACCGCCATAATATCGATCATCCTGGCAATCCTGCTCGCCAAGGGCTTTACCGCACCGCTGGCCAACCTGATAAAAGGCGCCAGGCATATCAGCAGCGGCAATTTCGACCATCAAATCAAGCCGTTGAGTAATGACGAAATCGGTGACCTCACCAGCACGTTTGACGAGATGCGCATAAATCTGAGAGAAACCAGAGCTGATCTTGATTATCGAATTCTGCAGCTTTCGACGCTCTACGAGGTTGGCAAAGCCATCTCATCAGTTCTCGATTTTCGCAAACTGCAGAACATGATTCTCGAGATCGTCGTCAAAGTTATTCGAGCCGAAAAGGGCTCGCTCATGCTGCTTGACGATTCAGAAAAAATTCTCACCATAGGTGTCGCCATCGGCCTTAGCGAAGAGATTACCCGTGATACCAAACTCGAAATCGGCGAATCAGTTGCCGGCTGGGTAGTTAAAACCTGCAAACCATTGTTCGTGCGCAACACCCAGACAGACAGCGAATTTCAAACAATAAAAAAAGTGCAGGTAAAAGCCGGCACGCTGATGTGTGTGCCATTGATGGCTAAAGACAAGCTGCTCGGCACACTCAATGTTTCCAGGTCAGAGCCAGACAGCTTTTCAGACAAGGACTTCGAACTCTTCGTAAATCTCGCCAATCAGGCAGCAATCGCCATAGACAACGCAAGGCTGTATCGCTATGCCGTAACCGATGAAATGACCCGTCTTTACAATCACCGCTATTTTCAGCAACGCCTCGACGAAGAACTGCAACGCGCAGACCGCTATGAGAACTTTGTCTCACTGATCATTCTCGATGTCGACCACTTTAAAAACTTTAATGACACCTATGGGCACCCTGAAGGAGACCGGGTTTTAAAGACAGTGGCCAGGCTTATCGAAAAAAGTGTTCGTGAAATCGATATTGCTGCGCGCTATGGCGGTGAAGAATTTGTGGTGATCTGTCCCGAAAAAAATGGCGAAGGGTCTCTGACTCCGGCAGAGCGTATACGCAGCGCCATTGAGAACTATGATTTCAGAATCGAAGGCAAAAGCGTGCCGATAACAGTTTCTCTCGGAGTGGCCTGCTACCCCGACCAGGCCTGTTCAAAAACCGAACTGATCCAACGTGCTGATTTTGCACTGTATTATTCGAAAAATCCTGGCAG
>MFYY01000078.1:8025-9055 GCA_001787855.1 Candidatus Riflebacteria bacterium GWC2_50_8 | reverse complement strand
GCATTTTCCGACCATTGGATTCAGGGCTTTCGGCACATGACCTTACCCAGATGGCTGGCTGCGCCGGCTAATTTCGAACTCCGCACGGGCAAAATCTTCACCAGTGTCGACGTCTATCGAGTCAGTCTCTGACATTACATAACAACCATGCTGCGAAAAATTGTAGAGGCTCCTCTCTTCAAGCAACCATGAGCGCTGAACCAGATAAATCGCGCCATTCTCGATAAAACGACGTGGCAGAGCTGCAGAAGCGGCAACAATTCCACATGGCGACTCGGGGCAAGCCTGCCCGGTCTTGTCGTCTATTCTGAACATCCATTCTGGATACTGGGTTACCGCCTTCATCGAAGAAAGACTGACAAAACCGCCACTGTTAAAAAGCTGCAGGGCCTCTCTGATTTGCGCACAGCTCAATAGCGGCGAAGTTGCCTGAATCAGGCAAATCGCATCCGGTGGCGCAGCGCTCTGTGAAAGATTTTCAACAGCATGCAGCAGAACATCTACCGAAGAAGCAGTGTCGTCAGCAAGTTCGGCCGGGCGCAGAAAAGGTATTTCGGCACCAGCCCGCTCGCCTTCCCGCGCGATCTCCGGGTCGTCAGTTGACACGATTACCCGCGAAAAAACTTTGCTGGCGCAAGCAGTGGTCACCGCCCTGGCGATCATCGACTGGCCGGCAAGAGGCAGAATATTTTTGTGCTTTAGCCGCTTAGATCCGCCACGGGCAGGAATTATCGCCCAGACGGAGGCGGCGGCCACCGGCATCAGTATTTAAGCAGAGCAAAATACTTGCTCTGGTCGAACTTCTCGCGCCCCTTCAGAAATTCGAGTTCAACGGCGAAAGCTATGCCGACGATTTCGGCGCCGACATCCTGCAGCAGCGCAACAGCGGCCTCAGCAGTGCCACCTGTGGCGACAAGATCGTCGACCAGCAGAACTTTTTCGCCGCGCTTCACTGAATCGGCATGTATTTCTATCGCATCAGTGCCATATTCAAGACTGTATTCACGGCGTATTTTTTTATAGGGAAGCT
>MFYY01000078.1:2731-7890 GCA_001787855.1 Candidatus Riflebacteria bacterium GWC2_50_8 | reverse complement strand
GATCGCCGAGCAGTGGGGTAATATCCTTAAAAATAATGCCTGGTTTTGGAAAATCGGGAACATCTCTGATGTAACTCTTAAGGTCCATAATTCCTCGCTTTGTCATTGTTTTTTCTGCTCGCTGTCAACTTTCTTCTGGAGCTTCTGCAGGTTGGCATAGTATGGCTCAAGCTGTTTGGGCTGATATTCACCAGAGCCATATTTCTTGAGTGACATCTGGCCGAGCTTGAGAAACAGTTCGTCGCGGCGCTTGCTGAAGCGTTCACCCTGTGAAGCCGACTTTTTCTGTTCGGGCGATTTGGCAAACAGTCCTTTGAGCTGCTCAAAAAAGCCCTGCGGCTTTTTCTCGGCGGCTTTTTCTTCTTCTTCAGCATATTTCTGAATAAAAAAGTTCATGCGCAAAATCTCGTGGCCAACGGTCAGAAGATCAGGCAAACCCAGCTCGCCGGCCTGGTAAAAATCAAAAACTGTCCGGCCGGCTTCCTTGTAAAGTTCATCAATCTCTTTGCGCAGATCGGTTACTGAAAAGCTTAATGATGCCTTGTTCGACAAACCAACTGCTTCTTCTTTTCCCTGTCTGAAGAATTTGCTCACCGCGCTGGCAATGTCTTCCATCGCGCCTTCATCCGAACCTTTATGCACTGCTGCCGGGGGAGCAAGCTTTTCTTCTTTGGGCGCGGATACCATTGTTTCAGAAGGTGCGTCCGGGCCGAACTTTTCTTCCATCAGCTTCAGAGCTCGATTGGCAGTCTCCTTGAATACTCCTTCACCATTGGTTCCCATGCCTTTCAGAAAACCCCAGGCTGTTGCATCATGATAGTTGGCCAGTGCTACAATTGCCTTTATCCTAGTCTCAGCATGCGTTGACACTCTTGCCGCCTCGATAAGCAACTCGATCGCTTCGCCGGCCTGAATGTGCGAAAGAGCGTAGATCGCGCTGCCTTTCATCCATTCCTCATGCGATTCCAGCATTTTTTTGAGTTCTGTAAAGACTTTCTCTTCGCCAAAAGCCTGCAGGGCTTTGGCTGCTGCCGCGCGAATACGGTTATCAGGATCGGAAAGAGCCGAAAACAAGCTGGGAATAGACTCTTCAACGCCAAGGACCTCAAGTGCTTCAATTGTATTTGAGCGCACCCGGTTGTCGGCATCGTTAAGAAAACGGCTGAGAATGCCAGCCTGCTGTTTGTCGATAAATTGCTTGAGACTGCTTATCAGTGCAGCCCTGACGAAAGCATGCTCCTCAGTTTCAAGCATTTGAATCAGCTGGTCACGGTATTGTGCAAGCTTGCCGGTTTTTATTTCCATAACCGCAGCCAGCCTGTCTTCGTATTCTGTCGAAATAAGGCCTTCGGCGATTTTTTCGCCGGTAGCAGGTTCTTCGCCTGATTTAAGCAATTTTTCGGTTTTTCTGATCTTGTCTATCGCCTTGCGAGCGAAAAAACGCACCGAAATATTGCGATCACCGGTGGCTGTAATGAGGCTTTCAAGCACCTCTTCGCGCGTTCCCCGATCGGGAAAATCCAGTTTCATCAAAGTCATGGCCGATAAAGCCCGCAAATCGTCGTCTGAGTTGGTCAGGTCTTTAATGAGTCGTTTAATCTTGATATCCATGTTCTAACAACTTCCCGATTTCTGAGATGAGATAGTTTAACACAATATTAGCACAAAAAAAAACAGCACCAGACTCGCATGGAGAATGGTGCTGTTCGTTAAACCATCTGCTTCGGCTTAGATCCCGCCGCTTCTGACTTTTACAGCAAGCGCTTCGATAAGCTTGCTGATTCTCTTGTTGCTGGCTGGCGCCTTGCTGGCCTGATGCAAAATCTGGCTGGCAGAGCTGATCTTGTTCATATGAAAATGCGCCAGAGCCAGATAATAACCGACCTCTGCATCTTCAGGGTGCAGTTTAATCAGGCTGTCAAGCAGCTGGGCGCCGCGTTCATAGTGAGCAACCAGAACACAGGCAATACCAAGATCATGGTAGATTTTTGTCTTCATTTTCGGAGAAGCTTCAAGTTCGCCGCCGACGAATTTTTCATAGATATCGATAAGCCCGTTCCACAGTTTCAGCTGCCGGTAAACCTTGCCAAGCACAAAGTTGGCCTTACTATGATTGGGATCTTTGCCAAGGAAAGTCTGCAGGTAATCGCGTGCCTGTTCGTAGTTTTCCTGTTCGCACTGCATGAGCCCCATATACAAAAACACGTTGGCCGGTGGTGCCTCTTCAGTTTCAAGCAGCTTGCTGAACTCGGCAAGCGCCTTTTTGTATTTACCGACATTGTAATACTTGAGACCAGCACGATAGTGTGGCGAAACCCTAGGCTTTTCGCGGATCGGCTTTTTAACAACCGGCTTGTCTTCTGCCATTCCGCTGCCACCAAGGTCACCAAGACTTAACAGACCTGGTATTTCAGAATCACCTTCTTCGCCGAGATCAAGGTCGAGTTCGGCGGGTTCTTCAACGTTGCGCGCTTCATCACGCGGCTTTTCTGAAACCTCTTCAGGTATTGGCAGACCGGGTTCTTCGTTTTCTTCTGGTTCTGCAGCTGGCTCTGCTGGTCGCGGCGGAGTTAGCGGGCGCTCTGCTACTTCGATCTTCTCGAAACTCTTCAGCAGGGGTTCCGGCATGCTGTCACCCTGTTCGAGAATCTTCAGTGAACTGCTCAACGACGGAATAAGAGCTTCTACCTGGTTTTCATGTTTGAGCTGTGAAAAGCGCTCGACGAGATCTTCGAGTATTTTGCGTTCGCCGGCCTTGATCAGAATCTCTGACAAAGCCCTGATTACTTGCGGATCTCTCTGTTCAAGTCGTGGCGCTACCGACTTAACCCCTTCAACTCCGCCGATGGCAGCAACCGCTGCCAGAAGAGCCTTTACTACCGGCAAGCGACGATCTTTCACATGCAATTTGATTGCATTCATCGACTCTTCGATGGGGTGAAAGGTAAAGAAATTAAGGCAGGCCTCAAGGTTTGGCGCTGCACGCTCGGTTTTAAGCAGGCCGAGGATTTTTTTATGGGGAAACTTTGACAGACGCGCCGCCATATCAATTGCGTGTTTGCGAATCCACTTGTTCTGGTCAGAAAGCGCCAGATCCAGCTGATTAAAAACGAATTCAGACGAGAAGTTGCGCAGAGACTGAATCATGCGCTTGCGTACCACTTCGCTCTTGTCAGCTACCAGTGCCGCGCCAAGATCGTGATATTCATCAGACGGAATCATGCCGAGAATGAAGGCCGCGCTTCTTCGCAGCTGCACATCGTTAGAAGCAACCATCTCCTGAATTTCGGGCTTGATTTTTTCAGGTTCAAGTTTGGCAATGGCCAGAATGGCATTGGCGCGAATGCGGTTATTCGGGTCATGCAGATGTTGTTCGATGCGGTTTTTGATGTCATCGGGCGGCAGGCTGAGGTTGCCGATCGCTTCGATAGAATTGGCGCGCAGACGGGCGTCGCGCGCCTGAATTCCCTCGTCAAAAATGGGCAGCAGAGTTACGCTGCGAAACCTGGCCAGAAACGAGATCATCAGTGCCTTGCGCCGCAGATCTTCGTCCTGATGATATTTTTCAATAAGAATCGGTATTGAATCAAGCTCGCGCATAATACAAAGCAGGCGCAGAATGGTCATCGAGATCCATTCGTCAGGGTCAGAAATGAAATCGCAGAGCGCCAGCGCGGCGTCTTTACCACCAATATTGAACAGTGCATTCGCAGTTTGAAAACGCACATGCCGGTCAGCATCAGCAAGGTAAGGCTGCAGTCTGGCAACCAGATCAGCCTTTTTTCGCATGCCAAGCTGCTCGACTATCAGGTCGCGGTGAGCAGAGCGCTGTTGCTTGAGCAGACCAAGCAGAAAGGTCTCAATCTCTTCACTGCCAAACTTGTTGCCGGCGATGATCGCTTCTTCCTGCTCGGGGTGATTCTGCAGATAGCTGAAGACAATACCTTCTGAATGCGGCAAACCGGCTTCGGCGAGAAGCAGGGTGAGCCTGGCGCGGGTGCTCTCGGCAAAAGTGGCGCCAAGATTGCCGGCAACTGCCGTTGTAATTTTTTCTCTGAGTTCTTTTATACGTTTCAGTGCTACTTCGTTCATTCTTCGAGCTCCTGCAGCAGGCTCTTAATGTAGGCCTGGTCGACGCCTTCTTCTCTCATGAGCTTTTCCAGAGAGTCTTTAAGGGTCACGCAACCATCACGCTTGGCCATAATCATCGCAGTATTGAGCTGATTGTATTTTTTATCGCGGATCAGGTTGCGAATTGCAGAATTAACCAGCATCAGTTCATAGGCAACACTGGGCGACTGCATCGGGTCAATGTTTGGCACCAGCATCTGCGAGAATATGCCGATCAGACTGAGACTGAGCTGCGATCGTGCTTCTTCCTGCTTACCCGGCGGATACATACTGATAATGTGTTCAATAGTCTGGGCAGAACCCATTGTCGGCAAAGACGACAGTACGAGATGACCAGTTTCTGCTGCCATAAGAGCCTGTTCGATGATCGCGCGTTCTTTGAGTTCACCGATTATCATGACATCAGGATCTTCTCGCAGAGCGTTTATAAGCGCATCATAGTAAGTATTGATAACTTTGCCGATCTCGACCTGGGTAAAAACGGACTGATTCGGCGTATAAATAACTTCGATCGGGTTTTCCATCGTGATGATGTGACGGGCAAAGCGCTTGTTGATCGCATCTGCCATCGCAGCAATAGTCATGCTCTTTCCTGAACACGACGGACCAGTGATCAGAAAAAGGCCACGGGGACGAGCTGCGATATTGATAAGCGCTTCAGGAAGGCGAAGACTCTTGATACTTGGCACTTTTGGCGGAATAAAACGAAATGACCCGGCCAGACCTTCGCGCTGCTGAAAGATATAGTAGCGTATTCGCGCACGATTGCCGCGATATGAGAATATCGAATTCACATAAAACTTGCTGCGGAGATCTTCCTGCTGAGTGGCATCGACTATCGGCAGGAACAGGTCATACATCTGCTGTGGTGCAAGCGCCTCATCTTCTGAGATGATCAGATGACGATTAACCCTGAAAGACGGCGGCGCACCGGGTTTGAGAATCAGGTCGCTGGCACCCAGTTCGAGTGCGCGCTCAAAGTAATCAAATACTTCCGGCTTCATGCTGCACCTCCAGAACTATCGCGC
>MFYY01000078.1:2253-2644 GCA_001787855.1 Candidatus Riflebacteria bacterium GWC2_50_8 | reverse complement strand
AGCGACACCATGCCAGTGCTCGAGCCGGATTCGAGATATGACGAAATCAGATGCACGCGGTTTTCGTTGATCAGACCACGAACCGCCGCCGTATTGATAAGAATCTCAAAGGCAGCGATACGTCCACGTGCATTCTTTCGCGGTACGAGCGTCTGGGTTACCACGCCGATAAGATGTGAAGACAGGCGGCCAAGCACCTGAGCATGCAACGTCTGCGGGAAAAGATTAACGAAGCGATCGATCGCCTGAATGGCCGTGTTGCTGTGCAGAGTCGCGAAAACCAGCTTCCCGGATTCAGCGGCCAGCAGTGACATTTCTACGGCATCGGTATTGCGCAATTCGCCGACCATAAGCACGTCACAGTCCATCTGCAGGGCGCCGCGAATGCCTT
>MFYY01000078.1:0-2233 GCA_001787855.1 Candidatus Riflebacteria bacterium GWC2_50_8 | reverse complement strand
CTTCGAAAAGATATTCGATAGGATCTTCAACGGTGACAACAGTTTTGTGATATGTGGTGTTTACGTGCGTAATAAAGGTTGAAAGAGTAGTTGATTTGCCGGCGCCGGTGGCTCCGGTGACCAATATGATCCCCTTCGGGCGGTCGGCCATGCGACGACCTGACATCGGCAGCTCAATATCGGCAAACGACAGGTGCTTGAACGGAATTACCCGGTATACCGCATTGCCACCGTGAATATCATGAAACAGGTTTACCCTGAAACGCGCATTCAGAAAGCTGTAGCCCAAATCGAGCTTGCGATGTTTTATAAAATTTACCAGCTGCAGATCATCCAGAATCGCTTCCAGCATGACTTCAAAATCATTGAAGGAAACGACCGGCATATCTTTTACCGGCCGCATAGTGCCATCTATTCTAAGGATAGGAGGATATCCTACCTTGAAATGAAGGTCAGAAGCTCCCTTTTCAACGCAGAGATTCAGTAACTCGAAAATCATTGCTCCTCCAGCCTCTTTTTATCGGTTGTCCATACAAGAACAGGCAGGCACCTGGCAGGGTTCGTACCTTGATCACAAATGCCGCTCATTCAATCATTCCACAGTTCAATCGGTGCTATATTCAATATAATTTACCAATGTTACCAGAATTCACAATTTTTGCCCATAAAATTCATTTTTGCCATTGTGTGCTACAACTGATATAATCCAGAAAAGTTTTCAGACAGACGAACGATTTGTTTCGTTACAAACAAGTATGGCAATTGCTTCGTTGCTTTGCACAGCAAAACAGCAGGCCGGAGTTATAGAACAGACAGATAATATGATTGAACTACAAGGCGTAACACGTATTTTTCCCAATGGCGTAAGGGCTCTTAACAATATCAACCTTACCATCAACCCTGGCGATTTTGTTTTTCTGGTCGGGCCAAGCGGTGCCGGTAAAAGTACTTTTCTGCGCATGCTTTTTCGTGAAGACACACCAACCGAAGGCAAAATTTTTGTCGATGGCAAAGACATCACCCTGATGCCGGAAAGTCGCGTGCCTTACCTCAGGCGCAATCTCGGCATAGTCCTGCAGGACTTTCAGTTGCTTAAACGCAGAACTGTCGCAGAAAATGTCGCCTTTGGGCTGCGGGTTATCGGCGCCTCAGCGTCAGAAATCAGCAATCGCGTCCAGGAAGCGCTCGAACAGGTCGGACTGTCACACAAACGGCGCATGTTTCCGACTGAACTTTCCGGCGGTGAGCAGCAGCGCGTCTGCATAGCGCGCGCCATTGTCAACAACCCGCTGATTCTGATTACCGACGAGCCGACCGGCAACCTTGATCCAATGATCTCGCAGGAAATAATGCAGCTTTTTCTTGAGATAAACTCCCGCGGCACGACCATAATCATGGCCACGCACAACCACAACCTGGTAAATAAGCTGCGCAAACGCGTTGTGGCCCTGGTAGACGGGCACATAATCAAAGATGAGCAGGGCGGAACTTATGCTTACGAATAAAACCGAAAACCGGAGCAGCTGAAAAATGTCTCTTGCCAACATGTCATTCTTCGTTAACGAAGCCGGCACCAACATGAAGCGCTCGGCGATGATGGCCTTCATAACCATCGCCACCATCGGCATCGCACTGGTGATGATGGGAGCTTTTCTGCTGGCCACAATGAATCTTGAATCTTTTCTGCAGCAACTGCAGGCAGAAGCCCTGGTAACCGCCTATCTCAAGCAGGGCTTCGCAATAACCGATGCAAAAACGCTCAGTCTCAAGCTTACCAGCCTCGAAGAAATTGAGAACATTGAAGTGGTCACGCCGGAACAGGCAGCGCGCGAGTTGTTCAGCAGCCCGGATGATCAGCAGCTGTTGCAGATTGGCATAGACCATGACAGCAATCCGCTGCCGACAACGCTTCGTATCCGCATAAAATCTGGAAATCTTCTTGAGCCTTTGTTGCAGAAGCTCAAGAATGAGCCAATGATTGATAATATCAGCTACGGCGAAGATCTTTTTCAGCAATTTCATGGCATGTCACAGCTGTTATGGCTGATCAGTCTGATCATAGTCGTCATGCTTGGCCTTGCCTCGCTGTTCATTGTCTACAATACGGTTCGACTCACGCTTTTTATGCGCCGCGAAGAAATTGTGATCATGAAACTGGTGGGCGCGACCAACTGGTTTGTCAGAGGCCCGTTTCTGGTTGAGGGCTTCATTCAGGGTCTCGTCGGCTCTTTTC
>MFYY01000077.1:6176-6332 GCA_001787855.1 Candidatus Riflebacteria bacterium GWC2_50_8 | reverse complement strand
TGCCAATAACAAAATATGGTTGTTTCGGTGAAAGATCAGGATAATCAACCTTTTTTCTTTTGATTTTTACGATCATGACTCTTTTACCTTTTTTCTTTTAACTTCGAATCTTCCGATTCCATGCTGTTCATACCAGTGATATTCATAAATGTCTCC
>MFYY01000077.1:0-6160 GCA_001787855.1 Candidatus Riflebacteria bacterium GWC2_50_8 | reverse complement strand
TGCCGCCATAAGCAAACACAAGTCTTTCAACGTCACGGATTGCTCTTCCCTTTGCGATCACACGGGAACGGACAAGCATCTCTTTTGTAAGTTCCAAATCCTGCATTGATTCAGTATAATGCAGCAAACAGAGCAACAGCAAGTAAAAATCGATATGATAGTTTTTATCGATATATCCGCGATTACGATTACCGCTTCGCTGAGCACGAGCAGGAGCGATATCTGCGGTCAGCTTTTTGTCGAGCAGTTCAGGCTGGTGATGGCGGGGGGATGGTCGGCGAAAAGCTTGTTGAGCATAAACAGTTCGGGCTGGCTGAGCAGGGTCACCTGCAGCAGCGCGTCTTCTTCGCGCAGGCTGATTTTAGACAGTCCGGATTTTTTAGCCTGGCCGGTGTTGATCTGCCAGTTCAGCCAGCCGTTCTGGCGCTGCTTCTGATTTTTCAGTTTGTAGCGGGTCAGCAGCGTATCAATTTCACGCGCGACAACTGCGGCTTCGTCTGGCGCAAGAGCTTCGAGCACCATCGGGTATAAGCGTTCTTCAGGCTTTTTGCCGGGTGGCAGTTTGGAAACAATCTCGATATCGTCAGCGGCATGCGCGCCTGAGATTGTCAGCGCAGCTGTTGATCGTTTTTGAGCAGGAAATTCAGGCGATTCGCCGCAGCCATTGAGACAGGCCACTGCAAGGCCGTGCGAAAAAAATGCGGGCTCGAGCAGCTCGACACGCCGAAACCAGTCGACAGCTCCAGGCACATCGAGCATAAAACGACGCGCCAGCGCGGCGGCAACAAACTCACGACTGCAGTATGCCCACTTTGCCGGAACCCTGAACAAAAGCCAAAGCTGACCTGCTTTCTGTTCGGCCGACTTCGCACGCTGTGGCGACAACTCCGGACCAAGCCGGTTAAGCGCAGCCATCTCGCCAGGCGAGCGGCAGGCACCGCAGCCGACGCATTTACCTGAACCCCAGGGCGGCGCCAGACAGGCTCTGATTTCGCCGCCGCCCTCGATTTGCTGCCAGATTTTATAAAGAAACGCTTTGTTAATACCAGTATCAATGTCATCCCATGGAAACACGGTCGCGGGAGAACGTTCGCTGTCAGACAGAAGCGTGAGACGCAACTGCTTGAGCCGCTGCCGCCAGAATTCATGCAGTTTGCGGCTGATCTCGCCGTGGTAACGAAATCCGCGCGCAACAGAAGCCTCGACCAGAATCGGCGTGTGCCGGCGATCGGCGTAGGCAATGAATTCAGAAACTTCGGCATCTTCTGGGCCTGAGCTGATCCGCGCTTCAAAGCCGGAAGCACTGATAAATGAGCACAACATATCAAGCTGTTTCTGCATTTCAGGAACACTCTGGCGCGCCGGAGCAAACTGCATCGGCGTCTGCGGCGCACGGAACAGCACAGCGAACGAAAAAGTCAGGCGTGGTCGCGCCTTGCCACCGGCAGTGCGTTGCCTGATCTTTTCGAGAAACACTCTGAATTCATCGACATCGGCGTCCTGCTCGTAGCCGGTCAGAATCAGAAAAACCTTCATCTGCCGCATATTGCGCTGCATCAGCAGATCGACGCCGGCAAGAATTGTTTTTTCGTCAAGATTCTTCTGCAGCAGAACACGCATGCGGTTGCTTATGCCTTCCATCGCACAGGTATAGGTGCGCTTGCCCGCTTCGAACTGGAGATCGAGCAGTTCTGGCGCATTAACAACGGCGTCAAAACGCTGACTTTTTATAGAAACCCGCGAAAACATCTGTCCCAGGCGATCAACCAGCGCGTAGATTTCGCTTCAGGTATTGGCGTTAAAGGTCATCAGCGAAATTTCGCTGAGGCCGAGACCGGCCTTAAGTTGCCGGGCGGCAGCAAGAGCCTGATCGAGAGGGGTCTCACGATAGGGTTTCTGTTCCCAGGATTCCTTGCAGAACGAGCAGAACGACGGGCAGCCGGCCGATACCAGCACATGCGAACTGCCGGAGCCTTCATAGAGCAGCGGGCCACCCAGCCAGGTTTCAGAGGTGTCGCGGCAGGCGGTTTTATTACTGGGCACCGGCAGCGGCGCACCAGCCTCGGCTTCAATGACAATGAGTTCGCTGTCAGTAAATTTCTGGTGATAAGACTGCGGCAGATAAAAGCCGGGCAGCGAGCGTTGCAGCAGGTGAAGGCGCTCGGCACGCGGCAATGCAACATTGTCGCGCAACAACGTGAGCATTTGCGCAAAAACCTGCTCACCATCGCCCGGCAAAACCCCGTCAACCAGGCCGCAGTCGCCGCCTTCGTCGACAGGACCGTGCAGAATTGAATGCGTGTATGAGTTACTGCCACCAAGAATAAGCAGAGGACTGCCCTTTTCGTCGCGGCGCCGGCAGGAAAGCGGCAGCTCTGAATAGCGCAGAAGTGCGGGAAGGTTGATCAGCTCCTGCAGCACTGAATTACTTATGGCAATGAGATCAAAGGCGGCCGCCGGCTCTTTGCTGCCAATCCCGGTCAGCAGTGGCACACCTGCCTCACGGAAAAGTCGCTCATCGTTTTCTGGCGGCATGAATGACATATCAACGAATACGCCTGCAACAGCGGCCGCCATCTGGTATAAATAGGTATGCGTTATGCCGGCGGCAACTTCGCTGTATGGCGACAGGCGCACAATAAGCACGCGCAGCCCTGCACAGCCAAATTCTTCAGGATTCTGCGAGCCGGGCTCCCCACCCTGAAACCAGACACCACGGCCGGTCATACGCTGCCGGTTCGTCGCGAACCATTCTGTAATCTGTTGTGAGCTCAGCATCAGCCTTTGCGAAAGCCCATCCAGAAGCCAACGACAAAAGACCCGGCAAATGGCAGATTGTAGGTAAGCACCGACATCAGGCTGCTGGCCGACTGCTCGATACTCTCGTCGGGAACAGTGGTTTTGATACGCTCCCAGTCGATCGTTATGTAACGATTGTAAGCGAGATACTGAATTGAAATGAAGCCAACGCCGAGCACCAGCGCCGCGAGCTTGGCCACCTTTTTGAGCGTAAAGCCGACGGCCCAGCCGGCAAGCCCGCCACCGCCAAGTGTCATCAGAATGAACTTAACGTCATCGGGCAAGGCAATCCCCTGCCCCGGCGCCACAGCGCCCGCACTGGCAACTTCCTGCGCCCCCAACGAGGCTGTAATAAACAACAATAATGCTATAACTGAAAAGTATCTTTGCATCGATTAGAATATCTTGAAATTGGCTCAGTTGGCGGCAGGAGCCGGCTTTTCGAACAGGGCAGAGAGCTTTTTGATCTGGTAGGCGCCGTCGCTGGTTCCGACCCAGAGATCGCCGTTGAGGTAGGCGACACCAGTTATGGCTATTGACGGGAACCCTGGCACAAGCTCGTTCAGCTTGAGCCATTCGCTGCCATTCAATACGGCGAGACCTTTGTCGGTGCCGACAAACAGCATTTCGCCACCATCGCTGCATGCCAGCGCGTTGATAACATTGCCGGGCAGCGGGCTGTTTCCGGGCACCATCTCTTCGACAATCTGGCCACCACGCTGAAACCAGTCACGGTGCTGTGACAGATAGTTAGTATAATTATTCATCAGATCAGTAACCGTAAGACCGCTGGTAGTGCCGATTGCCATCAGGTCTCCGAAAGGCATCATTACCTTGATGTTGTTTCCGGGCAGGCGGCAATTAGATGGGCTGGGTGGCACATCAATCAGTGATGAGCCCATTACCGACTTGGCAGGCCCGGTAAAGTTCTGGAACATTTCGGACGAAAGCTTGCCGATTCCAGCGCGGGTGCCTGCCCAAAGCTGACCTTTCTGGTCGAACATTACCTGGTTCACTTCATCCATAACCAGGCCGGCACCGTCGCGCCCGAGAGTCTTTGGCGGACCGCCATTCGAATAGACCACACCATAGGCGGTGGCTATCGCGAGCTCGGGACCTCGGCCAATTACTGAACGCGCGCGGCCACTGGTATATACCGAGGCCCAGCCATTGCCGTCGAAGCGGCAGGCACCATTATCGGTGGCGATCCAGAGAACGTTGTCAGAAACTTTGAGATCTTCGATAATGTCTGAACCAAGAACGTTGGTGTTTTTTTTCTGGTGAATCTGCCAGTTCACACCATCGTAGCAGAACAAGCCCTTCTGGGAGCCGGCCCAGACTTTTCCGCCAAATGCGACCATTGAAGTCACAGCGTTTTCTGGCAACCCGGTCTGACTGTTGTGAAGCTGAAATTCCAGGGTTGTGGGTTTCGGCGGTTCTTTGGGCTGACCGCAGCCGGCCACAAAAGCCATTATTACCACGCCAAGCAAGGCAGCAAGACATGTTCTGCTGGTCATTTCACATCCTCCAGACGGTTATTTCGGGTAAACGCGCATCAGGTTCTGAACTTCCATGGTTCCTGATGCCAGGCCAGTTCGGTGGGTAACACCATGCAGCACCACGCGGCTGCCATTGAAATCCTTGAGTTTTTCAGCCCATGATTCGCTGACCACATGCAGTCCCTTGTCTTTTTTGCCAAGCCGATCTTCTTTTATGTAGATCTTTTCGCCTTTGACCAGAACGGCGCCGCGGATAGTTTCTTCCTGGGTCCAGATTTTCAGGGGTTCTTCGGGCTTCTTTTCTTTTTTCTCGCGGCGGCGTTTTTTGCCTTTTTTAGATTCGGCCTTTTCCTGCTTCTCTTCTTCGCTGTCATACTGGCCAGAATCCTTGACCTTGACCACAGACTGGGCGATCCACAGCAGAACGGTCGGGGCATCCTGCTTAACCTTCTCAGGCTCGGCATCATCCTTTTTCAGCTCATATTCGGTCGCAATGTTTCCGATCAAGGCGGTTTCGATCAGCGTGCCATAATTGATCTGGTCGCGGGTGCGGCGGCCACGCTTGTCGCGATCACGAAATTCCTTCGGCAGATCGAAGCTGACCCAGCTGTTCTTGCTAACTGGCAACTGCGCGGTGTCAGAACTGATGATATCGAGAATGCGCATGGTGATGCGGTCACGGTAGATCGACTCGACCCGGCCAACCGCGGTGAATTCGACAACAGACGAGGCGTGCGCCACGGCGACGATTGCTACGACAAAAAGGCAGGCCAGCACTGCGAAATAGACAGTTTTTCTGGCAAACGGATGAGTCTGCATAATATCTCCTGCTCGATATGGTTTTGTCTTATATACCATAACCCCGCACCCGGTGCAAAATTAAAACGTCACCGCGTTTTCGTCTGCTTGACGATTCGGAAAGAGGGTGATAGACTTCGGCATTCGAATCTGGCCTTGTTTTGCTGGCCGCAGTAAGGACAACAACATGCAGCGTAATCAGCTCGAAAAGATATTAAAAGACTTTTCCCGGTGCAGTATTGCCGTGCTCGGCGATGTCATGCTTGATGAGTTCTGCTGGGGAAAAGTTGATCGCATTTCGCCTGAGGCCCCGGTGCCGATTGTGCAGGTGAAAACCGAGACCTGGCGCCCGGGCGGCGCGGCCAACGTCGCGACCAATCTGGTGGCGCTTGGCGCCAAAGCCCATATTTTCGGGATTGTCGGTGACGATGGCGCCGGCAGACGCCTGAATGAGGCGCTCAACTACGAGAACGTCGGCACATCAGGGCTGGTTGTCGATTCTGGCCGCCGCACTTCGGTCAAAACCCGCATTCTCGGGCAGAACCAGCAGATGATAAGAGTCGACCGCGAAAACACCGAAAACATTGACTACGAGCGCCAGAAGGCGATACTTGGAACTATGCTCGACATGGCCGATGAGCTCGACGGCGTTATTATTTCTGACTACGCCAAGGGTGTCGTTGTTGAAGACCTGTTCAAAGAAGTAGTCAGCCGCTTCCGCAAGCTGGGCAAGTTCATCGCCGTCGACCCGAAACTCAAGAATTTTCCGATGTACAAAAAGCCGACGATTATTACGCCGAACACCAAAGAAGCGGAGTCAACGCTTGGCCGCATCTTTGAAAGCGAAGAAGACGTGCTGAAGGGTGGTAGCGACCTGCTCAAAAACAGCGGTTCTGACGCAATTCTCATCACACGCAGTGAACACGGCATGAGCCTGTTCGAAAAGGGCAAGCCACCGGTCACGATACCGACGCGCGCGATCAAGGTTTTCGATGTCACCGGCGCCGGTGACACGGTAATCGGCACGTTCAGCCTCGGGCTCGCCGCCGGTTGCACGATGCAGC
>MFYY01000076.1:6338-6819 GCA_001787855.1 Candidatus Riflebacteria bacterium GWC2_50_8 | reverse complement strand
TTCCGGGAACTGCTGCGGCAAGTTCGCGGTCTTCGGCTATACCGCAGTGGGTAAGCGCGATAATCACCTGCGCTCCAGACTTGTTGAGCCAGGCCACCTGTTCGCGGGCAGTCGTGTGCTGGTCAGCAAACTCAAGTGGTTTTGCATCAGGCGACACGCGCTGTGCTCCCTTGCCAAGCAGCGCAAAAACGCCAATGCGGAGGCCGTTTCCCAAATGCATGAGCTGATGCCTGGAAATTTTTGCACTGTTGATGGCATGTTCGTCTGGTGCAATGAGGTTAGAAGCGATTATCGGCGGCGTTTTATGTTGACTCTGCAGCCGGTTGAAATAGTCGGCGAGGCCTTGGGAACCGTAGTCAAATTCGTGGTTACCAATAGTCGCGGCGTTGTAATTCAGGCGATGCATGATTTCCAGTTCAGGCGACTGGTTTTTGAGAATCAGCCACGAAAATGGCGTGCCACCGATAAAGTCGCCAGAAGA
>MFYY01000076.1:0-6297 GCA_001787855.1 Candidatus Riflebacteria bacterium GWC2_50_8 | reverse complement strand
GGTAGCACGGTCAGGCTCACCAGGTCGGTAGTTGATCAATGGGATCGGTTGCAGGCTCGAGTGTTCATCGCTGCTGTGCAATACCGTAAAATACAGTTGCTCAGCCTGCGCCTGGCCCAGCATCGCCAATAGTAATAACAGGGTCAGCCGAAGTGTGAACAGATTTGATTGTCGTCGGTCAGGTATCATAGATGTAGAGATATCTTAAAATGCTTTGTTTGCAAATGTCGACAAGATAAATTATCTTGGGCTGAGCAATTTTGCAGTTTTGCCCGAATCTTTTTAACCGCACGACTGGAAACAATGATGCGGATCGGTCTTGATAAGACTTTCATCGCCCTGCAGAGCCAAAACTACCGGCGCTATTTTGTTGCCAACAGCATAAGTTCGCTGGGCACCTGGATGCAGCGGCTCGGCATGAGCTGGCTGGTTTACCGACTCACTGATTCCGCGAGCTGGCTGGGAGTGATGACGTTTTTTGGCTGGTTCAGTTCGTTTCTGCTCATGCCCTGGGCTGGCGCCATGCTTGACTCCGGGTCTCGCCGTAAAATTCTGGTTGCATCACAGCTTCTCGGGTTCGCTCAGGCGGCGTTTCTTGCAATAATGACGCATACCGGCCTGGTCACAGTGAACTGGCTTCTTTTTCTAAGCGTCTTGCTTGGTCTGGTCAATGCTTTCGACATGCCGGGGCGGCACTCGTTTGTCTCAGATATGATTGATGAAAAAAAAATGCTGGCAAACGCCATCGCGCTCAATTCAATCTCGTTCAATATGGCACGACTGCTCGGGCCGGCCCTTGCTGGAATAGTCGTGGCAAAGCTTGGCGAGGCGCCATGTTTTATGATGAACAGCCTTTCATTTGTGCCGATGGCCTGGGTTCTATTTCGTATGAAGTTGGCTTCTGAAGCCGCTGATGCGGCAGATTCCGAAAGTTTTCGAACAAGAATAATCGAAGGATTCAGGTATTCTGCAACACATCCGGTCATTC
Organism: Candidatus Riflebacteria bacterium GWC2_50_8; assembly: GCA_001787855.1. Classification (GTDB taxonomy): domain Bacteria; phylum Muiribacteriota; class Ozemobacteria; order Ozemobacterales; family Ozemobacteraceae; genus Rifleibacterium. Next base: position 5,309 of record MFYY01000076.1, on the reverse strand, counting down.
TGCCGGCATTTATGCTGATATCGGTAATGAGTCTTATGGGCATGTCGATTCAGATGGTTTTGATGCCGGTTATTGCCGACAGGCATCTTGGCGGTGACGCAGCAACCCTCGGTTATCTGACTTCGGCAATGGGTCTGGGAGCTGTTCTTGGCGCACTTTCTCTAGCGTTACGCAAAAAAATTGATGGAATCGAATTATTGCCGCCAGCGGCTTTCGGGTTTTACGGGCTTTTTACGGTATTTCTGGCGTATTCGCGCAGCCTGTCGGTTGCGCTGGTGTTGTGCGCATTGATGGGAATCTGCATCGTATCAGGCTGGTCGGCAAGCAACACTCTGCTGCAGACGGTTGCTGAAAAGCGTATGATGAGCCGGGTGATGAGCATTTACATGATGTGTTTCAGCGGTATGTCACCGATCGGCAGTCTGTTCATGGGCTGGTTTTCAACTTATACCAGCACCTCTTCAGCCATGGTTCTGGGAGGTATCAGCTGTTCTGCCGCTTCAGTGCTTTATCTGATTTTTCGTCGCGGCGCACTGTGTTCAGAAACAGAAACAGAAACACTGGCTGTAGAGCCCTCTGACGATGCAGACCGGCAGAAATAAAGTGTTTGTGCCGTCCTTTCCAAGAAGCATAAGGGGGTTGGCAGTTGACCGGGCGTAAGGTATACTGTCATAAGTACAGGCTGAGGGGGAGAAACCAATGAAATATCGTATATGGGCTGTTCTGGCTATATTGCTGGTTGTCGCGGCCTCGGATTGCGTTCGTGCCGGTAACGAAGACATTTTGCAGAGAGTGATGGCCGAGCGTATGTCTGATAAACGCTTATCAGAAACGATTCTTGGAGCGCTGGCCTTTCTCGAAGACCGCCAGGTCAGACCGCGTCCGGGCAAACTGAACTGCGAATTCGACAGCTCAGACGAAGGCGATGGCTGCGATACGCGCTTGAGTATCAATATTCCGTTTCGCGAAAATATTGGATTGCCGGCGCCAAAACAGATAGTAGCTCGCAATCGCAGTGGTGAATGGGCCAGCTATATCCATTTTCTTCCTAACAAGCTTGGCTTTAAAGGAAGATCTCCAGTTGCAGTGCAGGATTCAAACCTGTTCATGACAGCTTTTATCGCCTATCCGTTATTTTTGTTTGACGAATCAGCTCTGGTGCCTGAAAAACAGCATATTAACCAGATGTTGCGTTATGCCATGCAGAATATTCAGAGCTTCAAACGTGAAGATGCCTATAATTTCTGGGCAGTTCTACCGGGGTCAGCAGGCAAATCGCCGCGCACCGGTCCGTTTAACATACTGGTAGAGCAGCTCGAACTTCTCGGCAAAGCCTATATTAATCCCAAATTTGCCAAATTCTTTGCCAGGCTGGCCAAAGGGCAGCAGACTCCGCCAAAATTCTGGCTCGAAGCCTGCCTCGATGTCAAAAGTAATCCTACTGGCGCTGACGCGCTGTTTAACATTCCAAATGATGCAGACGACACTTCGACAGCGGTTGCCATGCAGCATTTTTTCAGTCAGCGCTTTCCTGATTCGGGAATTGTGCCAGATCACGCAGCACTGGTTAGAATACCAGAATACCGCGACCTTGGCCGTCCTCGCGAAGATGGCCGCGATGGCTGGAAAGGTAAAGATACCGGCGCCTATATGACCTGGCTGAAAGATGAAAGTCAGCCGGTTTTCGACCGGCCAGAAGTCGGAATAATCCCGCTTGCCGTAAACAACGTCGATGTTGTAGTAAACTCCAATGTTCTGTTTGCCATGGCTTTGACCGGCAGCAAAGATCTGCCAGGCTACGATGATTGTGCCAGGCTGATCCGCCGCGCCGCTGAAACCAAATCCTGGCCCGAAGCCGGCCTGTATTACCCGCAGAACATGATTTTTCCTTACAGCGCCAGCCGTGCCTATCGTGATGGCAACGCCAGAGAGCCTGACGTAAAGGCTGCCATGCAGTGCATTCTGCGTGACTTGATCAAAGCCCAGATCGAGTGGGGTAACAAAAACCCGACCAGGCGCGGCGCCTTTCCGGGCGGCGATGACAAGAGCGACCATCTGTCAACCGGCCTCGCAGTTATAGCGCTGATCAATATTGGGCGCGTTAATGCCGTCGAGATTGGTCTTGAAAAAGAGTATGATTCAGCTCTGCGCACGGGCATCAACTATTTGCTCGAGCAGTGTATCTGGCAGAAGCCGAAAAACCGTGAAACCAGAGGAAAGTTCAAGACGCCGGCCGGCAAATGTGCAACCTGGATGTCTGGCCTGTTCTTCGCCGCTTCGTTCTGGGATCTCGCCCACTGGCGCTCTCAGGCATTTACCATTGCAATCGTGCTTGAGGCGCTGACCAAATACGCGCTGGCCTATGATCTCGATATGGCGCCAATGGGCGCTCGCCGCATTCGCCTTCGCCCCTGAGAGCAAGCCCCGGTTGAAATACACCTCATTCTAAAATATAGTTACCGCCCTGACCAATACCTGGCCGGGGCGGTTTGCTTTCAGGCGTTATAGCTGGTCGAAGAGGTGTCGCCGCCTTTGCCGGTCCAGTTGGTGTGGAAAAATTCACCGCGTGGCCGGTCGATGCGCTCGTAGGTGTGTGCGCCGAAGTAGTCGCGCATGGCCTGCAAAAGATTTGCCGGCAGGCGCGTGCTTCGATAGGAGTCATAATAGGTGAGTGCTGTGCTCATTGCCGGGGTTGGAATTCCAAGATCTATTGCGGTTTTAACGACCTGCCGCCATGCCTGCTGGGCATTGGCGAGCGCCTCGTTAAAGAACGGCGCCAGCAAAAGATTTGGCAGGTCGGGTTGCGCGGTAAAGGCTTTTTTTATGTCGTCAAGAAAGCGGGCCCTGATAATGCAGCCACCGCGCCACATCAGCGCGATGTCGCCGAGCTTGAGACCCCAGTTATTCTCGCGTGAAGCCACGCGCAACATCTGAAAGCCCTGGGCATACGAACAGATTTTGGCGGCGTAAACGGCATCGTGCAGCTGACTGATGAATGTGCTCTGCTCGCCTGTAAAGCCGCCCCGCGGACCTTTTAACTGTTCCCCGGCATCGACTCTTTCACTCTTTATTGCCGAGATACAGCGCGCGAAAACGGCTTCGGCAATCTGTGGAATGGCAACGCCGAGGTCGAGGCCAACCTGTGATGTCCATTTTCCGGTGCCTTTCTGGCCGGCAGTGTCGAGAATAACATCGACAACCGGGTGCCCGGTATCAGGGTCGATTTTGCTCATTATGTCAGCGGTGATTTCGATAAGATAAGAGTCGAGGATGCCCTGGTTCCAGGTTTTGAATACCTGTTGCATCGCGCCTGCACTCATACCCAGACCTTGCGACATCAGATGATAGGCCTCGCTGACCAGCTGCATATCGCCATATTCAATGCCATTGTGCACCATTTTAACAAAATGTCCGGAACCTTCAGTTCCGATCCATTCGCAGCACGGGCTGTTGTCAGCAACTTTGGCAGCTATTGCCTGAAAAATCGGTCTGATGGTTGGCCAGGCCGCGGCGCTGCCGCCCGGCATTATTGACGGGCCATTCAGAGCGCCTTCCTCGCCGCCGGAAACGCCGGCGCCGACAAATAAAACGCCTTTTTCTGACGCAGCCTGGCAACGTCTTGTCGTGTCTGCATAATAACTGTTGCCTCCGTCAATAAGAATATCTCCCGGCTGCAGCAGGGGCAACAAAGAGTTCATCAGTTCGTCAACCGGTTTGCCGGCGCGCACCATCATCATTATCATACGCGGCGCTTTAAGACTGCCCACAAGTTCGCTCAAGCTATGGCAACCGATAAAGTTACGGCCTTTTCCTCGACCTTGCATGAAGGCGTCGACCTTTTCGATGCTGCGGTTAAAACAGGCAACAGTAAAGCCTTTGCTTTCCATGTTAAGAATAAGGTTTTCGCCCATAACCGCCAATCCAATCAGACCAATGTCTGCAAGCTTGTTCACGATAGTTTCCTTTCACGCTGGCTTACTTTTGAATTTACCACAGTTAATTTTTTGCTGCCACGCCGTAAAAGTTCAGCAGCTGGTTGGTAAAAAACTGACGAAATTTGTCAATCAGGTAGTTGTGTCCTTGCTGTCATCAGCTTTCTGTGGATGGCATGGTAATTGCTTTCCGTCAGATTACAAAATTAATCGCACGGAGAGAATGAAATGTTCAGAACAAAAAGCCTGATAGTTTTTGCAGTAGTTATGATGGTGGCATTGACCAGCTCAGTAATGGCTCTCGACACAGTAACCCTTAGACAGAACATGTGGATGTGGTCGCAGTGTGAAGCAGTTCTGGCTGAAAGCCTGCACTTTAATTTGGGGCACACCCCGGTTATTAGCCCTGAAGAATGCTATAACGAAATCGAAAAGGCCAGAATGATCATCAGCAAAATCGTAGCCGAAATTGCCAGCGAAAAAGACATGCTCGAAGCTCGCGCTGTCGCCGACGAATTTGTCAGCATGCTTGATAAAGAAAAAGAAGTTGGTGAAACTCTACACAGGCTTCTTGACATGCAGGAAAAGTACATCAAGGCGCACCATATTTATTAATAACCGGTGGACAGGTGCTGTCTATGCTTTCAGAGGACAAATGGCCTGCTCTCGCGGTATTGTGTAAAATCTGACAATACATCTGATTCAATGTTTCAGGAGGAATTATAAATGCGACGAGGATTGATTTTTCTACTCTGCACAATTTTTATGCTCTGCTTCTCTTTTTCAGTTATGGCAGTAGACATGCCTGATACCGATCCAGACAATGACGGCGGTCCTTATACTGATTCAGATCCAGCTCCGGATCCGGGTCCAGATTCAACTGATTCCGGTGACAGCTGGGACAGTGGCAGCAGCGGTGGCGGTGACACAGGCGGCGTTCTTTTCTAATCAGCTATAAACTAAGGCCCGGTGCCAAGGCACCGGGCCTTTTTTATTGTTTTTCCGTGCCCGTGCTCGTAATCGCGGGACAATGCTCGCGCATTGCTCTCTGTAATCCTCGAAGCATAATCACGAAAACCAATACTGCATACATTTTATCTGGTGATATTTTCTTTATGCAGTCATTTTTTGCTTGCCATACACTAATTTGTGCATAAATTTTGTTTGACAAGCCCGGTCGCACTTTTATAGAATAGCAGTTTACCAGAAAAACGACATCGAGGAAGTCAGGAATGTTTTCACGCCGCCTTGTTTTATCAATTTGTCTCACAATAATTGTTTCGATGCTTGCTGTTCCCCGGGCCATGGCCACCGGTTCAACCGTGCTGACTGTTGCTCCGGCTACACCCACCATGAAGATTGTCGTCGAGTCGGGTA
>MFYY01000075.1:6585-8868 GCA_001787855.1 Candidatus Riflebacteria bacterium GWC2_50_8 | reverse complement strand
AGTGCAGACAATGCGGTCTTTTCCATAAAGTCTCGCCATTTCCCGCAAAAATGGGCGTAGCGTGATAACCTCGCCAAGAGATGCCCCGTGAATCCAGAATGTTCCTGCCGCCGGAGCTTCATAATCTTCTGGCAGAATTCCTTTGCGCAGAGCAAATTCTTCTTTTTCAATGCGGCGCGGCGGAAAAAGGTCGAGAAGTTCGACTATCGCCCGCAACAGCCACTGATAAGATTTAAGATAGATTCTGCCGATTTTGGAGTTTCTCCATTCTAGTAATCCGTGTATATATTTAGCCTGTTCGTGACTGATAAGTCAAAGACCATCTTCGCTGCCGCATAGAAAATTTGCGTCGCGGCTTTTTAAAGAGCTGTTTCGGCTTTCTCTGAATCAGCTTTAATTGCAGACTGAGCCCATTGGTTCGCGGGTGCATCGGCCGGTTGCGTTTTCCAGCGGCGGTGCAGCCAGAACCAGTTGTATGGCTGTTTTTTGACCAACTCTTCGAGCAAAGCCGTGTATCTGGCTGTTATCTGCCGTTGCCCTTCGCTGTCATTTGTGTATTCCTCAGGGTTGATGGCCGGGTAGATTTTGAACAGATGTTTGCCGGCAAAGTCAGGAAACATGAAAAGCGGCACTATCGGCGCGCCGGTTTTGAGAGAAAGCAGGGCCGGGCCGGTTGGCGCCGAAGCCCAGCGCTTGAAAAAGCGCACGAAAATACCCTGTTTGCCGTTATCCTGATCGACCATCAGCGCAAGAATCTCGCCCTGACGAAGAGAACGCAGTATCTCTCTGATGCCGAAACCGGAATCAGTCGTTTTGCCGCCGAGCCTTTGCCGCATGTTTTCCATCCAGGCGTCAACGTGCGGGTTGTTCTGACGCCTGACCACAGTGCAAACCGGATAACCATGAATTGCCAGCCAATGCGGCATCATTTCCCAGAGTCCAAAGTGCCCCGACACTATGATGGTGCCGTGATTACGGGCCATGGCATTGTCGAGGTGCTCAAGTCCGCTGATTTCAACCTTGTTAAGCAGGTCTTCGCGGCTGATGCAGGCCAGCGCTGCCATTTCGAAAGCATTAAGCAGGAAATGGCAAAAAACTTTTTCGCCCATCTGTTCGGCTTCGCGGTGCGACATGCCAAGGTGCAGTTGCAGACTCTCAATGACCTGGCGCCGCCGCAACCCGATAAATCGGTAGACCAGAAGTGTTAACAAGCCTGCCAGATGCTTTTTGCGCGACAAAGACATGCGATTGCAGCTGTGCGCAAGAAGATCGAGCAACCAGGCCTGCAGGCGATGAAAGAGATTCTTCAAATGCCGCTTCACTTTTTATGATTCCTGAGTTTGCGCTTTAGTCCACGCATTTTGAAGATGAGACTGAGCAACAGGCTTGTTTTCATCTCTATGGCATCGACAGGGCAGACTTCCATGCAGCAGAAGCAGGCTATGCAGCGCTCGCGGTTGAACTCCGCCCCATTTGCACTGATTTCTATCGCATCGGCCGGACAGATTTTTTTGCATCTGCCGCATTTTATGCAGAGATCAGGCAGCAGTTCAGGGCCTGCCCACACGAATCTGCGCGCAAAATTGAGCAGGGATTCAGGTATGAATGATATAGGCGCCAGCCTGGGAACGCGATAATCCCGCATTTTAAGGCTTTCGAGCGCTTCGCCGGCCAGTTCAATCCCGTCGAGAGAGCTGGCTCCCCAGCCAAGGGCCTGGCAACGCTTCAACATTGGTATGCTGTCCGGGTCGAGCCCGACAATTCCGCAGAAGCCAAGATCGACTGTAACCGGCGAAGTGGCGGCCAGCAGGACACCTGGTTTGACAACTCGGCCGCCGGCTGGGCCCTGTCCATCCATGCCTTCGATGGCATCCATTATTGACAGCGCGCATGGCAGCTGGTGGGCCAGATCGGTAATGAAGTCAGAAAACTCGATCGGGCGCGGAAATGCTTTGTGCCATTGCGCCTTAGCCAGGCCAGGTACCAGCCCGAACAGGTTTTTCATGGCGCCGGTAATGCGTGTGAGATTGTGCGTTTTCATTTTGGCGAGATTTATTACCAGATCTGCGTCAAAATAATGTTTGGTAACATAGACTGTCAGCTGTTTCCCGTTGCTGTTGAAGGATATCGGCTTTTTGTCGTCGTTTTCAAAGCAGATCAATTCAGCGCCGCTGTTGGCAGCTGCTGTGGCGAAACCAGTTTTGTTCCAGAATTCCTCGGTGCGCCCAAAAATCGATGGCGGGCTGTCACCGATAAAGACTCTGGCCCCGGCGTCACGGCAGA
>MFYY01000075.1:2819-6564 GCA_001787855.1 Candidatus Riflebacteria bacterium GWC2_50_8 | reverse complement strand
CTTATCGGGATCTTTGCAGCTGAGCATGTTGGGTTTGATTAAAACCCGATGTCCTGCTCTGACAAAAGCCTTTATACCGCCAAGCGGTTCAAGCAGGCGAGTAATTGCGGCGTCAACAAGAGTCTGTTCGTAAGTGCTGCATTTCTGCAGTGACAGAATTGGTTTTGTCATTTATCAATCCATGTTCTGATACACGACCGGGTGATCAAGAAGGTGCTCGGGAACTACGGGTGGTGGTGTCGGGCCGCTTCCGGCCTGCGGTTCAAGGGGGAGGCTCTGCAGCAGCGGGTAGTCAGCATAAGGTCGTCTTTGCAGGATCTGCCGGGGCCACGGGGTTACTTCCAGCCCTTCTTCACGCTCGATGATAATGCATTGATTCAGATATACAGTGTTGGCAAGAATTTGGGCGAATGGCACGTTGCGGAACGATGCATAGACCGGAAAATGCAGGTCGCGCGGAAACTGGATCGGCACCTTGCCTCCGAGCGAGATTTTTCTAAGGATGAATTGAATGTCATCGCCGCGTGAGATGATGACGCCGGCCTTGTTAAGACCTGGATATCGCAGGGTCAGCAGTCCGGGTGAGCATTTGGTCATGCGGGCGAGCACTTCTGTCCACTCTTCACCCGAGGGTTGCACTGGCAGAACCAGCAACAGAGGGCCAACAATCGCGTAGCGGTGGTGTGGTGGCAGAATTTTGCGCAGCATGCTTTTAATATTTCCAGCGTGACTGCCGGGAACTACCGCTCCGCCGGCCTGAAAGTGCATCAGGGCCTGGTAGCCGAAGCCGTGCGCGAGCAGTTCTGTTGCTTCCCAGAGGGCGATCGGATGCCCGAAAAATGACCAGTCGCGGTGATTTCGCGGTCGCTTTGGCGGGTTAAGGTAGATTTCGGCAAAGGTTTGCGTCGAACTTTTCTTGAACAGTATGCTTTCTCGCCTGATCTGCTCTACATACCACTCTTCATCGAGGCGCATCTTGTCGACAACGTGATGGCGCTGGTCTTTATAATAGATCAGCGCGCGCGGATTGTCGCCATGATAAAGAATCGCTCTGATGCGCGGCTCATCGCCCTTGATAACCGAATATTGCGCCTGGGCAGGGCAGGTGAACAGGCTGATAAACGCCAGTATTAAGAACGTAAGGGTTTTATGCTTGCTTTTCACTCGTTTCCGGCCTCCTCAGAGGCTTTTTTCTGCGCTTCTTTAGACTCAAGATAAAACGATTTGATTCGTCCCGGGCGATATGGTCGATGGCGCAGCTTTGCCGCTCGCGCCTCAATCTCTTCGTCACTTCCTTTGTCGGTTGTGTCGCCAGTTTGAGAATTGAGACCTTTTGGTGCCTCAGGGCGGGCCGGTACTTTAATTGCGCCGGCTTTTTTAGGCTCTTTTGAAAACAGCTGTTTCTGCAGTTTCATCGCGCGGTCGAACTGTTCGGCTGTCAGACTTGCTATTGCCTGACCTGGCGTGCCTGACGCGTTGTCGCCGCCGATAAGAGCCAGCAGTTCCTCGCTGGCTTTGATCTTGTTTTCGATTTCCTTGATGCCTTCAAGGAGTTGCAGACGTTCGTTTGCGCCAGGATTGGCGGCGAGCAGCCTTTCAAGATCTGATTTGTTGCCCTTCAGCTGTTCAAGATTCTTGACTGAGATGCTGTAAGACTTTTCGAGACTGCCGATATCGTTACTCTTTTTCTCCATCTCGAGCTTGATAGCTTTTTCGCGCATCTTTTTAAAATCCGGCAGCTGTGGCTTGAAGTTCTTGCTGCGGGTTGACTCGGTAGCGGGCTGCCCGGTGGCAGGATCTATCGGCATGCTCGGTTCGTTGATTCCCTGCTTGTCTTTTGATTGCTGGTCTGCCAGGTTCATCCAGGCCGGAAAATTCGTCATAGTTTCATCTGCTCGGACGCTTGCACAAAATAGCATGGCAACGATCAGCAGAATGAATTTATAACTGGTTATTGAGCGGGATATTATCATATTCAGAGTTGTACCATAAAAAAACAGCCAATGCAAAATTCTAATCGGAGCAGATTTGCGCCGGCGCAAAAAAAGTTCAGGGCGCTCAGCCAAATTTTAGTCATGCAGATCGTTGCGGGGTTTGATGGGCTGCTGAAGCAGGGGCTCTTGCTAAATCATTGGAAAAGGTTATTATCCCGTCTTTGACAGTTGCGAAGATAAAAAACACCCTCAATCGCTCATGAAAAGAGGCGTTGCAAGCTATCGAGGATGCGTTAAAAAGTGAGTAATGTTTTTAGGTTTTCGTCTTTTTTATAATTTTTTTGATCTGCCTGTTTGAAACTATCTGATAATCTGTTCTGAAGTCGAATTTCTCGTGCAGAGCATCTATAACAGCGCTTTTTGAATAAGCAGGGATATACCCCTCTCCCTCAATCTTTATAAATCTCATGCTTTTGAGTGCGGCTATGATTTCGCAGCATGTGAATTCCTTGTTCAAGCGCTTTTCCAGCAGCCTGTATATCAACAGAGCCAGATAACATGTGAGAAAATGAGCTCTAATTCTATCGTCTCGACTTAAGAAAACAGGCCTTGCCTTGAACTCTGTTTTCATAATCCTGAAACATTCCTCTATTTTCCATCGTTTTTTATTGATCGCGATGATTTCACTGGTGTCTCCCTCAAGATTGCTGCATACGGCATAGAAGCCGTCATACATCATTTCATTGTCGATGAAGCTAAATCAAGGGTTTGGCCAAAGCAATGCCCAGGCTTCTAATTTGGCCTAAACAATTAAACCGCTTTTAATGTTTCGTAAATTGAAGTATCCTGCTGGCAGTGCCTGTTGAAAAAAGATGGCAGAGTGTAATGGTAAAACATGGGGTGCATCGTGACCAAGGCAATTGATTTTCTTGCTCCAAGGATGGTTGGCGAACGGTTTTCCGGTCACGCCATTCCTTTAGAAGTTCTTAAGGATTTGGCTGTTTTGGAAGAAATGGTCATTGAAGTTGCTAAATGGCATTATTACAATAAACATCCAAACCGTAAAAGACTACCGCGTGGTTTTACCGATAGTATTTCGGTTAAATTGACTGAAATAAACGAAGGAAGCGCTGTTGCAAAACTAGTCTTGTATGTTGCTCTTACTTTGTTGCCTCTCGAGAATCAAGAATGCTATGAAAAAGCGAGAAACAGTATCATCAATGCTGTTAATGCAGCCCAGTTCAATGAGGCAATAACTCAGCATTTGCCTGCCAATTTGCTTGGCTATTTCGATCGTATTGGCCGTAGTTTGCGACAAGATGAAGCCATGGAGTTTAATCCAGCAGACCAGGCTAGGCCCGCAAGCCTTAACAGAGAGACGCGGAAAAAATTGCTGTGTTTGTCGCAAGAAAGAGAACTAACAGAAGAAGTGTTAATTAGAGGTCAGATTCCCGAATTTGATCAGGAAAAAGCCACATTCACATTATTGTTAAAAGACGGCCAAAGAATCAGTGCTGCTGCCCCACAACAACATTTTGAAACGATAATGGAAGCCTTTAATGGGTTCTTAAAGGGTGGCAAGGTGTCAATTCAAGGCGTTGGTAGGTTCAATCGCATGAGCAAATTGCAGACTTTTGATACTATCGAACATCTTAATATTCTTGACCCTCTGGACGTTGGCAACAGGCTTCTAGATGAACTAGGGGAATTAGGTAACGGTTGGTTCAACGGCAAGGGCAGCGCCTTTCCCAAGGCGGGCCTACAATGGCTTACAAATGTGTTTACCACTTTTTATGACGACAGTTTGCCAT
>MFYY01000075.1:342-2790 GCA_001787855.1 Candidatus Riflebacteria bacterium GWC2_50_8 | reverse complement strand
AAAGTTCAAGCGGAATGGTCAACAGCAACCCACGAAATTTCTTTAGAAATATGTCTTTTAACTAAAAATGGCGAATTGCAGATTGTCAGCATAGCAGATTCATCCTCTGATGATCATTTATTGCAGTTAGATGTCGAAGAAGACTGGCACACTCTGAATGATTTGTTAAAGCCCATGCTGGGGTCCGTATGAAGCCAGAAACTCTCCTTTTGCGCCAAGTTCACCCCAGTTTTGTTCAAAACGGTCAGTTTACATCTCAGGTTTTTCGACCAACTCCTAAGGACGAAGACAAACTTTCTGTTTATAACGGTGATATGATAACCCCTGAAGATTCCTTAGCGCATTTTGTCAACACTCCAAATTGTCAGTCCGTTGGTGTTGTGGCTATAACCTACAATGACTGTAAAAATCAGTCTTTAGATGTAATTGCTGATGGGCAGCCATTTCCAGAGCATGCATATATTGATTTTTCATGTTTGGAAAAAAGTGCTATTGAAAAAAAAGCTAAAATTATGAAAAGATGCGCACAAGATCGAGGTTGGCTTTTCAAAGTATAGTATATTTTTTTCCCAGGCTTATTATGTTTCTCGCTTCTTGCCTTCTTTTATCGTCAGCAGGATGGTTTTTAATTTTTCAGCCTGTCTGGGGTCACCCCACCAAAAGTAAATTTACGCACGCTAATGAAAAAGCGCCCGGCATTGATAGGCCTTCCGCGCTGCGACATAAGCGTTCTCAAAACTCGTTTTCTTGGAAAACATTAACAAGTTGATTTTGAGAATGAATTTCAAGAGACCAGGAAGTCGCTTAAATAGGCGATCTTCCAATTCTCAGCAAGCTCTTCTCAAAAACCCTGGTGTACGAGAATGGCTTAACGTACATAAAATTACGTTTGGTTTCGTGAAACCAAAAAAGATGCGAATTGAGTCAAAAGAGCCATAAAAGTCACCCTGAATTCAGCTGAATTACTTAGCAAAATCCATAAAGCCCTGCTCATTCTGGCTATGGGTGGCGCGCACGCCGACTCACTGCGGTCTGTTTGCCTTACGGCTTGACGCCTTCAGGCAACCAGCCCTCCGCGAGTCGGCTACTCCTTCCGCTCAGCTTAACGCTGAGCGAAAGGATCTGATGGCTGTCTGAAAGGGCATCGCCACAGAATGTGGTGATACTCGTCCGCCTTGGAAGTGCGTCTTTTGTTCTCATAAACAGACTTAACGACATAAAGAGAAACAGCGTTTTTTGATTTTACAATTTGAAGTCTCATGTGAAGCATTCCCCCGTTCCCTCTAAACATGGCATATTGTGCAGCATTGTGCAGCAAAAAAGATTGAAATTTGACAAAAAAAATAGCCCGTGATCAGGCTTGCAGAAAAATTTTAGTTAACTGTCAAAGACCCGGTTGTACCATAAAAAAACAGCCAATGCAAAATTCTAATCGGGGCAGATTTGCGCCGGCGCAAAAAAAGTTCGGGGCGCTCAGCCAAATTTTAGTCATGCAGATCGTTGCGGGGTTTGATGGGCTGCTGAAGCAGGGGCTCTTGCTAAATCATTGGAAAAGGTTATTATCAAAGAGGGGACAGATGAAAATAAAAACTATACAACCTGAGCAGGTTTTTTTTAAATTTAGAAACCCGCGATACCTGAGAGTGATCAGAGACAATACCGAAGACATAGCTCGTCGAATGGGGTTCGAAGAAGATCAGATATTTGAGCTGGCCATGGCAGTCGATGAGGCCTATACCAATGCCATAGAGCACAGCGGCAGGGTTGGTGGCGAGGCCGAACTCGAAATCGAATACCTGATTTATGAGAACCGACTGGAAGTCTCTGTGAAAGACTCAGGGTGTGGGTTCGATTCTGCGCGACTTGAAATTCCGAAAACTCTGAAGGGCCTGCATTCCAGCCGTGGTCGTGGGCTGGGGCTTATTCGCATGCTTTCAGACGGGTTTGAACTGCGCTCGACGCCTGGCGTTGGCACGCTGATCCGCATTATCAAGTATCTGCAGGCCCGCCAGAAAATGGGTATGGTTGCGCTGGGCTGAAAGCCGGCGATTACTCGCTGATTTCCAGTTTCAGTTCGTCCATACGTTTTTTAACTTCGTCGATATCGAGCGCCGCAAACTTTTCGGGAAGAAAGCGCTGATCGGTGCATTCTATAACTGCTGCTAAATCCATGTATTCCAGTCTGGCAGAGTGTGCCATGGGCCGGTAGGCCTGGATAGCTGTTTTTATGAAGTGCCCGACCGGTTTGCGTTCGGGATCATCATCATTCTGCAGCTCATACATGCGTGAAGCCATGATCAATATGCCTTCCATTTCGTTGCCACCAAAATCCATTGATTCCGGGAAGTCAGGCATGTCTTCGTCGCTGATTTTAACCTTGTTTTTGCGCGCCAGCGCTTTAAACAGTGCCTGCTTGTCTTCTATGGTCTGTGGCGCGAACAGCGGAAT
>MFYY01000075.1:0-292 GCA_001787855.1 Candidatus Riflebacteria bacterium GWC2_50_8 | reverse complement strand
GGCGTGAGGTGGCAAAGATCCAGAATATGCGCCCGCGATTGCGGGTGTCGGCCATTTCGCGCGCCAGCATCGCATAAATACGCCCTGAAACCCCGGAATCGCCAGAACCGCTTTCGCGTTTGCCGGCAACCTGGTCGGCTTCGTCGATAAAGACGATGACCTGACCCATGGCGTGCAGAATTTTAAAAATAGCTTCAAGGTTGCCTTCGGTTGCGCCAACCCATCTGTCGCGGAAATTCTTGATTTCTACGCAGGGCACGCCGGCCTCACCGGCGAAACATTCGACCAGGTA
>MFYY01000074.1:6573-6691 GCA_001787855.1 Candidatus Riflebacteria bacterium GWC2_50_8 | reverse complement strand
CGGCAACCCGGCAATGGCAGCCGGTGCGATAGCAAAGCAAACCGCAGTAAAAGGCATACTTTTGGCCAGACCGCCCATCATTTCGAGCTTGCGCGTGCCCAGCCCCCAGTAAACAGCT
>MFYY01000074.1:0-6419 GCA_001787855.1 Candidatus Riflebacteria bacterium GWC2_50_8 | reverse complement strand
TGCGCCAGGGCCATAATCATTGCAAAAATTCCGGTCAACAACCCGCCAATAACCAATGTCCAGCCCCAGGAAGCCACCGGAGCCGGCAACAACATCAAGACGCGCAGCAGACCATAAAACCCCATCTTGCTCATCGCGCCGGACAGCAGTGCTGAGACCGGAGCATCGGCGTAGGTATAAGAATCAGGCAGCCAGACATGCAGAGGCAGCAGGCCAACCTTGACGCCAAACCCGAACAGAGCCAGAAAAAACGCCAGCGAACCCAGGCCATCAGGCAAGTATGCCCCGGCAAACTGCGCAAATTCGAGACTGCCGGAACGAGCTGCGAGCAACGCAAACAGCAGCATCAAAGCAGCAGTTCCGACATGGCTGGCAACCAGGAATCGCCAGCCGGCGCTGCGTGCCGTAGCAATTTCATCACGATGCGTGATCAAAAAGAATGCCGCGACCGACATGATTTCCCAGGAAACCAGAAAAACTGCGGCATTTGCCGAGATCAGCAACGAAAGCATTGCTGCCGCCAGAGTATTGAGAAAAAACCAGTAACCATCAGCACCATATTTTTCCTGGCGGGCGACAGCCCCTGAGAAAAGAGCGGTAACAGGCAGCAGCACGAGAACCGGCAGCGCAAAAAATGCCGAAACAGCGTCAAGTTTGAGTGTCGCTTCCCCAAGCGGCAGATTAAGCAGCAGCACTGGAAAATCTGCGCCAGCGAATACTACTTTTAAGACAGGCAACACCGCGATCAGCGAACCGATAATCGCAGAACCGGCGCCGATAATGGCGCTTACATCCCGATGTTTTCTGATGATCAGGGTAAGAATACCACCGGTCATGATTAAAGCTATTGCAATAAGATACTGCTGCATAATTTGTTCCTGAAAGGCGTCAGCCAGTTATTTCAAGCGCAGAAAAATCTGCACGCTGCACTACTACGCCTGTTTTCGCAGTTTTGCAAGAGTTTTTACAAAAAATCACCCGCAAACCGGTTTGTGAAATTATTCACCTGACCCGGCGAGAGGCAACAAGAGACAATCGTAAGAATTGCAAGAGAAAAGCGGGATTTTTGGCAGGTCGCCACTTATTTAATTGCCAGAAAGATTCGGCCAGCCTCGTGCAGTCGCGCTAAGCCATGTATTCTCAGGGCGAAATTCTGGGCACCAGATGAAATGAGAATATCGCTGACGTCCAGGAATGACATGCGGTCAGGCCAAACATGATCAAAGCAAACCAGGCAAGAAAAACTGGCGAACGCAACGATTTAAACTTGAATGACAGCAAAAAAAAGCTCAAAATCGCTGCAGGCAGCAATCCTGGCACGATCGCATTACGCATCATCAGAACGTTAAGGGGCAGCAGACCGTGGGCGTAGCGCAGTGAATCCCAGTCAATAAAGTCGACAACCATCTGATGAGAAAGATACTGAATTAACGAGCAGAATAACAAAAAAAGGTAAAAAGCTCGATATGAAATGCCAGGGGCCGGCATACAGCGGTCTTTGACGTCCTGGAGTTTCTGCACCAGTTCTGGAGTAACGTCGCTGTTTTCATCATTCTGATCATTAGTCATGTAAGATATGATAACCCCAGAACCGCCCGTAACGAAAACTTTTTTATAAAAACAAGTCGGAGACAGATCATTTGACAGTTAAATTGTGCAGCTAAATTGTAACAGAGAACAAACTAAGTCTGCGGAGCAGCAGCATGTACCGATCTTCACAAACATAGATAAAATAATCTGGCATTGCCCCTTGGAAATATGACTTTTTTCGGTTAGAATTTATCTTACAGAAAACTTTCCGGGTGCGCTTCGCTTGAACTCAACCGTATAGACTAGCTAATAACCGTTCGAAGCGCTCTCTGACAGAATTGGGCACTAGTATTATTTCCTGACAAGGGAAAGGTATAGAGTAAGTGAATAAGAATAGCAGAAGCTTTTTTTCTAACCAGATATTCAGGGCGGTTTGTTGCTGCCTGTTTTTAATGGCCTTAATCGGCTGGAACACTGCCAGCGCTGAGCTTTTAGTCGTCAGCGACATTACCGGGCGTGATTCTAATCCGTGGGAGCGCATTGAGCTGCTCGAAGATACCGACCCGCATTTCACTGTTGAAAATTTTCATTTAAAAAGCCGGCAGAATCACCGCATTATTCAGAAGGCTTTCAACACCAATAAACCACATTCACGCAACTTTCTGCTGCATTTTGCCCCAAACTGGGACAAAACCAATTATAAAACACCGGTTCTGCTGGTCCATGGTGCTGGCGACAACGCCTGCCGTGGCTTTTGCCATCCCTGGACTTTCGACATCCCCGAAGACGGCTACATTGAAAAGCCGGGGCTCATGCAGCACCTTGTCAAGCAAGGTTTTTCGGTCTTTGCTGTTACCTTCTCACACCCGCATGGCTGCAACTTTCTTCAGGCACAGCAGCTGGCAAACGCGATAGCCCGCATCAAGTCAGTCACCGGCAGCGAAAAGGTCGATGTTATATGCCACAGCAAAGGTGCCATGCCGGTAAGAATTTACGCATCTGATCTTGCTTCGAATGTTCATGATTACAATTGGATTACTCCTTTCCGTAAAGACATACGCAAAATACTCTTTGTAGCCTCACCTCTCAAGGGCATCGACACTGCTTTCAGATATTATGCCTATAATTTCACGGTCAAACAGCAGGGCCTGGCTGCACCGCTCGGCCCCGAATCAATGCTGTGGCAGGGTATGTTTGTCGACAACTATCATCACAACAAGCTTTTTCCGGGTCAGTTTCAGATGCTGCACAACTGGGTGAAAGACGGGATTGATTTCAGCAATCAGAGCATGACTGCTGATGTAAACCTGACCAGATCTGCACTCTACAACGGCGGCGTTTCAACCCTTCTGGTATCAGACGGCATTGACCGTGCTATACAAGAAGGCGGCGATGTGATAAGATTGCTCAATGAAAAAGGCGTGGATCCCTCGGTTACCTGCCATGTTCTCGCCGGCACCAAACAGGCCATAGACAAAATAAAGTTTTTCTGGTTTGAAGTGCCGGTCGGAGAGTTTGCCGACAAAAGCGATGGCGTTCTGTTCCTGAAAAGTGCCACTTACACGAAGGGACTGCAGGCACGAGGCGCCAGAGTTGCAAGTGTCAAGGTGCTCGATACGCACCATGTAGGCTTAACCATAGTTCCCGCCGCACTTAATCACATAGCCGAGGTTCTCAGTGAAAGAAATACTGATAAAAAAATACGATAACCGCCGACTTTATTGTGTCGAAGAAGCCCGCTACGTTTCACTGACTGAAATCCGCGATTTTCTGCAGCGTGGCGACAAGGTAAAGGTTGTCGAGAAAAGCACCGGAAAAGACATCACCAAGTATATCCTGATGCAGGTTCTGCTCGAAGAGCGCTATGATCTGCTGCCCACCTATTTTTACCAGATGATTCTGCAGTCGCCGCCAGAGGCGATTGACAGTTTTTTCAAAAAGTTTTTCCCATGGATGATGGATGTCTACAAGGGCTTTCAGGAAGGCAATTTCAGCATGCCGACCATGCCTGGCATGCCACAAATGCCCCAGATGACGCAGATGCCTTTTCAGAATCCCTGGATGCAGTCGCCATTTAACCCGTTCATGCAGCAGCCTCAGTCGCCAAAGCCAGAGCAGCAGAAAGAAGCTGGACCGGCCAAAGAAAGCGGTGATGATGCCATGGCCGAGATACTCAAGCGCCTGCGCGAACTCGAAGCGAAGGTTAAATCAAGCAGTTAGATTTCAGGATTGATTGACAACAGGAGAATTTCTTATGAAGACGCAGTCATCCGGATTGTTTCTGATAATTCTACTGCTGACAATGGTCGTTGCGACAATGTCAGCGCGGGCAGCAGGCAACCAGTTCAGCTATCAACTGCCGGCCAATCTTTCTTTGCTGATAAGTGACTCGCACTTCGACAGCAACGGCAAGCTCCAGCTGTCAGTTATTCTGCAAAGCACACTCGGCAATCTCAGCGACCTCGAGATTTACTTTGACAGCTCAAAAGACCTCAAAGTGTTAACCAATTTACGCACTCTCAAAAACCTTAAACCAGGCTCAGTCCGAAAGATCCGGATTCTTGCCAGCAAAACCGGTCAGCAGCCTGACGAAATCGGGTCATGGGTAAAGGTTGGCGTAAAGTATCTGCCCGATTACGATGCCATTGTCGCGATGGCCAGCGATGCAGAAAAATACCCCGACCAGTTTGAGCGTCAGAAGTTACTGGAACTCGCTCAGAGCAACGCACAGAAAGAGGCACGATATTCGGATGCTATCCGTTTTTTTGCCGACCAGGCCGGGAGTAAAAAATGAGAATGAGACTAAATCGCAGCGCTGGAATTTTTGTTGCAATAATCTTCTGCATCCTGACAAGCGGCCTGTTTGCAGCGGTTGAGCAGAGCACAACCTATTCGGTCATAACCCGTTACGGCACGATTCAGGAAATGACGCGCGCGGCTGGCAGCAACGAAACCCTTGTAGAATCGGCAGATGGGCGAAACGCCTACCTGGTAAGATCAGTTCAGGTGCGAAGCGAAGCCCAGCTGCTTCAGCTGATGGGCGGTAACGAAAGCAGTCTGACCGACCTGCAACGCGGTCTGCTGGAGACTTACCGGTTTTCTACGCACCAGAAATTCAACGAACTGAAACCGCGCTACCCCGGCACCGGCGGCAGCATAAAGGTCGACCTGGTTGATATCACTGGCTACGAGAACAGCGAACGCTACCCAAAGGTGCGCGATGATTTCTGGCCGCAGAACGCCAGATTATATCGTCACGAAAACGGAGCCTACAATATTCATTCCGAGATCCGCATCAGTGGTGTAAACTGCATTGGCTATGGCCCGGGAGCTGTCAGTCAGATGAAGGGGACCTATGCCCATGAGTTCGGCCACGCTCTTGATCTGACCGCTATCGAATACAACGGCTACGGGTTTGACGATACACACTATGCTAACGAAAAAACTGCGCCAAAAGCGTCTTTTGCCGAGGGCTTTGCCAATTTTATCAAGGCTCTCTTTTTTCCTGAAGAAGAGAATCACACCAGAAACAGCCTGCAAACGGTTAAAATCGAAAAGCCCGAAGGCGGTTACGACTCTTATCCGATCGCCGGCGGCCAGATCACTGGCGAAGATTTTTTGAACGTCGAGGCGATCAACGCCCTGATTTTCACCAGACTGGCCAAAGAGCTTCCAGATGGCGAAAAACTTGTTCTCGATTCTTTTTCAAAGCATAACAACCGTGACAACCGCATGGCTGCCTTTTTGAAGAATTTTGTAAAAGATTACCCGGAACATGCTTTTAAAGCAGCGCAAATTCTAGATAGAGAAACTTTCGGAAATCTCAGTAACGTGCAGATGCGCACGATTCTGGGGCAATCGGCAAATGTCGATCGTTACCTGGCCAGTCGTGGCAGCCAGACCGGTTCTGGCAATATCCAGACGGGAACCCCGCAAAAACCGGTTGCCCAACCGGTTGTACATCGGCCCGGCACGATTTATCAATGGATAGATGCGAACGGCACCATGCACTTTACCGATTCGCCGCCGCCGGCAGGCATCGAATACAAAACACGCCGAGGCTCTGCGGCCAATGTTTCCGGTCATGATTCCGGGAAGCCTCCCAGTAGCGACCCGTTCAATATCGACTGAGCAAGCAGCATTTTTACATCACAGGCAAAGCTCATAAGCCTATAGTGATGTATGCACTGCCAATAAATGAATAAAAACTTTCTGGCGAGATGCTGGTATTAATAGTAATTGCCTTGAAGGATTTTCTGCCAATGATGTACCGTTTTTGGGCAACCTGGCAGTTTGTTTCTGGGAATGTTAGAATTAAGATGTCAAAAGGGGTAGACTATGAAGAAGTCGTTGAATTTATTCATGTTTATTCTGATCATCTCTGTTGCTGTTCTCAGTTTTACGGGCCTGGTCCCTGGTTTTGCCGGCCCATTTGATGAAGAGAGCACGATCAAGATAGATCCGAACCTGCAGACTGAAGCAAACACCGCCAGCGAAACCGAATCGTCACCTGCAGCAGTAGGCGTGAACGAAGGCGTAATCGTTCCTGCAGATGAACCAGAGCCGGTTAGCATTCTGCCAACAGAAGAAGAAACAGAAAACGGACCAGAAGTCGCTGCCAGCAATGCGCCAGACCCCGACGAAGGTTCCAGCAAAATTCTGCCTGGCTACGAAGAGCAGGATATTTCGATTGACGGCGACAACTATTGCGGCCAGTTTGCGATGACCTCTGTATTCAAGGGACTTGGCATTGACCAAAAGGCGCAGGATGTTTACAAAGCAACCAATCCGGCTGGCATTTTTACTGCGCCACCGGTAATTGTCGGCTACCTTAACAAGAATGGTGTAAAGGCGCGTCAGCGCCAGAATTGCTCGATCGACGATATCAC
>MFYY01000073.1:908-37655 GCA_001787855.1 Candidatus Riflebacteria bacterium GWC2_50_8 | reverse complement strand
CAGCAACACCATAGAACTGGCAAAATGTTCGCAGCTTCCCTCTTTTGAGACGAAAAGAAAATCTTCGACAGGGTCAACCACTGTTAGTGCAGGTTGTTCCAGAGAGTATTCGAACTGACTACGCAGGTGCCGCATGACTTTTGCAACGCGGGCGGAAATTGTTGTACTGCCACCAGCAAGGCTTTGAGCCAATGAACTGACCCGCGGAGGAATTCCTGTTGTGCTCAAATAGGGAGCCGTTTCGCGACTCTCCTCAACTTCGGCCACAGGTGAGTCTTCGGGCTCCTCTGGGTCGAGAATAACCGTCGTTACGTATCTTCGCGTCGCGCCGGGTCTGTGTATAAAGTGAAAAGACAGGTCTTCCTCGTATGCCACATAGGGCACCGAAAATCTCGCCGTGACCGTTCGTTCTGGCAGAAAAATAACCGGCGGATCAATATGCTCGAGCAACATCTCAAGCTGATGAAGATCGCGCGGATTGGGTTGATCGCGAAGCAATCTCAGTTCGCCGCTGTTACGACGCAAATCGATATACCACCGCCGTTTCGTGCCTTTTTCCCACTTTCCGACCGAATACCTGGCAAAGGTGGCGCCACGCAACAGCTTGTTTCCTATGCGCCTTATAACAGACGCCGTATGAGTCTTCTCTTCAACAGGCCTGACCCGCATAATTACCGCCGGATTATCCTCGAGCAAACCTTCATCACCAAGGCTCATCGTGTCGTTGAAGCCTTTGAGCTTGCGCCTGGACAGATCAGAAGCAATTCCAAAACTCTTAGTTCTGGGGATCAGATAAAACATGACCAGCCACAAAAACCCGAATATCAATATTGAAACAAGGGTGCCGACAGCCAGGCGGCTAAAGCCAAGAGGGTTGTTCAGGCGCAATTTGACCGGCGTTTTTGCCAGTGCTTGATGGCGATGAACAGCAAGGTGACGAAGAATCAGGTAAAAAACAAAAATGTAAGGCATCAAAATCAAAGGAAAAACAAAATTTATATTCATAGCCGCAACAGCCAGAATAATCATAATAGAAAGAATAATCACACCATGCGCGCTTCTCAGACAATCGAGAACAAGTATCTGTAAAAAGACAATCAGACTGGCAAATTGCAGCAGAAGAACTACGCCAGGGGTTGGTCCGCGCAGGTTGCCGAGCATATAGAGTAGAGCTGCCACACTTCCCAGTTGCAGAAAAATCCGACCAGAAGCCAGCGGGCGTGCAAATATTGCAGAAAGAAGAAGCGGCAACGCCAGATAACTGAGCAGAGTTCGCAAATATCCGGTAGACCAGATTGCCAGCAGTGAAAGCCCGGCCAGAAGCACAAGCAGTCGAAAAAAATCTTGCGAAATCGGCAACGCACCATGGGAACGGTAATAGTTGCTATCACTCTGCCCAATTATCCGGAGCTCTACAGAAGCATCATTCATCACGCAAAACTCCTGTAGATATCTGCAAACTTCAGCACTTCAACATCAGCATCATCTGGCTGAGGAAATTGGCCAGGCTGAATGCGTGCCAGCCAGCTTACCAGCCCAGGAAGATCAAACATTACCGACTGCCAGCAATAACCACCTTCGTTTTCAGCAGCCCAGACAAAGCCATCAATGTCGTGCTGACGAAGCCGC
Organism: Candidatus Riflebacteria bacterium GWC2_50_8; assembly: GCA_001787855.1. Classification (GTDB taxonomy): domain Bacteria; phylum Muiribacteriota; class Ozemobacteria; order Ozemobacterales; family Ozemobacteraceae; genus Rifleibacterium. The sequence continues at coordinate 36,026 of MFYY01000073.1, read as the reverse complement.
ATGATCAAACCTGCCGCAACCTCAAGACAGTCCTCGAACATCTGTCCTTCTATGCCGTCAAAATCAAAGCAAAGCTTCTTATTCAGGCCAAACTTAACCGATTTGATAAGCACCCATTCGGTAAGCGAGCGTGCCGAGATGCTCCAGTTGATCAACATGGCATCTTCGCCATCCTGATATGGCTTTTGCATCCAGTAGTCGCCCTCTTTGCCAGAAACCAGCTGATCGACGGCGCCACCCTCTTCACGGTTGAATACTTCTGGAATCCTCGCTGCCGGCCGGGGGCCGACTTGAAAATCAATCGGCAAAACCTCACAGGTGCAGATAAACAGATCAACTGGATAACTAGAAAACACCTTGAAACCGCTGACTTTGTAGCTACCCCGCTGTGAGGTCTGTAAAACGCTCTTCAGCATCAGAAAGTTGCTGGCCGGCAGAAACTCGGCAAAATCATCTTCAAAACCAAGAAAAAATCTTGGGCGACCAACAAGATCCTCAATTCGACATCTGATTGTGTCCTTCTGCCCGGCAAAATAATAATCCGGCAGCAGAAGCTCGATCTTGAGACCACTTATGTTACGCCAGCTGATAACAGCAGACCAGATTAGACAGGCAAAAAAACAGCTGCTCATAAGATAAAGAAGATTGTTACCGGTGTTTTGCGCAGCAAACAGAAGAAATATGCCCAGAAAGAACAGAGTTTTACCGGACCTGGTCGGCCTGATTTTGCTTCTGTGACTACTCAACAGGCACCCTCTGCAATATTTCTCCAATCAGCCAATCATTGCGGGCGCCCTCAGAAGTCAGCGATGAAACGCCGCGCAACCCGATGCGGTGTGCCAATATCTCGGGAGCAATTTCCTTGACCATGTCAATGCTGACGTAATCTTTGCCACGAATATAAGCAATCGCCTGCGCAGCATTCATCAGGGCAATGCTGCCGCGCGGACTCACTGGCAGCTCAACTTCTTCATGAGCACGAATGGCGCATACCACGCGGCTGATATATTTCATAATCATCTCAGACATTGCAATAGCACGAACTTCAGCCTGGGCCTCTGCAACCTGCTGCAGCGTTAAAAAGCTTTCGCAGATCTTCTCCTGCAGTTTGCCATGATGAATTTTAAGAATCTCCAGCTCTTCGACTTCACTTGGATAACCAAGCGAAACTCTCATCATAAAGCGGTCACGCTGGGACTCCGGCAAAGGATATGTTCCATGAAAGCCTTTCGGATTCTGGGTCGCAATAACCATGAATGGGCGAACCAGATCAAAATGATGCTTTTCGACACTTACCGAAAAGTCGTTCATGGCCTGCAACAAAGCACTTTGTGTTTTAGGCGGGGCTCTATTCAACTCGTCGGCAAGCACCACATTGGCAAACACCGGGCCTTTGACGAATTCAAACTGTTCGGTCTGCCGTCGATAAATACGTGAACCAATAATATCTGAAGGCAGAAGATCTGCGGTAAACTGAATGCGGCTGAACACGCCACCAATAGAAGTAGCCAGAGCCGATGCCAGAGTGGTTTTGCCAACTCCGGGCATATCTTCGAGCAACAGGTGGCCATCGGCGAGCAGGCAGACGAGAGTTTTTTCAATCTGGGCAGACTTGCCGACAATAACCTTCTGCAATCGTTTTGCAAGATCGTTAAAAGCTTGCGAAAAAGTTAATGTAGTCATTTTAGTTCCGTGGTTTGAATAAATAAATTGGCTGGTAAAATTCAAAACCTCACAGATATTCTACCAGCATTTTTGTAAATATGATAGTATACCGCTGTCATTGACCTGACATGATCAAGAAAGGAAGCAATTTTATGCCGAAAAAAACAGAAAAAACGAAGACCCCGGCAGTATTCAAGGTAGACTGCGCCTGGGACAAAATCAAGGACAGCGAACTCAAGCTGCTTGAAAAGCGTTGCAAGGACTATCTCGAATTCATCTCGCGCTGCAAAACTGAACGCAGCACGATAGAATTTGCAGAAAAGCTCATCAACAAAGCCGGATTTAAGCAACTGGCCGCTCTTGGCCAGAATAAAAAACTCAAACCCGGCAGCAAAGTATATTTTATAAATAAAAACCGCGCCATGGGGCTTGCCGTTATCGGAAAAAGACCAGTCAGCGAGGGTTTCAGGTTTATCGCCGCACACCATGACGTCCCCAGAATAGACATTAAAGCTCAGCCACTGTATGAAAAACATGGCCTGGCACTATTCAAAACCCACTATTACGGCGGCATCAAGAAGTTTCAGTGGGCGGCAATTCCTTTGTCACTGCATATTTTTGCTATCGACAAGGCAGGCAAACCGCTCAGCTTTGTAATTGGCGAAAAGGCTGGCGATCCAGTATTCACCATCACCGACGTGGCACCACATATTGGCAAAAAAGTTCAGTATGAGCGCAAAACTGCGGATGTCCTGGCTGGTGAAGAACTCAACATAGTAGTTGGCAATCGCCCGATGGCACTCGGCAAAGATCAGACCGCTGAAACACCCAATCGCGTTAAAAATGCAGTTCTCGAGTATTTTGAGAAAAACTACCATCTGACTGAAGAAGATATTGCATGGGCAGAAATTCGTGCAGTTCCGGCGATGGCAGCCAGCGAAGTCGGCTTTGACCGCGCGCTTATCGGCGCTTACGGCCACGACGACCGCGCCTGCGTCGGAGCAGCTCTCGCCGCAATAACCGAAATGGGCATCCCTGAGCACACTGCTGCCGTAATGTTTTACGACAAGGAAGAAATTGGCTCGGCAGGCCCAAATGGCGCACAGTCAATGCTGACAACAGACTTTCTCAGTATGCTTACCGAAGCGACTTCAGGCGAAAGTTCATTTGCCACAATCAGAACAGCTATTAGAGCAACTATGGTCCTCTCTGCCGACACCAACGCTCCGATTGACCCAACTTTTGAAGGGGCTTACGACCCGCTCAATTCCGGCGTTGTCGGAAAAGGCGTCTGGATCACCAAGCATTCTGGCTCTGCGGGCAAATCTGGCAGCAGCGAAGCTGACATCGAATATCTCGCCTATATTAGACGCATGCTCAGCAAGGAAAGCATACCTTACCAGTTCGGTGAGATGGGCAAGGTTGACGAAGGCGGCGGCGGAACCGTAGCCTATCTGCTGGCCAACCTGAACATGAACGTGGTTGACATCTCGCTACCCACGCTCAGCCTGCACTCACCTTTTGAGCTCATCTCGAAAGTCGATTATCACTATTCAGTCAGCGCCTACAAAGCGTTTCTACAGAACAGTTACCTATAACATCTCCCGGGACTGCCCGCCTGGGCAGTCCCGGCCAATATCTCAGGTACACAAATTTGGATCTGGCAACCTTTGAGAAGCAGCTAAAAACTGGCAAAATCAGCAACCCGGTATTAGTCTTTGCCGGGCCAGAGGATTTTCTCAAGGAAAAAGCTTTTTCAGACATGATTCAGAGCCTGGTCCCCGAAACGGATCGCCAGGACAATGTGGTTCGGGCTGGCAGCAATGCCAAAGAGCTGCCCGGCGTAATCCAGCAGATTTTCAGTTTTACTTTTAACGAAAGCCCAAGATTGTTTCTTATCCAGGAAATTGATTCTGCAACAGCAAAGCAACGCAAAGATTTTCTTGAAAGACTTGCCAACGGCGGAATTCCAGCTGATACATACCTGGTTTTTATCGTATCAGACGCAAAAGTTGCCGGCGAGATCGCTGGCAAATTCAAGCAGCAGTCTGACCGGATTGACTTCTGGGCACCTTTTGCCAATCAACTTGGTGCCTGGATAAAGCGCCAGACTGCCGAACAAGGGGCAGAGATAAGTAACGAAGCTGCCGATCAACTTATTGAGCTTGTCGGCAGCGATCTGGCCATGCTTCACCAGGAACTGAGCAAGCTCGCCCTGAGCTCCCGCGGAAAAAAGATCGGCCTGGCCGAAGTAAAAGCTGGCGTTGCCTATCTGCGCCAGAATAACGTCTTTGATTTTCTCGAAGCTTTTGGTCAACGTAGTCCAATAAAGGCATTGCGCTGCCTGGAAACACTTATAAACAGTGGCGAGGCTGCCCCCAAATTATGGTTCATGCTCTGCCGGCAGCTCCGGGACTTCAAACTGCTGCATGCCTTACTGCGTGATCGCCCCGATCTGTTTGAGCCAGTTTTTGTGCTATTACGGCGTTACAGCCAACTGGCCAGCAAGTCTGATTTCAAGTCCAACCAGGAAAAAAAGAATCTGCTCTCTGAAATTCAGCAGATCGCCGACTCGATGCCAGAGACCTTAGCCAAAGCAGCTGGTCTGCGCCAGCCGGGAAAGCTGCGCAATCTTCATCTGGCACTGAACTTTACTTATTCAGAACTGACTGCAGCCACGCAGGAGATTATCGAGACTGACCTGGCTTTCAAATCAGGAATAGCCGACCCGGGCGCTTCATTACAGCGATTTACCGCCAGTTTTCTGACCAGCCAAACCGGCTGAACGCCAAAAACCGGAAACACGCCTTAGCACGTTCCCGGTATGATGGCTAATAAACGGATCAGTAAATTAGTTTAATCAGGCCTGCAGTCTATTGACTGCTTTCATCAGACGGCTGATTTTGCGGGCAGCGGTCTTGGGATGAATGTATTTGTTAGAAGCTGCCTTGGCAAACTTCTTGATTGCGACCTTGGTAAGGTCGTTGACTTCTGCGGCCGGCTGTTTGGCTTCGGCAGCGGTGAGAACTCTTTTGCGCAGAGTTCTGAGTTCAGATTTGACGGATACCCGCAGAGTGTGTCGGCGGACAGCCTTTCTTGCATTTTTAGCAGCAGACTTAGTATTAGCCATAAAGTTCACCTTTCATAAATAATCAATATTGGAAATTTAATGCTATCATAATTGCACAACAATTTCAACAGTTTTACTTAATAAAATGTACACTGACTGCATCTGCGGTTGTATTCATTGCGCTGTTCAGGGAATTAACACGCGCAATCCCCAATATTGCCAAATATACCAGCTGTACAGGCACACTATTCAAAGCAATTGCATTTTCATCAGCAAAGCAACTGTTCTGGCATCCCAAAAATTCAATTCGCTGCAAAATCAGCGCTCCTTGAAATAGAATTGAGAAAAGACTATAATTCCACTGTAAAAAAATAGCTACTTGTACAGTGGAGTAACATTTGAAAACTGCATTATTGAATGCACTGGCTGAAGCAGAAGAATTTCCCTGCTTCAGTGAGCTTTCCGGCAGCGATTTCAATCTTCTGAAAGATTTCCCTGAATATCGCGGACTGGCTTTGCGCCTGTATACCGGCAGTTCTGGCCAGCCATGGAAAGAATTCAGATTAAACAGGTCTGCTGACCACAGTATTGACGAGCTCTACCGGTTGAATGCAGACCCACTGCCAGACAAGCCAGAAGACCTGCTGATCAAGGAACTGGCTGGCGAGAAGTGTATAACAATTATCAGCCCTTTCATGGTAGACAGCTCACATTTTGCAGACCTGCTGTTGCTACTCTCCGCAGAAACCAGTATCAGCATTAGAGAATGGCACTATTTCGCAGATCATCTGGCAACGAGAATCTGCAGCAAATTCCAGTTTCCGCTTCACCTGATCAGAAGCCAGGTTGAAAGCTCAGACCGCCTGCTCTTGTTTTTGCGTGATACCCAGAAACTGCTCAATCCAAGCCGACGTGCTGATGCTTTACCGCCAGCTCCAGGATACGAAGAAAAGCAGGCCCAGCTATGGTTTGACGAAGACAGTCCGATGCTGACAAGCTTTCTGCTTAAGCTTCAATGTGCATTCAATTTTCACACCGTATTTGTCTTACAACATGCCGGACCTGACACCTACAATCAGATAACCGTAATGGCAGCCTGTGAAAGCGATGGAACCAGCAGCGAAATTTCAGAGATGATAGAGATTGCCATGCAGCACTACAAGATTGAAAAGCATGCAATCATTACAAGATCTACTGTTTCCAGCGCTATACAGGAGTTCAGCTGCAACAGCCTGTCGCCACTGGTATTCGCGTGTCAGGCTGGCGGCCAGACATACGGGCATCTCGGTTTTCTGATGTCAGACGACAATTTTAAGCGACACATCAGCCACAGGTCGAAGCTCATGCCAACCCTGGCCAATCAGCTCGGCCTTTATTTCAGCCATTTTTACCAGATGCGCAAAGAGGCCAGACACGGCCGAATGCTGCAACAGATAAACCAGACCTGCAATACAATCATTTCGTCAGTCAACATCGACGCAATTCTGTTCAAGCTGGTAGAGAGCCTCAACTACCTCTTTGGCCAATATTCAGGTGCGATTCTGATGTTTTCCCGTGATACATCTGAGCTGGAGTTATCAAATTTTTTAGGCGGCGAAAAGCCGAAAAATCTTGATGTCAACAAGCTTATTCACAGCAAAGGCCCGGTAATCGACGCGATTAATGAAGGCTCGGCGTTTGATAACCGTAACGGGCACTACCCGTTGCCGGTTCGCTACGTCTTACCTCTGGCAACAACTCCGCAGGCGACGTCTATCAATACAGAATTTCTGCCACTTCGGTCGCTCGGCGGAGTAATACTTTTTGAATCAGAACTGAATAAGCCACTGGCCGAAGAAGACCTCACTGCGCTGATGCCAATTCTTCTCAACGGCATGAGCGCCGCCCTGCAGGTTGCCAGCAACTACTCTGAAAAGCTCGATACCATCAACGCTCTTGAAGGTTTGATGGAAAAACTGTCAGACAGCGACGCACTGCTTGACGAAATGATAATAATTATCAGGCGCCTGCTCAAGGTTAACCGCATATCCTATCTTGAAGTCGACGCGAGCGAGAAGTTTCTGACGATAAAACGAGCCTATGGATTAGATTTGCCGCTTGAAATAATCGAAAAGACCAAAATAGCCATTGGCGAAGAAATCTCAGGATACGTAGCCAAACAGGGCCGCTCGTACCGCATCGACAACATTGAGTCAGAGGGCATTTTCAAAAAGCGCCCTTCTGAGCATTATCTTAACCGCTCTCTGCTTTCTGTCCCTCTTGTCAGGCAGATTAAACAGCGGGGCGTGATAGTAAAAAAGGTTCTTGGCGTTATCAACGTCAACAATAAAACCAACGGGCTGACTTTTACGCTTCAGGATCAGCAACTGCTGGAAGCCATAGCGCATCTGGTCGTTACCGCTCTTGAGAACGTCAGGCTCATGAAGGAAAAACACGTTAAAGACATCATCGACCGCCAGCTTGCCGATGCTCGTGAGATTCAGATGTCGCTGATGCCCAAGACCTTTACCGAACTGCCTTCGTCCATAGAGATGTTCGGAAAAAGCATACCAGCCAGCCAGATTGGCGGTGACTTTTTTGACATTCTCAATCTCGAAGATGGTCGACTGCTGGCAGTTCTTGGTGACGTTTCCGGCAAAGGCATGCCGGCAGCAATTCTGATGACCATCACACGCATGATCATCAGACAGGTAGTCCAGGAATGCTCTGACCCGGTCATGATTCTTGAAAAAGTTAACAAAAAAGTTTCGCCAGAACTTGATGCTTATCACTTTGTCACTCTGCAACTGGTTGCAATAAATCCCGAGAATGGGGATTGCGAGATGTCTTCGGCTGGACACGGGCCACTAATGGTTCACTTGTCGGGAGAAGTCCAGTGCGTGGAAACCAAAAGCGGCCCACCTCTGGGGTTCCCGCCAAAACTTGGTTATGATAGAAATCCGTTTAAAATGTCTACCGGTGATGCACTGATTATGTATACAGACGGGCTTTCTGAACAAAAAAATCCCGATCTTGAAATGTTTGGAACAGAACAAATCAAGATGCTTCTGCATCAGAATGCCGAAAAAAACGCTGAAGAACTCGCTGAATCCCTGTTTACTGCAGTAGTTGACTGGCGGGGAGTTGCAGAAGTTCATGACGACCTTACGATCCTGACTCTTAAATATAAAGGACAAGCTGCTGCATGAACGGGCATAAACTCGATACTATTCTGGATTTTCATGCCAGACTGGCAGAAAAAGCTGCCGAGACCACCGATCTGCACAAACTGGTAGAATCGCTGATCAGCGAAACCGTAGAATACATGGACGCCGCATCTGGCTCAATCATGGTTTACGACAGGCATGCCGACAGCCTGAAGCTATATGTATCATCACATCATCCAGCATTAAAAGACAGCAAAGGCGGACTGGTTACCGAAATTCCTGTTAAAGAAGGAATCGCCGGGAAAGTATTCGAAAGCGGACTTCCCATGGTTGTAGAAAGCACTAAGCAAAGCGACGTTAAAACAAAGCTCAGAAGAAAAGGTGATTCTGGATCATTTTTATCAATTCCATTGAAAATAAATCAGAAGCTGATTGGCGTAATGAATCTCAACCGCCCCGCCTCTCAGCCTGGCTTCACCAGCAATGATCTGAATCGACTGAGAGCAGTCGACACAATGATAGCAAGCCTCATCGAGAAAGAAAGCCTGCTTGAAGTTCTCGAAGAAAACCGCCGCGAAATTGCCGGACTTTATGAGATGGCAAGCATTCTTACCGAAGCCAACGACTTTACCGGGCGACTGGCAGAGTTTCTCAAAAAGCTGTCTGGGCAGCTCGGACTCGAAAGACTCGCGATACTGCATATTGCCAAAACCCCCGGCACGCCAGGCGCTGTTGAACAGGATATCAACTTCACTATTCTGGCTGCGCACAATCTCAAGCCATCTCTGTTGCAGCAAATGTTCAGATCAGTTTCTTCCCGCATGCAGATACAGCTTTCCCAGGCATCAGAAATTTATGCTTCGAAACACGAAGAACAGCGACCACCAACGCTGTCATTCGAAGAAAACGACGGCAGCAGCCGTGAACTCTTTTGCATTCCGCTGCTGGTTGAAGGGCAACCCTCGCACGTGTTGCTGGTAAGCCGAAGGTATATCGATGACGACACACGTCAGGCCAGCAAACACTACCGGTTTCTCTATCTTGTTTCGCAAAATCTGAGCATGGCTATTGAGCGTGAAAACATGATCAGGCAAATCAGTGAAGAGCAGGATCTGCTCTATATAAGCAACCAGCGCAACGTGTTCTTTCTGGAGATCAGCAAGGATTTGACCTCCACCCTTGACCCATACATTATTCTGCAGAAGGCGTTCAGTAACTTCAACAATGTCATTGGCTTCTCAACCATTGCCATTCTGCTCTTTGACGACATCGACAACAGCTACCGACTGATCGTGCAACCAGATGAGCCTGTTTCGATACGTTACCAGAAGAAACTGAGCGAGCATATATTCACTCTGTTCAGCGATTTCCCGGCCGATCCGCCGCTCACCAGAGAAAATTACTGTAAGCCGGTATTTTTCAAACCGCAGAAACATTATGGCAGACCAGCAACTGATTACAAACACACACTGCACCTGCCGGTGGTAATTGGTGATATGGTGCGTGGATTGATTCACCTAACTCGCAGCTCAGACAAGCCATTCAGCAATGACGATCTCGACAGCACCTCGCAATTTACCGGCATCTTCATAACCAGTATCAAAAATGCGCTGATTCACAAACGCACCGAAAAGCTGGCATTTACTGATCAGCTTACCGAACTGTTCAATCATCGCTACTTTCAGGAAACTCTCAACCATGAATTCACCCGCGCAAAACGTTACGCCAAGCCGTTATCGTTGATGTTTATCGATATCGACTTTTTCAAGAAATTCAATGATACATACGGACATCTTGTTGGTGACAAGGTTTTACGCCATGTTGCAGCCGTATTTAAGAGTTCTGTCCGCGAACAGATCGATACGGTTGCACGTTACGGTGGCGAAGAGTTTGCAGTGGTTCTACCTGAAACTTCACTGGAAGGTGCCAGCAGATTTGCTGAACGTATTCGCGCGGCTGTAGAAGCTTCCCACATAATCGACGACAACAGGGAACTGTCCGTTACTCTTTCTATTGGCGTCGCCTGCACCACCGTTACTAATTGTGAAAAACCGTCTGATCTGATAGAGGCATCTGACATTGCTCTTTACAAAGCTAAGGATACTGGCCGCAACCGGGTAATCATGTATAAAGAAAGTAAGTTGAAAAATGCCAAATAAAACAGCCAGACCAGTAAACTCAACCGAACTTACCTTTGCGCGTCTTTCTCGACTTTCAGACCTGTCGATGGCGCTTTCGTCTGGCATTGACCTGAATGAGCTGCTCAAAAACATGGCCAGGTCGGTAAGGGATTCGATAAGATCTGACGAAGCCTACTTTATGCTGCTCGACCGTGAAACCTTTGAGCTATGCTTCAAGGCTTTCAGCGGCCCAAAACGCCCCAGGCCAAATCTGATCAGGTGCCTCGACCGGCGCACCATAATGAATTCAGAAGAAGAATTTGGATTTGCGCCCTGCTCAACCGACCAGAATGACGAAGAAGAAGTGCTGGCAGGAGAATCCCTGCTTCTGCGCAACGCCTTTTCCTGCCGCCAGAGGCTCTTATACACCGGCGAGATGCACGACCCCCTGTTCAAGGACGCACCGTTCAAATCGGCAATGATCATTCCCCTTACCACCAACACCCAGTGCGTCGGCCTTCTTGTGGTCGGGAATATTTCCAAAACGAAAGCTTTTGACGTTAACGACCTCGAAGAGGCCACTGTTTTCGCGAATCTTGCTGCCATGAAGATCGAACACAGCGGCCTGCTGCAGGAACGCGAGAACAGAATTCGCGAGATGGAAAAACTTAACGTTCTGGCCAAGCGCTTTTCTTCGGTGCAGACCCTTGAAGGGCTGATCGGGCTGTCGTTTGAATACCTGGCACAGCTGATCGGCCACGACCTCGGTATTGTCTGCCTGTTCAAAGACGATGAAGAAACGCGCTATTTTGTTTCGCGACTGCCGCTCGCACCAGCCAGTCTCGACAGCCTGACCGGGCACATCGACGACATCAGTCTGAAAATCAGAGGAAAGTCAGTGAGGATTACGCGCTGCCAGCAGTTATTTCTGCCCGGGCAGAATGCCATGAGCATGGACAAAGTATTCAGGCGAAAAATACAGTCATTCATGACAGTGCCCCTGACTGTTCAGGGCAAAAACATCGGGCTGATCAACCTTTCTGCTACCAGACAGAAAGCTTTTAACCGAGAACATCTGCGCACTTTTACGACGCTGTCGAACCTGTTGTCGACCGCTATCGAAAACGTAAAAATCAGGTTGTATCTTGAGCGACGTATCGATGAAATTTCTGTATTGTTCGAAATCTCACAGTCGATCACCTCGACTCTGGTGCTCGACGAGGTTCTTGACTCAATTGTCAACTTCTCAATGGAAATGATGAACGCGTTGCGTTGCGAACTGCGCCTGCTTGATGCAACAGGAGAACTGCTCGAAGTCAGGGCATCACGCGGCCTGTCAAAATCGTTTTTATCATCGACTGCTATTAAAACCGGCGAAGGCATTATCGGAAGCTGTTTTTCGCAGCGCCTGCCCATTTCTGTCGTCGATGCCCGAAAAGATCCACGCACAAAATATACAAGTCTGATCAAACGCGAAAAGCTTGCTGGACTGCTTGCCGTGCCGATAATGCAGCGCGGTCGACCAATCGGGGTCATTACTGTCTACACCAGCAAACCGCGCGATTTTTCGCAGGACGAAATCGATCTGCTGTCAACTTTTGCTTCGCAGGCCAGTATTGCAATCGAAAATGCCCAGCTTTATGCTGAAATGAAACGCCAGTATCTTTCGATGGTCATGGCTCTTGCGGCAGCAATCGAAGCCAAGGACTCATACACTCACGGACACAGTACAAAAGTCATGGAATACGCCGTCAAGATTGGCATTGAGCTCGGCCTGAACGAAGACGAACTCGAAACCGTTCGTTATGCCGGGCTACTGCATGATATAGGCAAAATAGGCATTAAAGATGTCATTTTAACGAAACAGGAACGACTGACCCTCGAAGAAGTTGAAGAACTGCATCGCCACCCTGAATATGGCGCCAGCATCATGGAACGTGTCGAAATCCTTAAGGAAATTGCACCGCTGACTTTATATCATCACGAGCGCTACGACGGAGCAGGCTACCCGCTGGGTCTTAAGGGCGAGCAGATCCCGCTTGGTGCCAGAATTCTCGCGGTTGCCGACACATACGACGCAATGATTGCCGACCGCCCATATCGCAAGGCTTTTCCATTCGAATATGTCAGACAGGAAATGAAAAAAGCGGCTGGCAGCCAGCTCGACCCTGAGATAGTAAAAGTCTTTTTCGAAATACTCAAGCGCGAAGGCATCGATAAATAGGCGCCGAGCCAATATGAAGCAATGCCCGAATAAACTGATTGTTTTTCCGCACAATGCTGATCTCGACCATCTTGGAGCAGCACGGTGCCTGCTTCTTCGCGAGCGAGACGCCAGTATTCTGCATCCGGTAAGATTCAGACAAAATGCCTGGGAAACAGCACGGAAACTGGACTGGTTTAAGACCGTCAAGTTTGACGATATTGACTTTTCTGCGCTGAAAACAGTCTACCTGGTTGGCATAACGCACCTGCGTCAGAATCAGGAGTTTGTCGAAGCTGTCGGCAAGGTCTCGCCAAGGATTGTCGTCATGGCTGACCGGCCGGCCACGCTACCATTTGCAGTTGAGAATGAAATTTGTGATTCAATGAGCTTGACTGCATGGCTGGTTAACCGGCTTCGTGACAACCAGTTACACTTTTCCAGCGACGACATGCAGATATTTCGGCTGGCAGTCACCGAAAAGACCTGGGCCGGCCTGTCGGGACGAGTCAAGTCGGAAGATCACAAGGCACTTGCATTTCTTGGCCGCCAGGCCATGTCTCCCGGCAAAATTGCCAACACAGTAGTACTCGGCATGCATGATGGCCAGACCAGTCTATATCGCAATATGCTCAAAAATATCGAAGACATTCAACCAGGCTACTGGCCGGTGACCCTTATTGCAGTGAGGGCTGGCAACCATGTACAAGACATAGAACCTGTAGTAGACACTATCTGGTCAGATATCTCGCCGCCAATTTTATTGCTCATGCTTACTTTTGGTAATTTTACCAGAGTATGGTGCAGAAGCAGCGTTTCACAAATCGACTTTCGCGATATCTTCGCCGATTTTCGTCCAACTCGGTTACGCAACTGGGTTTACTTTCACTTTTCAGGTATCGGACACGAGCAGAATCGCAGCCGGGTTCTGCAGCATCTAGAAAAGAACCTCCACCCAGACCTGACCGCCGGCGATATCATGTCAGCCTCGCCACAATGTATAGACTGGAACGCCAGTGTACGCAGCGCATTCGACACGATGCTCAAATTCAACATCATGTCGTTGATAGTTATGCAGAATAGCGAGTTTGCTGGCATAGTTACAAGGCGTGATCTCGACCGGGCCCTGCAGATGAATCTTCTCGACTCAGAAATTGGCCCCTATGTGCCAACCAGCGTCCCGATTGTCAGCCCGGCCACACCGGTGCGGGTACTTAAAAACCTTATGGTGCGCTATAATCTGACCAGATTGCCTGTTCTTCAGGATAGCAAAGTAGTCGGGATAATCACCACTCACGAGCTTTTACGCGCGCTGCCAGATTATTTGCCGCTTCCGCACGATTTTCTTCCGCTGGCAGAACAAGCCACCCTGCCCGCTCCTGGCGAACTTGAAAAGCTGCTTAAACTGGTTTTTTCTCTGCGCATTTATCATCTTCTGCACCGCATAGGCCGTTTTGCCGAGCAGAAAGGGGTAAATGCCTTTGCGGTTGGCGGATTTGTCAGAGACCTGCTGCTTGAGCGTCAGAACTTCGACATAGACATTGTAATAATCGGCGACGCAATGCCTTTCGTTGTTGAATTGAGCCGCGAATTTTCCTGTGAATATAAGGTTTTCGATCGCTTTCATACTGCCAGAATTTATCTCGAAGATCTCAAAATAGACTTCAGTTCGGCGAGAATTGAACACTATTCAGATCCGGGAGCTTTGCCGCAGATAGAGTTCAGTGGCCTGTCAAACGATCTTTATCGCCGGGACTTTACGATTAACGCGCTGGCGCTCGCATTAAACCCCGAACACTATCTTGAGCTGAAGGATTTTTTTGGCGGCTACAACGATCTGGTCAACAGGCGCATCAGAATTCTTCACTCATTCAGCTTTTTAGAGGACCCAACCCGACTGTTTCGGGCCATCAGATTTGCCGGACGCTTCAATTTCGCACTTGAACAGGATACGCAGAGAGCATTCGAACTTGCCATCAGCCGCGAAGCACCGGAAAAACTTTCGCTGAAACGAATCGGCGCTGAAATCTCGCGCTGTCTTAACGAGGACCGCCCGCAGCAGATCGTGGCCGACCTTTTTTCGGCAGGTCTGATGAAATATCTCAGTCCCGAAATGATTGATGCTGATATTCTTCCCGGGCGTTTCAAGTTGATCAAAAGCCTGATCAGGCGTTTCAAGCCGCTCGGCGAAGAAATCGATGATGAAGCTATTTTCTGGACAGGCATCTTATCAGTAATCAGAAACAACAATGCCGAAGAGATACTCGACAACCTGGGCACCAACCATAGCCGAAGACGTCTGATTGTGCAGGCACTGGCAGCGATAAAATCTGTTCCTGCAGTGGTAAACAAAACAGATGATTCTGACGCCATCGGTCTTTTCAACCTGCTGCATGAATTATCGCTTGAGACTTTGCTGTCACTGATGGCATTCTCTCTCGACAAGCGCAATGCCAGAAAAATTCTGCACTTTATTATGAATCTGCGCGCCATCCGCTGCGGCATTTCCGGCCAGGATCTTATTGATTCTGGCGTTAGGCCGGGTCCGCACATGCGCCACATATTCAAGCACATAATCGAGCAAAAGCTTACAGGCTCGCACTTTACGCACGAAGAGGAGTTGGCACTTGCCTTACAATTATACAAAAATCTATAAATTCTCACCGCCGGGCGGCATGCCGCCTGAATCTTTTAATCGGCTGTTGATCATCGGCGGCACGATACTCTTTCTTTTTGTTATCAGCCTGACTCTGCAATCTTCAAGTTCTTTGATCGGGTCGGCGTTCTACTACATTTTTCTGGTGCCGGTAATTCTGGTATCTCTGACTGTTCACGAATACGCTCACGCCATCATGGCTGATTTTCTTGGCGACCCGACACCTCGACGAATGGGGCGTTTGAGCTTGAACCCACTGCGCCATCTTGAACCGGTCGGCACGCTGCTGCTGTTTTTTGCCGGCTTTGGCTGGGCCAAACCCGTTATTGTCGACCCGGCAAACTTTCGCGTTCCACGCCGCGCCATGCTTTCTGTTGCTATGGCAGGCCCTCTTTCCAACCTGATAATGGCAATCCTTGGAGTAGCTTTGTTAAAGGCTCTTGCCGCATCATTGTCTTATCTTGCACTTTCACCAAACGCAATTATGCTCCTTTACAAGTTCTGCGAAACCATAATAATAATCAACCTGAGCCTGGCACTGTTTAACCTGCTGCCAATACCGCCTCTCGACGGATCGCGAATCACCTCTTATTTTTTGCCGGGCAAATACAGGCTTAAATACAGGCAATTCGAAGAGCTGGCTCCAATGCTCCTGCTTATTCTGTTTGCGGTTGGCGGGCTCGGAGTAATACTTTCGCCAGCCATTAATTTTTCATTCAATGCCCTGAATGACCTGTTCGGTGACCCTCTGCGCGAGATTGGCACTTACCTGCTCCGCTTTAAGACAGGTGGCATGCAGTATTGACATAAAAAAAACCGCCAGATGGCGATTTTTTTATGTCAGACGTTGTCTAACAGCTATCAGGCAGCCGGAGTTGGGTTGAGCGGATTAAGAGCCGCCGGTCTTGCGGCCAGTTCGCGGTCAACCATAAACATGCCACCTGGAGCACTGCCGGTCAGCTTGACCATATCTATGACAGCCTGGGCAGCGGCTTCTTCTTCGACCTGCTCGGCGACGAACCAGTTGAGAAAGTTAACAGTAGCGTGATCCTTAACCGAAATGGCAACATCGACAAGATTGTTGATGCAGCTGGTGATATGCTGCTCGTGCTTAAGAACTTCTTCAAAGACATTTTTTGCTGATTTCCAGCTCTTCGGCGGTGCCTGCAGGGCTTTTAACTCAGCTTTGCCACCTTTTTCGGCAATGTAATTCATAAACTTGATCGCGTGACTGAGTTCTTCCATGGCCTGATTTTGCATCCAGTGACGCAGACCGGGCATGCCTTCAGAAGTGCCATATTCTGCCATGGCAAGATACAGATAGAATGAATACATTTCTTCGTAGATCTGGTGAACCAGTGCTGTTTCCATTTTTTTTGCGAACATAATAATTTCCTCCAGTTATTTTTTCTAACATTATACGATACTATTTGGATAGCATTTAGGCAACCGATTTTTTTCCAGGAGTCAAATTCAGCAGCTGTCATCAATCTGCTGAAACTTCTGCAGAAGTTTGTCGTCATGATCAAATGTGTGATGACGAAGAACCCTTCGAACCAGTCTGCGATCAAAACCATGGCGTTTAAGCAACCTGGCCCCGGCAATACAATGTTCATTGCGACCAATCGGAAAAAAAACCCGCGCCACTTTCATAATGACACTCGATCGCATGATTGATTTGCCAATATCATGCAGCAAAGCCAGCTGCAGCATCTCTACGCGTTGCTGCTCATTGATCTGGCGATCTGCACTGACAGCGCGGCATACTCTTTGAATGTGGGCTTTTTCTGATTTGCGCAAAGAATTGAGATAAGCTTGCAGGGGTTGCGAAAGCTCAGATACGGCCCTGTGCCACTCTGCGGTGTCAAGTATTGGCAGCATCGTCTGTTTGAACTGCCAGAGCCGGTATGCCACTCTCTTGAGCCACCAGACAACAATATTATCGCTGTTCGCCACAGATTGCCTCAATCTCTGCTGCTGCCACGTTTTGGCCAGAGTGCGCGCAAGCGCTCGGCAGTAAGCTTTTCCTTGCCGTGTTCGGTGGGCTTGTAAAATCTTGAATTTTCAAGGCCGTCAGGAAAATAGTTTTCGTCGATAAAACCACCCTTGAAATCATGTGGATACCTGTATTCGTGACCATAGCCAAGCTCGCGCATCAAACCGGTCGGCGCGTTTCTGAGATGAAAGGGGACTGATGGTTCCTGTCCACTTCTGATCACCTGTTTCACCAGCTTTTCAGCCCGATATAAGGCATTGCTTTTGGGTGCCGCCGCCAGATAAACCGCGAGCTGTGCCAGGCAAAGATGCGCTTCTGGCGGGCCAATATAATCGTAAGCCTGTGATGCTGACATGGCAAGGGTCAATGCAAACGGGTCGGCCATGCCAACGTCTTCTGCGGCAAATCTGATCATTCGCCGTAAAATAAAACGGCAGTCCTCACCACCCTCTATCATTCGATAAAGCCAGTAAAGACTGGCATCCGGATCAGAACCTCGCATTGACTTATGCAGTGCTGAAATAAGGTTGTAGTGTTCTTCACCACCCTTGTCATATCGTAACATTTTGCTCTGAAAAGTTTCGGCAACCAGTTCGGCGCCAAAAGCCGGCGATTCTGGCGACTGCTGGCGGGCAACATCGCAGCAGGTTTCCAGAACATTGAGCGCTATGCGGGCATCTCCTGCCGCCATCTGGGCTATGCGTTCGAGAGCGCTCTCGTCAATCGAGATTTTAGGCTCTTTGCCAATCTTGCGATCGGTATCGACCGCACGCAACAATATGTTCAGCAGTGCTTCTACTGCGACCGGCTTAAGAATGAGAACCTGACAACGCGATAAAAGAGCCGAAATAACCTCAAAACTAGGATTTTCTGTGGTTGCGCCAACAAACACGACGGCGCCAGATTCGATATGCGGTAGTAGAGCATCCTGCTGGGCCTTGTTGAAGCGGTGAATTTCGTCGACAAACAACATGGTTTTGCGGTTTAAACGGCGGCGCAGTTCGTAAGCCTGTTCAAAAGCCGCCTTAAGATCTTTAACGCCGGAAGTTACCGCTGACAACTGAATAAACTCAGCATCAGAATGTTTGGCCATAACTCTGGCCAGTGTCGTTTTGCCGCAACCCGGGGGGCCCCAGAAAATTATCGATCCACTCAAGCCTGCCTGCATAAGCATGCGCAGCGGCTTGCCCTGACCGAGAATATGTTCCTGGCCAAGTATATCTTCGAGCTTTTCTGGGCGCATGCGGTCAGCAAGCGGCTGATACGCCTCTGATACTTTAAGATTGCCACTTGAGAAATCGAACAGATCAGTCATCGTTGCTCTCATCTTCGCCTTCGTCGCCAAACGAGCTTAAATTATCGGTGTCGGTTTCTGACTTTTTGGCAATAACCTCGATAACACGCCAGGTATGGCGTCGATATGCCAACTCTGTTTCTTTGGCGAGCTGCCGCAATCCATTTTCGGTCATTTCCATTTTAGGGTAAATCAACAGGCGACGGGTCGAAATGAACCCGGGATTCTTTATCGGCAGGCGCTCACTGGCCCAGGTCAGGAATTCCTGATTGCCAAGTAACGCCGCTGCCGATGCCAGATCTAGACCACCAGATTCTTTGCTTATAAATTCTGGAGCATGCGCGGTTTTGATAAAACACTCTTCGCAGGCCGCGCGACCGCTTAAATCCTGAATATTGTCAACCCAGATCCGCTCACTGCCTGTTGCGCATTCTAAAAATGGGTCATGATAAACCGTGCCGCTTTCTGTTATCCAGGCGATGGTTGCAGTTGTCTTTGCCGGGACAGGCTGGCGACGCCTGGCAGCAGGGCTGAAAGACTCTTCTGCTGGCAACACTTCGCTGGCTTCTTCCTCGCGGCCTGAAAATATTCCAGTCAGAATGCGTTCTGCACGCGGCCGACTTGTCGGTCTACGCGAGCGCGTCGGAAAAACCATGACTTCTGGATTTCCGACAGGCTTTACACTCAGCGCACCTGACGCGACAACCGGATCGTTGGTCAATATCACTCCGCCACCTTTTTGCTCAACGAGCATGGCTTCTCTGGTCATTGCGCACCTTCCAGAACTCAGCAGCAAGGCGGTCAGCACAATCATAGTTTTAAGCTTCATATATATCTCCTGCAACAGTAACAGTGTAATAAATGCTGGCGATAAAATAAACCTCTATCTTACGCGAGTTAAATCGGCTGGACATTCTCATTCAATTTGATTAGTATATCGAACTTATGGAAACCACTGCCAGCAGCAGCCACGATCAACTATTTCCGCCAATAGAGCAGAACTGGGCCGACAAGCTCTTCATTGCCGGCCTGATGATCTATTCATTCTGCAGCAGCTTCTCGATTGCTGCCAGCCAGATTGGGCTTGGACTGGCTCTGATCGCCTTCATAGTATTATATCGCACTGGCAGAGTAGGCATAAAGGCGACCGCATTCGACAAGCCCTACGCATTTCTAGTGCTGACCGGATTTCTGGCAGCCTTTCGTGCCGAAATGCCGATTATTGGAATCAAGGGCCTCAAAACGCTCTTGATAATAATTTGTTTTTTGCTGCCTTACTGGGCACAATTGCGCAACCCGCTGCGATTTAAACTACTTGGGTTGTCGGTGTTTTCAGCTACACTAGTTGCAGCTTTTGCCATTTTAACGGTGTATCTGGGAACGGCGCCTGGAGACAGGGCCACCGGTTTTTTTTCTATGTCGCTTACTTTTGGCGAATGCCAGGCCATGCTTTCTCTGCTTATTCTGGCATGGTTCTGCAGGGACAACAATACCCCGAGATCTTCTGGAATTCTGCTGATATCATTTATCATAACCGCAGCAGCTGTTTTTTTGTCGTTGCAAAGAGGAGTCTGGATAGGCTTTGTCGGAGGTGTTGCCTACCTGCTGTTCTGGCGTTGCAAAAAGGTTTCTGCAGCAATGATACTGTTGCTGATTATTTTAGCCCCGGTAGCCTATTATCACGAGGCCTTTCATAATCGACTTTCCGGCTTTAACATAAAAAAAACCCTGGATCTCTACAATAACAAACCTTTTGCCCATGAATTTGAAGATGGCGTCTTTGAGGCGAATTATCTGAGACCAACCACATGGACAAGAGGTTTTCAAATGATCCAGCAACACCCGGTATTCGGCGTAGGTCACAAGAATCTCAAACACTGGTATGAGAAATTATCCAGCGAATACGAGCATCACAGATGCTTCATCTTCTCTCACCAGCACAGCAATTTCATGCAGATGCTTGCTGCAGGCGGGTTCATCTCTCTGATCGCTTTCTTTTATACTATCATTTCAATTCTAAAATTCGTCAGACAGCCGGATTCTGGCGAAAATTTCAGACAATTTGCTGCTGCCGCAATCTTTATAGCATTTATTCTGTTTGGGCTGACTGAAAATGCCTGGGGCGATGAAGAGGTTGGCATGATGGCCTTCTTTCTCACCGGACTTCTACTCAGTCAGCCGCGGGAAATTGAACTGCCGGGCTAGCTGCTGCTTCGGCCTTCTGCTGCAACCAGACAGATCGGTATGCCGGCAAAAAACACAATAGTGTTCATTATTGTTTCGCGGTAAAGATCGAGGGTAAAGGGCGGGAAAACACTTCGTAAAGAAGTAGCAAAAATCAGTATGAACATCAGCGCGCAATAAACGGCCTGTAACAGGCTGTTATGAGGCAACCCGCCGCGAAACCACCGATGATTAACAGCCGCTAGCCGCAAAGTTGCAATCGCAAAAACTGTCAGCAAGAGATACTGCCAGTCAGCAAACCAGCTCACAGCGCCGCCAATCGTTGCCAGCGCCCAGAAGTATGGCAGACAGACCAGCATCTCATCAGGAATAAAAAAAAGCTGCACCTTTCGACGAAGCCTGAGAATAATCAGCACGGCAATAAACCCCTGCTGCAACAAAGTTCCCACCAGATATTTATGTCCTGGCAACGCCAGCATGGCGAATATAAAAAAAGCAAGCAGATACAATCTGGAAAACCAGATCGCCGGCATCTGCAAAAACGGTTTCAACGTTGCCAAATCATATCCTCCGGCAATTCTGACTCAAACAAAGAACGTGCCCCCGCTGAACAAGATGGTAAATACTGCCACAATCAAAGACAAAATTCAACATTACCATATCAGATACTATTACCTTCTTTCTGTCATAAGTTCACTCCCATGCCGGGCGTACAAAAAAAAGAAGCGGATGAAAACCCGCTCCTTTTTTAGTCTTCCTGGTCGAGGAAATCGTTTGAATCCTCTTTTCCTCATTAGGGATCAGTAATCAATAAGTTCTCTATAATTATCTATTAATGTCACATCACCGCTCATTACTACTGCATAAGATCTGTCGAATTCCGGAACGGCATCCAGTACATATCTTTCCGCAAAGTTTTCTCTTTCGGAGACTTTGAGAGCGTCTCTCAGCATCAGGGAACTTACAAAAATATAAGTTTCCATTTCAACAAGATGCTTTGTGACTAAATCAAAATAGGTTGAATCTTTCTTTTCTGCAACATACTGAACAGCGATTTGTTGTTTTTCGCGCATTTCGTGTACATAAGTTGAGAGCCTCTTGAGTTTTCCGTGGTAAGGAAGGCCGGCTAGTTCATCCATAAGAGGATCGAGAACTCTCTGGACGATGCCGCCTATTGCAGCGACATACTGGAGCTGAGTTGTTCCTTCGTAGATATTTGTGATTCTGGCGTCCCTGTAGAACCTTTCAGCATTGAAGTCCTTCATGTAGCCTGTTCCGCCGTGAATCTGTATCCCCTGGTAGCAGACTCTATTTGCCATTTCAGTAGCAAAAGCTTTGCTCATAGGAGTAAGCACTGCCGCAATTTTGCTATAGAGTTTGTCTTTCTGCCTGTCTTCAGGAGTTATTTCTTCAGTTTTGCCATGTTCAACTATGCTGTTGTATGCATTTCTGAGGTCAACCATTTTGGTTGTTTCATAGAGCAGAGTTCTGGCGGCAAGAATTTCCATTTTCATGCTTGCCAGCATTGAAAATACCTGAGGGAATTCCTCGATAGCAGTTTTGAACTGTTTTCTTTCTGCTGCGTATTTTCTTGCTTCCCTGTAAGCTGCTTCGGCTATACCCAGGGCTTGTGCGCTGATTCCGACGCGTGCACCATTCATGAGGCTCATTACATATTTTATCAAACCGCGTTTTCTTTGTCCGCAGAGTTCAGCAGGTACACGGTTATACTGCAATTCTGCAGTCGCCACACCGTGTATGCCTAGTTTATCCTCGATTCTTCTTACAACAAGCTGAGGGCATGCTTCGCAGATAAACATTGAAAGTCCGCGTCCGTCTGATGTGCCTTCTTCAGATCTGGCAAGAACGAGGTGTACTTTTGCGCATCCGTTGGTGATGAAGCGTTTCATCCCGTCGAGATACCACTGATTTGTTTTCGGATCGAGAGTGGCTTTAAGTCTTACTGACTGTAGGTCTGAACCTGAGTCTGGCTCTGTAAGGTCCATTGAACCGTCAGCTTCGCCGCTTGCGAATCTTGGCAGATATCTCTGCTTTTGTTCTTCTGAACCGAATTCACAGATAGTTTCAGCTATGTCCTGGAGGCCGAAGAGGTTTTGCAGGCTGGCATCAGCTCTGGAAACCATTTCTGTCATCATTGTATAGACTGTTACAGGGAAATTCAGCCCGCCATATCTTCTTGGGAGCATAACGCCGAAAACTTCGGCCTGGCTGAGTTCTTCCAGATTTTTAACAGTAAGCGGATGGTATGTAACCTTATTATTTTCGAAATGAGGACCTTCCTCATCCACAACTCTTGCCCTGGGGGCAATTCTTTCGCCTGCGATTTCGCCGACCAGTTCAAGAACTCTTTTATAGTTGTCTTTGGCATCGGCGTAATTTTCAGGAGCGTAATCGAAATCTTCAGCTTGTTTATAATTATTCTCGCGAAGACCTGCTATTTCTTCGAGGTCGATATTAGCCAGGGTGAACTGGAGATCCTTATTATCAGCAAAATAGTTAGACATTTTAAACCTCCTTAGACTTTAGCCTTGAAGGCTTTGATCAGTTTTGGAACGACATCATTCAGTTCACCAACGATTCCGTAATGTGCTACAGAGAATATTGGAGCGCCCGGATCATTGTTAATAGCAATAATCTTCGCGCTCTCGTTCATTCCGGCAACGTGCTGAACTGAACCGCTTATGCCGCATGCAATGTAGAGTTTCGGCCTGACTGTAACACCTGTCTGACCTACCTGATAATCATGGTTAATCCAGCCTGCATCAACTGCCGCGCGAGATGCCGCGACTTGTCCGCCGAGAGCTTCAGCGAGCTGTTCAATGAGTTTGAAGTTTTCTTTTGTGCCGACTCCGTAACCGCCGGCAACGATTATTGATGCTTTTTTGAGGTCAACGGTTTTCGGCTTTCTTACTCTTTTGATTACCTTCATTACTTTTGTTTCATCTGAAAGTTCAGGAGTAACTTTTACTACTTTGCCTTTTTTTGAAGTATCAGGAGCCGTAAGTTTCATTACGCCCTCTCTGACTGTAACCATTTGCGGATCTTCCCAGGTGTTGACGATTGTGGCAATGATGTTTCCGCCGAAAGCAGGTCTTATCTGCATGAGTTTGTCTTTGTAGATGGCCTTGTTGACCTTGTCTTCGAAGTCATCGATTTGCAAATCGGTGCAGTCAGCTGTGAGTCCGCACATCATTTCTGAGGCTACTCTTGGTCCAAGTTCTCTGCCCTTTAGCGTGGCACCGAACATTAGAATGTTGGGCTTGTGCTGTTTTAAGAGTTTTACAAGAGCCTGAGCGTATGGAAGAACCGTAAAAGGTTCGAGAGCCTTGTCTTCTACCTGATAGACTGTTTCGCATCCGTAATGGAAGAGAGAATCAAATTTTCCGTCGAGTTTGTCTCCGAGTATTACTGCTTCGCTGACTAATCCGAGTTGCTTTGCAAGCTCAGTTCCCTTGCATACGAGTTCAAGGCTGACATCGGCAATCTTGCCGCCTTCCTGTTCAATAAAAATCCAAACATTTCCCTTAGTATTCATATTTATCACCCTAAAGTATGATCTTCAATAAGTTCGCGGATCAGCCCATTTATGCCTGCTTCTGTAGGCTCAATGGAAACGACTTTGTCGGCCTTGAGGACGACATTTTCTATTTTCTTTACTTTGGTCGGTGAACCTTTTAATCCGATTCTGTTTACATCAGCCTGGATTTTTGCGGCATCCCACTCGTGAATCCAGAGGTTTTTAGCCTTCATTTCGTTTTCCTTGTCAGCCAGAGCCTGCGCATCGGTATAATCCGCATCTCTCATGAGTTTGTGTATTTCGGAACGGGTTTTTGCTTTTTTGTACTTCATTATGCATTTTGCTGAGGCTGATCTTGGCTCGTTCGCGTCAATGACCGTAAGGAGGGCCGGAAGAGGGGATTCGAGAATCTCATAACCGCCTTCGATGGCGCGTTTTGCCTTGACTGCTTTATCGGATAGACTGATTACTTCTTCTACATAAGCGATTTGCGGTATGTTGAGTTTTTCTGCGATCTGCGGACCCACCTGAGCGGTATCGCCGTCAATAGCTTGTCTGCCGCAGAGGATGAGATCGACATTTCCAACCGTTTTTACGCAACAGCTCAACGCATAGCTTGTAGCGAGCGTATCTGCTCCGGCAAATGCTCTGTCTGTAATGAGGATTGCTTCATCAGCGCCTCTATAGAGGCATTCTCTAAGGACTTCCGCCGCATTCGGAGGGCCCATCGTAGCAACTGTGACTTTAAAGTTATGTCTTTCCTTTAACTGCAGACCCAGCTCCAGAGCATTCAGGTCTTCCGGGTTGAATATTGCCGGCAGAGCGGCTCTATTTACTGTTCCCTCCGGCGTCATGGCCTCGCCTGAAATATTCTTTGTGTCAGGTACCTGCTTTACGAAAACCATTAATTGGCGTTTCACACTAGCTCTCCTGTATTGTTATTGGACAATGAATTATGAGACAAGATCTTAACATCTTATCACCATAGCTGCAAATAGTTTCAATTTCAGAAGTTTCTTATAATAACATGTAGAGTAAACCGAGGGGAAGGTTTAAGGCCCTTCCGCACAGGGCAAACGCAAACCTTTTTCAGATACCAAGGACTTTTGCGAGGTAATCCTGATTCAGACAAGCTCTGAGAAATTTTCTATTTATGCTGCCTTTGAATGAAGTTTCTGTTTTGAGCATATTTACAGCTATCTTTCTTATGACCGTCATGTTTGCAGCAGCGTTTTTAATTCTTTTTCGGCATTGATCTTCATTGAAACAGACGTCTAATGTCCAGTGCAATGAATTTTCTATTCCCCAATGCCCTCTAATAGCCGACATCGTCTTCTCTATCTCCCCGTCCAGGCTGCTTAAATAGTATCTTATGACTGCGTTTTATGACTTTAAAGTTTACTTTTTCTGCTTCAGTAAAATATTACTGGCGGAAGAGCAAAGAGATTACTGACGGTTTGATTCGCTGTGCTATAATACCTTCAGCATTTTTTCCGGAGGTGCCTTGGAGTGTCTTATCAAGCCCAGTATTCTCACTCAGGTTTTAAAAACGTTTCGGATCATTTTTACCGCGAATTTATCAGCCGAAACCCTGTAACTGCAAGCTGGATGGGCGATCACCAATTCGACGGACTGTTGCCGGAAATCGGCGCTGACGCCGTTGAGAAAAATATTTCATTTTTGCGTGACATGCACCATAATTTTTCGTCCCTGCCTGAGAGCGAGCTGAGTATCGACGAAAAGATTGACCGCGAAGCAATGCTGCAGTTTATCGATCAGCAATTGTTCTGGGAGAGCGACCTGAACCGCTGGCAACTTGGGCGAGATCTGGCCATGAACATTGGTGATTCGATCTTTCTGCTATTTGCCCGTGATTTTGCGCCGCTTTCTGATCGTGTTCAGTCAATTATTTCCCGCCTGCGTTCGGTTCCGGCTTTTCTGATGACCGGTAAAACCCTGTTTCAGAGGGTTCCTGCTCTTTGGGGTGAAATATATCTTGATTCGTCAAGAAATCTGCCGAGCTTTATCGATACCATTGAAAATTGCATCGGCAGTAAAATTCCGCCTGTTCTGCACAACGAGTACAAAATTGCCGCCAGCGAAGCAAAGCGCGCCCTCGCCGAATTTGCCAACTGGTTAAAACACGCTGTATTACCAAAAGCAGAATCTGAATGGTCTCTCGGCCCGAACGGGTTTCAGACTCTTCTGGCAGTTAAGAAACTTGGCCTGAATCAGAATGAAATCCTTGACCTCGGCAAACAGGTTCTGCAAACGGCCAACGAAAGACTTGAAAATTTGAGTTGCCTCATACTTGGCGTCGACACTGGTTCCGCAACAGGCGCCCGCGCTGAAGTTCAGAAGAAGATACGAAGCCATGCTCCTAATACTTTTGAGCTGTCGCTTGAATCTTTTCGCGATGCACTTAATCGGAGCAGGGCATTCGTTGCAACCAGTGGATTCGCTTCTATACCAGAGAATGAGGAACTCGAGGTCGTCGAGACCCCTGATTTTATGAGCCATCTAATTCCGTTTTCTGCTTACATCGGGCCTGAAAAAACATCTGAAACCCAGAAGGGAACTTATCTCCTGACTCGTTCTCCGTCAGGCGATCCGGCAAGATACAACTTCGCTGACATAGTAAATTGCGCTATTCATGAGGGTTATCCAGGACACCACCTGCAACTCACCTCGCAAAACTTGCACCCCGGAAAAATGCGTGCTTTCTGCGAAAGCATTGAACTGATAGAAGGCTGGGCAAGCTACTGCCAGAACATGGTTCGCGAGATGGGCTTCGAAACTTCTCCCGAGAGTCTGTTCGCCCACGCTACCGAAGAAGTGTTCAACGCGGCCCGTCTGATCACCGATATTAACCTGCAGACCAGAGCCTGGAGCTTCAACGAAGCCATTCGTTTCCTGATGGAGCAGACAAAAATCGATAAAAACTCTGCGCTGGCTGAAATTAAGAGACAGACGCAGTCACCAGGATGTCAGATGGCTGGACTGGCAGGAGAGCATCTGCTTCGCCAGATCAAACTTGAACTGCAACAGCAATTCAAAAACGATTTCAGTGACCGCGCATTTCACGATCTGGTTCTATATCAGGGCAGTCTGCCACTTGCCACCGCCCGCAGCTTTTACCCGCAACTACTCAAAGCAGAATTCAAAGAAAACCACCGAGGCTGAAATGACCTTTCGACAACAGCTGTTTATACCCAACAAGCGCGCATATATAACCGGCCTGAGACGTCCTTCCGTAGATTGTATTATCTGTGCCATCATCAATGACGACCCGGCGGTATCGAACCTTACCATCTGGAAAAATTCTACAGTGGCTGCCTGCGCCAATCTATATCCATATAATGCCGGGCACCTTCTGCTTTACCCGTTACGACACATCAAAGATCCACGTGAACTGACCGATGAAGAATCAAAACAAATGCACACGCTGCTTCGTCACTCTCTTGACCGGCTTGATTCAGTTTATCATCCCGAGGGCTACAATGTTGGTTACAATATCGGCGAGGCATCTGGAGCCAGCATAGAGCACCTGCACCAACACATCGTGCCGCGATACCCTCGTGAACTCGGATTCGTAGACATAACTGCCGGGGCCAAAATCATCATCGAAGACCCTAATGTCACACTTACGCGACTGCGCGAGGCTTTTGTCGACCTCAACTTTTAGCAATTCCAAGCTTGGCAGCAACTGATTCTGTGTTATAATTCTCACGATTTTATATTCATGGAGGACACTGATGAGATACGTTAAAACAGTCTTTCTGGCAACCACTCTGGCGATTACCTGCGGCGCTTTTGCAACCGAAGGAGACCTGAAATATCTTGGTTATTCACAGGAAATAATCGATGAAGCCGTTAATGTAAGCGGCATGACACCGGTGAAATCGCCAGAAATAGCCCCAGACAACAACGACGAAGCAACCCAGGTCAAAGAACAGTTATACGAACTTGGCCGCACCAGATCACTGTCTGCCAATCTGGAAGACCGCTCGGAAAATATTCGCGACGAAGTTCTCTCATACTGGGAACACATGTCACCAGATGCCACCAAGGCCGAACCGCTCAGCGACGAACTTAAGCAGGCGCTGGCTGCCAGCATCAGAACTGCACTCGAAAGCAAAGGCTACACTATTTCTCAACTCGACCTGCTCGACCTGCCGGAAGGAAGCCTGCATAACAAGCTGCGTGCTGTAATCAGGGTTTCACGCAACCTGAAAACTCGTAACAGCTACAACGAAATCCAGGGCAATCTGGCAGAAATAAGACAACTCTGCAGCGAAGCAGCCACAATAGAGGGCTACACTTACCTGGCCGAAATGACCACCTTTGTTGCCGAGAATCCCAAAAACAACTATTATTACGAAAAGACCATCTTGAAACCCTGATTATATGAGCATGCTTGCCTCGCCAAGACAGACAACCCGACTTATGGTTTACGCCATGGTCTGTACGCTGGTCGTAGCCTTTGGCTCGATCGGTGCAGTTCTGGCCGGCAATGTTGCACCTCAATACTCACTTATGGGCCTTTTTCTTGGTTCAGCTCTTGGCGCGTTCATTTCGGTGTATGAATCAACCATTATCGGTTGCATGGCCGGAATGTTCACCGGCCTGCTGGTTGGACCACTGGTGTTTTACTTCATCGATTTTGAGACAGCCTACCTAGTTGTTTTTATAATGGCCCTGCTCGGTGCAATCATGGGGGAACCGCTGGCACTTTTCTGGCGGGAAGCGCATGAATCTGAGCAGGAGAACGAAAATGGGTCAATTGATTCAGAGAAAAATGACTCAGAAACCCCGGAGCATTACCAGTGAGCGTTATCAGACTCATAATGTCAGAAAACGGTCATGCATCCTCCGGGCATATCCCATCAGCTTCAATCTCTTCTGTCATGTGGGCAATAGCGGAGGGAGCCAGGAGCACCAACGAATTCTGGGACGCCGTAAATGCTGTAGACCCGGGACTGAAAGAACACTTTCTTACCAATCTCGATAATTCCCCCCTGCTCGAGGGTTATGACGATGGCCTGCTGGTAATCAGCTGGGACCACTGCTGTATCGAATCTTTTCAGGCATACCAGCCTCTGCGCCACATTGGTCAGGTTGTCCCGCACAATGGCAGATTCCTTGAAGAGGACAAAGACCCGATAGAATACAATATCAGCAGCACCTGGAGCATAATCGATCATCACTTTGAGGAGAGCAGACACTGATAATGGTTAATTGTCAAAGTTGTGGTGCCGTAAACAATGAAGATTCGCTGAGTTGTGTTGCATGCAACCGAACCCTCCAGGTGGTATGCCCCCAGTGCACTGGCAGAAACCCGATTTCTGCAGCAGTGTGCAATCAATGCGGACGTATTCTTAATGAAAAGAACGATCCCAAGCTTTTTCAGCAGAAGACCGGCGATCCTGTTGCCGAAATGTATGAAAAGCCAGTAAAAAATCCGTTTACGACTCATTACCCCAAGGACGCTTTTCTTAAGGTAGTTCTCGGTGGATTCATCTTTGCGCTGCTCTACATCAGCCAGATTTTAAGCGGCCACCCGTTCATTCTGCTCGCAACAGGCCTTGTCAGCGGCATTATCGCGCTGTGGGGCCTCGTCGAAATCACCTTCTGGGTAATTGAGGATAGCGAGATCGAAACGCCGACAGCAGCGGCAAAGTCGGCCGAAGTATTTCCAGAGAGTTATTCAAAGTCTCTGCCACATACTGGCGAATCTTTTGAAGAACTCGAAAGGGAACTTGAAAAAAGTACGCATGCTGCTCAACCTGACGAAGTAAGCCTGCAAACTGCTTCAGAAAAGGGGTCAGCGATTGAATCTGCTGAGACCGCCACCGAACAAGTTTCAGAATCTCAAAGCAAACCCAAATATGAGACTCTCGCTGAGTTTCTTGCCGATGGCATCGAAAAAGAGATCATTGCAACCAGAGACAAAATCAAACGTTCCCCTGAAAATTATGCTCTGTTAATGAAGCTGGCGCAGCTGCACGAAGAACGCGGCGAAATCAATCTGGCGCTTGAGAACCTCGAACAATGCATCAAATTTGAGCCGGAAATCGCCGAAGTTTATCTCTATCACGGCATTCTCCTGCGCCGGCACGGTAATGTCGATGCGGCCAAAAAAGCTTTTTTGAAGGCGCTTGAACTTAATCGCTTCATGTCAAAGGCTTACTATCAGCTCGGCACCCTGGAAAGAGGCGCTGACAACATCGGCGAGGCACGCGATCTGCTGCAGAAATGTATTCAACTCTCGCCGGATGACCCATACGCTCATTACCAGCTTGGCATGATCTATCGCGAACTCGGTGAGACCTCGCTGGCCCTTATGGAGATTAAACGCGCCACCATCCTGCATCCGACCGATTCATACGGACACAGCAAGCTTGGCCAGCTCTACCAGCAAAACCGTCAGCATGAACTGGCAATAGCTGCTTATTCTCAGGCGCTCAGCCTCAAACCTGACGACCCATTTGTGCTGGAACGACTGGGCGAAGTACTGGCGGCAAAAGAAATGTTTGAACGTTCAGCAGAACTCTTTCAAGAAGCCCTGGCACGCCAGTTTCATCCGCGTGTCGAAACCATGATCTCGCTGGGTCGCGTTTTGCGCCGACTTGAAGACTATGCCGAGATCGAGGTTCTTATGAATGAAGTTCTGCGTCTTGAACCTGATCACTGCGAAGGTGCCTTTTTAAAGGCAATAGCCATGATCAAGCAGAATCGCAGCATAGAAGCAATTGCTTTGCTTGAGAAGCTCACCGAGAACCCGGCCGCCAGTTACGAAGCCTGGCTGGAACTCGGCAAACTCTATCAGGTCGACAAACACCCTGATAAGGCCGTCTCAGCATTTATCAGAGCATCAACAAGCGCTCCAGATCAGGCCGGCATCTGGAACAACATCGGCATACTGCTGTCTAACCAGAAAGCTTACGAAGAAGCCTTGAAAGCATTCAAAAAGGCTGCCAGCTTTGATTATACAGATCCGCAGATAGCCAGCAATCTTAAGGCCGTTCAGAAAAAGATCGAAACCAGCTGCCAGCGCGTCATCGATACACGACGTGAAGCTCTCGAAAAGTCCCCTGGCGATCTCGATTCTTATCTTGATATGGGGCGCGCCTTCGAAACCATGGAACGGACTGACGACGCCATGATGGCTTATCAGCGCCTGCTCGCAATCAACCCTGAATATGTGCCCGGTCTGATGGCCTACGCTGAACTGCTTCGCAAACGCGGCAAGCTTAAGATGGCCATGCGATGTTATCGTGAAATCCTTAAATTGCAGCCTGAAAACGCTGATACGCATTTGTTTCTCGTTCAGGCCAACCTCAATCTTGGCTTTCTCAACGAAGCGCTACGCCATGCAGTAATCGCACAGAAACTCGTTCCAGAAGATCCCCGGGTACATTTCCTGCTCGGCAAAATCTATTTTGCTAAAGGACTGGCACCACGGGCTCTCAAGGAATTCACCTTTGTTGCCGCATCAAATGCCGAACCAGACATGATCAGCTGGGCAGAATTGATGCGCCGCCGACTGGCAAGGACAAGTTGATGAAAAGCCTTATCAACAGGAACCAACATCCAGGCAGCGTAAGCTTTTCAACGGCTGTTTATCAGATCATTACAGCAGTTCTGTTTATGATGACGCTTTGTTCAGCTTCTAATGCCCAGGATTTTCAGCCACCAGACTCTGAAGTCACGGTAAGAGACCTGCTCGAAGGGCACAAACGAGCCCCCAGATCTGACACCTACTATCTCATGGCGCTTTCCGAAGCACGCAAAAACAATATAGAGGCAGCTGAAAAAGCCATTCGAACCGGACTGCAGCTCAATCCTCGCAACACCAGACTGATGAACCTCAAAGCAGCCCTGCTGGCACGTCAGGGAAGACTAGCCGAGGCACGCTCTATTTTCATTACGGTTTTACAACTCGACCCGGAAGACCGCTACGCCAGAACCTCTCTCAATTCTGTTGAACGCACTCTACAGCCAGAGCGCCGCGCGTTACCTTTGCTGACCAGACAGTCGCGCCCAGCGGCCAAAGACGCTCCAGAAGCGCCAGTCATGGTAAAACCTGCCCCAACCGAGAAGAAAGTTCTTGAAGCCAGCTACTTTATCGAAATCAAGGACAAGCAGGAATGTTATCACAGCATGTCTGCAATAAAGCGTGCGCAAACGAGTTTCATTGCTGCCAACCTGACCCGCAAATCCGAATTTTCACTGACTGCACTCGTTGCCGAAAAATTTCTCACTGCCGCGCCAGTTTGCCCGAATGCGGGGGAATACACCTGGAAATCAGACGATGTCGAGTGCAGCAAACATGGTTTGAGCTCTTCGGCCGGCGCCGAAGTCACCAACGTGTTCAGCGAATTCAACAACGGCATGCGTTCAAAACTCAGCCGCAACTACCTTGATGCTCTAAAATCTTTTGAGCAGGTGGTAATTCTTTATCCGAGATGGGCTGAGGCGCATTTTCAGCTGGCAGACACCCTGTTCAGACTCGGCGAAACCGACCCGGCTGTCAGTTCTCTGCGCAATTGCCTGAAATACGAACCGGGCAATCTCGATGCCAGACTACTTCTTGCCAATCTCTACTTCAAGAAGGGGCAGAAAGACGCAGCGCTCCAGATTCTCGATGATGTTACCGAAAAACATCGCGGAACCGTTTATGGTCTGGCCGCAAGAAGCGTTGCCGCATCAATCAGGTCTGGAAGAAATTACTACCAGATATTCCCGCCCAACTGATAAATGAAAAAGCCCATCAGAAAACTGGCTTTTATCTGCCATCCGACCCGCGAGTCACTGCCGCCGCTTCTGATAACTCTTTTGAAATGGTCCGAAGACAATGGTATCAGCGCCCGTCTCACCAGGCGGATGGCAAAACAGATTGGCAGACCAGAACTGGGCCTCGACCCGAAAGACATGGCCGCCGAAGTAGAATTGATAGTTGTTTTGGGCGGCGATGGCTCCATTCTTCAGACGGCACGTGCCTTTGCCGCTGACGGCCTGCCAATTGCCGGCATCAATCTTGGACATCTCGGATTTCTGACTCTCGAAGAACCCAAAAATGCCATCAACACGCTCGAAAAGATTCGTGACGGACATTTTAAGATTGAAAACCGCATGATGCTGCAGGCCAGAGTCAAACGTGACAATCATAAGGTCTTTTGCGGCATCGCACTTAACGATGTCGTCATTCAAAAAGAGCCAATGTTGAGAGTCATTAACATCAAAGTCTCTATTTCAGGCTGTCTGGTGAACACCTATCATGGCGATGGCCTCATTTTCTCGACTCCCACCGGATCTACCGCATACTCCCTTTCAGCCGGCGGCCCCATTGTGCCACCATGGGTCAATGTCATAATCCTGTGTCCCCTCAACTGCCACACTCTCAGTGCCAGACCAGTAATCACCTCAGACCAGGAAACGCTCAACGCCCTTCTGGACTGCAGACATTCAAAAGTAGACCTGGTTCTCGACGGGCAGGAGAGTTTTCAACTCCAGGATGGCGATGAGGTCGAAATAACCCGGGCTCAGGAACTGGGTCGCGTAGTTGTTTTTAAATCAAGAAATTTTTTCGAAGTCCTACGCAAGAAAATGAAGTGGGGCTGACCAGGAGGCACTCAATGAACCGTTTTAAAGCAATCTTCCTGCTCTCTTCGTTGCTGCTGTTAAGTATTAGCGCATTGGCGAGCTTTGATCCAAACTTCAATTTTTCGGCCAGGATAAGCGATCATCAGCAGGGAACCATTATAGTCGAGATGCGCGTAGCGCCTCAACACATGCTTTATCGCAATCAGCTCAGTCTTAAGACTTCGAGTGGTGCTCTCAAAATAGAATGGCCGCCGGTTACCGAAAAAAAAGATCCTTTTGGCGAAGATATGGTCGAGATCTACCCGGCTGGGAATCATCAGATCAGCATTCAGATGCTTGCCAGCGCACCGCTAAGCTCTTTTGAGCTCTCTCTCGGCTATCAGGGCTGCACCACCCTGACCTGCTTCATGCCGGCGACTAAAAAATTCACCCTGACCTTTGATCCGCCACTGCAGCCGCTTGCAACTCCCGGCGAGTCGCAGGCATCTTCTGTTGCTACCTCTGCATCAATACAGGCAGCAACGGCAGAATCCCGAAATAAAACAACCGATACCGCTCCAATAAATGTCGAAATGTCACAGGAAACCGTTGATTTTTCGGCAGCCCTTGCCAGCAAAGGCATATACTGGGTTCTGCTGCTGGCTTTTCTTGGCGGATTGCTGGTCAGCCTCACACCTTGCGTTTACCCAATGATTCCGATCACACTTTCCATCATTGGAAGCCGCAACGAAAACGTCAGCTTCTCGAAGGGCCTTGCACTGTCAACCACTTATGTAGCCGGTCTTTCGCTTACTTATGCCCTGCTCGGCCTGGCGGCCGCCACTTTTGGCGCGCAAATACGTGGCTTCATTCAGGGGGGCCTCTTTCAGGGACTGATCTCAATCATCTTTTTTCTGCTCGCTCTTTCAATGTTCGACCTGATCCTTATTCAGGCGCCAGCCGGGCTGCGCACCAGACTGGGCAACATCAAGAAAACTGGCCCGGTCGGCATTTTCTTCATGGGCATGGTGTCAGGACTCATGGCTTCACCTTGCGTTGCGGCACCACTGGCTGGAATCCTCGCTTTTATTGCATCTACCGGTAGTCAGATCCTCGGCTTTTTTATGCTGCTTCTTTTTGCCTGGGGAATGAGCGTTCCGTTGCTTCTGATTGGAGCATTTTCGGGATCGATGAATGCATTGCCAAGAGCCGGTGAATGGATGAACCGGGTTAAAGAATTTTACGGATTTCTACTGCTCGCCGCCGCGATTTACTTTGCAAAGCCACTGGTTGGCGTGGCATGGGCTGAACTTGGCATTGCCGCGTTACTTGCCGCATTTGCCGCATTCCTCGGCCTGTTTACCAATGTTCCAGATACCGCCGAAATGCAGCCACGCGTGTTAAAAAGCTTTGGGGTAGTCGCCGTAGCGGTAGCCTGTGCTTTCGCCATAAGCGCGGCGTCACAATGGGGTTGCCTGTGCCTGCCAAAATCAGCTGCTGAGAAACAAAGTGATATGGCCGAAATTTTCTGGCTTCACGATCTAAAACAGGCTCTTGCCGAGGCAGCACAAACCGGCAAAACTGTTTTTGTTGATTTCAGAGCGGACTGGTGCTCGGTCTGCAAAGATCTCGAACTCAATGTGTTTCCACATTCGTCGGTC
>MFYY01000073.1:0-894 GCA_001787855.1 Candidatus Riflebacteria bacterium GWC2_50_8 | reverse complement strand
AAGTTAACGCTATACTAAAGCAATACGGCATAATAGGCCTGCCAACTCTTCTGTTCATCGGCCCTGACGGCGAAGAGATCCAGAATCTGCGCGTAGTCGGCTTTATATCACCAGATCAGCTGGAGAAAAAAATTCGCGCTGCTCTGTAATTACAGACCAGTTGGCAGATCGACAAAGGTGAACTCCAGCGCGAATTTTTTTGCGAGATGTTTACCGAGTTCACGCACCCCAAAAACTTCGGTAGCATAGTGGCCGGCCGAAATCATGTTTACCTGCCGATCACGACAGGACGCAACGGCCTGATGAATTACTTCTCCAGTCAGAATCGCATCGACTTCGCCGTCATAAACCAGCGGGTCAGTAACCGAGCCCCAGCCGCCTCCGGAGAGAATACCCAGAGTCTGAATCTTTTTTTTGCCAAATTCAAGACTGGTTACTACCGGACCAATCGCCTTTTCTATGCGATGGTAAAGTTCTTTCAAGGTTACTGGTGATGCCAGACGTGCCAGCACACCAACAGCATTGCTTCTGCTGCCACCAAAAGGTGCAACTATTTTTGCTTTAAGCAAGCCAGCCATTATCGCGTTGTTGCCAAATTTCGGATGAGCATCAAGCGGTAGATGCATCGCAAAAAGATTCAGATTGCCAGACATCAGAGTTTTGACAATCTTCTGGTTAATGCGGTCAAGACGATTCCACTCTGCACCTTTCCAGAACAGGCCATGATGAACAATAGCAAAATCTGCACCCTGCTTTATTGATTCGGCAAAAAACTCGTTAGTGGCATCTACGCCGGCCGCTATTTTAGTAACCCTGGCACTGCCCTCAAACTGCAGACCATTGTATGAATAATCAGGAAAACTGACCTCGGCAAACACTTCGTTTAGATATTTT
>MFYY01000072.1:15254-17447 GCA_001787855.1 Candidatus Riflebacteria bacterium GWC2_50_8 | reverse complement strand
GCGAACACCATCATAACATTGCCCTGGGTGTAGTTCATAAGCATTGGCGCAAAAACCTTCGACATCAGCAACGCGCCGAGACCAAAGCCCATAACGACCATACCAGTGATGAAACCCTTTTTATCAGGGAACCACTTGGCGCAGGTAGCAACCGGAGTAACATAGCCGAGACCGAGACCAGAACCGCCGATTACGCCATAGCCGATGTAAAGAAGAACCAGCGATTGAACGTTAAGAGCATAGGCTCCGAGAAGATAACCAATACCGAACAGTGCACCACCACCCATGGCCAGCTTGGTCGGGCCATATTTTGCCAGATTGATACCACCCCAGGCGGCAGCCAGGCCCAGAAAACAGATCGCGGTACTGAAAGCACCAGCTACTCCGGCGTTGCTCCAGCCGTAGGTTTCTACCAGTGGCTTCTGAAAATAGCTCCACGCGTAAACAGTACCAAGGCACATCTGAAGCAGCGTGCCCATAATGGCGATAAGCCATCGATTCGAGGTCTTCTCTGAACTCATGTCATTGACTCCTGCAAATTAATTATTATAAATTCAAAAACATTTGAACTTGAACGGGCACGAGTGTATCATCTTGTTACTTTTTTCGCAAACTATATTTTCACAGCTCTAGAAGTAGTATGATGTTAAAAAATGACTATAACTGATACCAGCTTTACTCAAAATCTGACTGTTAAACGCTTCGAGCAGGGAAGCTTTGACGACCGCGAAGAGAAGGTGGTCGCCGAGCGCTCAATCAGCCTGTTTGTCAATGGCAACGAAACCATTCGCCTGATGGCACTTCCCGACCAGATCGAAGAACTGGTAACAGGCTACCTGTTCAGCGAATGCGTCATCGACAAGAACGAAGATGTTGTACTTTTACAGTTTAATCCGGCCGCGATGTCAGTTGAGGTTCGGCTTGCCGAACATATTCAACCGGTATTCAACGACAAGATCAGATCGGTCACCACCGGCTGCGGACGCGGACTCACCTTTATTTCTGCGTTAAATTCACGATTTTTCAAGCCGACAACTGCTGAAACAACTATCAGTCCGCAGACAGTGATTGAATTGATGCGAAAATTACAGCGCAAATCGCCGCTGTTTCACGACACCGGCGGGGTACATTCGGCGGCAGTTGCTGTAGCTGACGAAATACTGCATAGCGCCGACGATATCGGCCGCCACAACGCGGTCGACAAGGTGCTGGGCTGGCTGATCAGATCAGATCGGCTGACTCAGGAAACCGAAAGTTCCGGAATGCTGCTGACTACCGGCCGACTATCTTCTGAAATAGTAACCAAAACTGCGCGGGGCCGTTTCGCTTTTCTCATTTCTCCGTCAGCGCCGACTTCTGGAGCAGTTCAGCTGGCCGGCGACCTTGGCATAACCCTTATCGGTTTCGCGCGCGGCGAGAGATTCAATGTCTACACGCGCTCCGAGCGGGTAATATTGCCATGAAAGCAACGATCGAACCATTTGAAGCCGTAATTCTCGCCGGCGGCGCCAGCAGCCGCCTCGGGCAACCCAAAGCCCTGCTCGACTGGAACGGCATCCCGCTCTGGAAGCACATTGTGCGCGAAGTCGCCAGCGTCGCCGAAAAAGTCGCCATAGTAGGCTTTCCCGAGCCGTTCGCAGCAACTGATCTTGCGTTCGCCCGCTTTATTGAAGACCCGATGCGCGCTGGCCCGCTCGGCGGGCTCGCCATAGGCCTGCGTAACGCCGGCACTGAAAAAGTGTTTGTGATGGCCTGCGATATGCCTTTTGTCAGACGCGATGCCATTCTAGACCTGATGCGCAATTCGAAAGACGCTGACGTTGTTATTCCGAGAACATCAGACGGGGTTCACCCTCTTTTCGCGGTATATTCCCGCGAGTGCCTGGCAGCGGTCGAAGCGGCCCTTGCCCGAAACGAACGGCGCATGCGCTCATTTCACAGCGGCCTGCGCGTGCGCGAACTCGCGATCGCCGACGACAACCCGACCTGGAAAAACGTACTGATCAACATCAACACCCCCGCCGAACTCTCAGAAGTAATCGGCAACAGCACCTGCCTCCAGCCGAACACCCTCTCTCCCACTCTATCTTCTTGATCGTGCCCACGCCCGTGCTCGTGCTCGTGCTCGTGCTCGTAATCGTAATCGTAATCGTAATCGTAATCGTAATATTGCTCAAACTGAGGTGAGCATTC
>MFYY01000072.1:4580-15192 GCA_001787855.1 Candidatus Riflebacteria bacterium GWC2_50_8 | reverse complement strand
CAGCTCGCCGGCGCTGATACTGCCGCCTTCGTGATCAAGAACAATAAAGGCATTGGCGCGGCTCATCGAGCTCAAAATTCCTG
This sequence comes from Candidatus Riflebacteria bacterium GWC2_50_8, assembly GCA_001787855.1. Classification (GTDB taxonomy): domain Bacteria; phylum Muiribacteriota; class Ozemobacteria; order Ozemobacterales; family Ozemobacteraceae; genus Rifleibacterium. Next base: position 15,109 of record MFYY01000072.1, on the reverse strand, counting down.
AACCCTGTTTGCCCGTAGTTTTGACCTGCCACTCCCCATGTTCATCACGACTGATTATTGCACGTTGAACTTCGGTTCGCCCTGGCAGTTTTCGCAGATCTTCGGTTACCCGGGCCTTAAAAGTAGGCACAATCGGTTTGTCAGTAACCTGCAGCATTTTTTCAAGTGCCGGCAAAACAAAGAAATAAAAGGTAACCATGACGGCAACCGGGTTGCCCGGCAAGCCAAAAAAGGCGGCATTGCCGATGCGACCAAAAGCGAACGGGCGCCCGGGCTTGATGGCTACCCGCCAGAAATCTACTTTTCCAGAATCTTGCAGTGCCATTTTGGTGTAATCGGCCTCGCCGACCGAAACGCCACCGGAAGAAATTATTACGTCGGCATGACGCCCGGCATCATTAAAGCTTTTCAGCAGCGCATCAACATCGTCGGGAAGAATGCCAAGGTCGACAATCTCGACGTCTGGCCGTGCGAGAGCCGCCATAAGGCTGTAACGATTGCTGTCGTACAACCCGCCGGGGCCGGGAGTCTGCCCGGGTGCGTAGACTTCGTTGCCAGTAGACGCAACTGCTATGGTAAGTTTTCGATTAACTTCGATTTCGGCAATGCCTAGAGCTGCCAGCAGCCCGATATCTGGCGGCATCAGCAGACGACCCGCCGCGAGAACGATATCGCCAATCCTGATGTCTTCGCCAGCCTTGCGAACGTTTTTGCCAGCCCTGCACCGGTTATCAATAGTTATATAACCGTTTTCAGGTTCAACATGCTCCTGCATGATCACAGTATCAAGATGCCCAGGGATGGGAGCGCCAGTCATGATACGCAGACATTCGCCGCTTTCAATAACGCCACAAAAAGGCTGGCCGGCAAAGGCGGCATTCTTTACAATCAGTTTTTTAAAGCCCTGTTCAGGAACATCGCGAGAGTGCAGCGCATAACCATCAACCCCGGAATTAGTATAAGACGGGACATTGAGTGTTGAAATTACTGATTTATGCAGAGCCCTGCCACGTGCTTTTTCGATTGGCAGGCGCTCACAACCGTCAACGCAAGGCAATCCCGATAGAACCCGTGCCAGCGCCTCGTCATAAGGCAGCAGCCCTGACGCAAAAATGTCGTTGTAACTGGATTGAGAGCGTATCATCCTGGGATGCCTGAGCTATAGGTCGATTTTGCCGGTAACTGGCAGTTGCAGAAAATACCACGTTCAATGCAGAGAGTCAAGATCGTTTCCCTTTGCCATGCTCTACTTTCTGCATTTGAGGCGGCGCTCTCCTGGGCAACAGCATCTTTTTGCTGCTGTGGTTCGTGACTATCTTTCTGGTTAGAACTCGGGATTTCGCCGGCCTTCCATAGCAACTAGAATGTATTGGTGGAACCGCTCATCTAGAGAGTTACAAACAAATAAATGAGCGACCTCCTCAAAAAACTGGAGGATCAAATATGAGATCATGGGTATTCGGCCTGTTGCTTTTCGCACTTTTGAATTCAACTGTATGCTTTTCTGAACAGCGGTCATTTATTTCGGGGCAATCGTTGGGAACTTTAAAACTCGGCATCTCTGAAAGAGAAGCCCGAAAAGTTATGGGTTCACCAGCCAAAATCCTGATCAAAAAAAACCGGATCGTCTGGAAGTATCAAAACCTTTCTTTGATCGATTCAAGCGTTACGACACTTTCCTTTGAAAAAAGAAGCCTGACCCAGATTGAAACATCCAATCCCAAGGTGCTATTTCAGGGTAAACCATTAGTAGACTGTACCGTCGCCAACTTTTTAACCGAATTTCCTGACTCAAAGCGGCTTTTTGTGCAATTATCAGATTTTCCAGACCCCTCGATCTACTACTTCGACAGCACAAACGGCATCGGAATGTCGTTTAATATCAGCATGGGGAATAATTTTGGCAAAGGTTCTGCCGAAGAACTGGCTCTCGAAACTGTCTTTGTTTTCCCGGCCGGCTACGCTCCCATTTTTCCGGAAGATCCCATAAAAGAAGATCAGTCTGTAGTCATTCCGGGTGTGAGCATTGCCAGGATCGCCATCGGAGCCTCAGAGGAGGCTCTTGAAAGTATTGGCGATACGATCTTCGAAGACGAACAGAACGGATTTATCTCAATGTATGTAGGCGATAAGCTTGTCTATTTGTCCAACGGCAAGGTTGCCCAGATTTCGACCAAAAATTTCTCCAGCTCAGTAGGCAATAAAACTCCGCTCTTAGAAAGCCTGCATGAGTTTTTGAACACCTATCCGAATGCCCGAATCGCGATCAGATCAATCGGAACATCACATCCTGCCGCATTCGTATATGATATCGCTGAGGGAATAGGCCTGTCATTTGCCGTTAAGCACGACCAGATCGTCAAGGGCTTCTTTTCAAAAGAAATTGTTCCAGCTTATCTCAGTGGCTCATGTCTTTTCGTCTTTCAAAAAGGTACCCAACCACCAGTTCTGCAAGGAATAGACGAGCTTGCTCAGCCTGACTTTCCGCTCCCGTCAGATACGCCTATTCCAGCAGTCATTGTCACGACAGCCGGGAATTCTGACATGCCCTATTTTCTCGACGAAACGTCTTCTGAACCAACCAGAGCCTTTCTGTCGCTGCCTTTATTTTCGACGACATTCATTGGCTGGGAGGCTAAAGAAGCTCCTTTGAATATCTCGGTCAGCGATTTCATTGCAGGCTTGTTTCCAGGCGAAAAAATTCCCTGGAAAAAAACAGGAAACAATGCCTTTTCATTCTCCGTCGAAACGGCAGATCGGCTGATAGAGGCAAAAACGCAGTTGTCATTATCGTTTGAGGTCAAACAGAACCCTCAGCGCGCCTTACTCTTTACCTTGTTTGTCGATGGCCGCGAAGTCCAGGGTACAGAATTCATCAATACCATTACCGCAATGACGCATTTTGCCTTGAAAAAGAGGGGCGCGCGGCTTACGACGGTGAATTGGAAATAAATTTCAGGTTGTAAAACGGGAGCGAGAACCCGAATTAAATAAGGAGAAAATATCGGTGAAAAATGATACGCAATTGCAGGCAGACATCATGGAAGAACTCAAGTGGGAGCCGACCATTCAGGCGGCAGAGATCGGAGTTGCAGTTAAGGACGGGATAGTGACGCTGAGCGGCCAGGTAGACAGCTTCGCCAAGAAGTGGGCAGCCGAGCGCGCGGTCAAGCGGGTTTTTGGCGTCAGAGGCTTGACAGAAGAAGTGAAAGTCAAGCTGGTTAATCCGGTGATTCTAAAAGACGAAGAGATCGCGGATACAGTAGCCAAGGTTCTTCTCTGGAATTCTGGCATACCACAACATCGCATCAGAACTGTTGTACAGGACGGCCATATCACTCTCAACGGCGATGTAGACTGGAAATATCAAAAAGAGGCTGCAGAAGATTCAGTTCGTCACCTCAACGGTGTTACCGGTGTCACCAACTGGATTTCGATTAAACCCGCAACACCGGCTGTTAAAGAGAGCGATGTGAAAAACCGAATCGAAAGTGCCCTGCGCCGAAACGCCAGATTATTACTGGCATCCCAGAAGATTCAGGTAGAAAGTTCTGGAAACAAGGTCGTTCTCAGCGGCAGCGTCGGCTCATTAGCTGAGTTCGAAGAAGCAGAAGCCTCTGCCTGGTCAGCCCCCGGTGTGACAGAAGTCTTGAATAATCTTACCGTAACAGGTTAAACAAAACATTACCGAACAAATGGGGTCACCTCAGGGGTGGCCCCATTTTTTTGAACTGATTATGACTTCAGTCATTAGAACCGAGTATCGGCAGATACGACTTCGAGATTGGCAGTATCGTGATTGCGAAAAAAATCACGAAACCGATTGACAGAAGATTGTATGGCAACTATACTTTAATTGTGAAATATTACACAGCGTGAATTTTATAACAACTTAAAGTAGTGAACATTTGCATGAACAAATTGAAACAGAAAATTTCAGAAAAGACCATTGAGCGACTCAGCATCTACCGCCGCTATCTCAAAGATTTACAGAAAAATGGCAAAGACAGAGTTTACTCACACGAACTCGCCCAGCTCGTTTCAGGCACCGCCGCACAGGTCAGGCGAGATCTAATGCAGGTCGGCAGCAACGGCTGCTCGAGCAAAGGCTATGAAGTCAGCATGCTGATCGACGAAATAGCAAAACTACTCGACTGCAGCGAAAAGCAGAACATCGCCCTGATCGGAGTCGGCAACCTTGGTCGCGCGCTGCTTGGCTATTTTTCAGGTTCCCGCGAGAATTACGACATTGTCGCGCTTTTCGACAACGCTCCCGACAAATGCGGGCGGGTAATCTGCGGCAAACGCTGCTACAGCATGAATCAGCTCACCGAGATCGTAAAAGAACAAAAAATTTCGACAGCTATCCTGGCAGTTCCGGCTGAAGCAGCCGAAGAGACCGCACAAAATCTCATCGACGCCGGTATCAAGGCAATTCTGAATTTCGCTCCCAGACACATTACAACCAGAAGCAGAGTTTTCATTGAAACTCTTGACATGACAAAGGCACTGGAAAAAGCGATCTACTTTTCCCGGAAAAATACATAGCAAAGGAAACTCACTATGAGCGTGGTAGAAGAAATCATCAAACAACACTCCAATCCCGGGCGCGACTCTCTAATTCCGATCCTTCAGGCCGTTCAGGAAAGAGAAGGCTTTATCTCGCGCGAATCAGTCATCGAAATTGGCAAGGCTCTTGATCTGCCAGCCAGCAAAATCTACGGCGTCGCTACTTTTTACAACCAGTTTCGCTTCACCCCGCACGGCAAATGGGTTGTTCAGGTCTGCCGAGGCACCGCATGCCACGTCAAGGGCAGCGCAGCATTGCTCAGCCGCATTGAACGCGAACTCGGCATCAGCGCTGGCGGAACCACGCGCGACGGCCTGTTCAGCATTGAAGTTGTCGCCTGCATCGGCGCCTGCGGACTTGCTCCCGTTATCGCGGTAAATGGCAACTTTCATGCCAAAGTCAGCCCTGACGATGTGCCCGAAATTCTCAGACACTACCGCAATCAGATTGTGGAGGCCAGGCAATGATACAGATGAAAGATCCCTGTTGCTCAAAATGCCATCATTCAAACGAAAAGCCCTGCCCGGACCTCATCGAATGTCGCATCAACGGTCCGATATGCCACGACAGCAGCGAGTGCAGCTCTCATAGAGCCACTGCTCTCAACCTGATCAAACGCAACAAAGTTGAGAAACCTGTCATTTTCGTCGGCGCAGGCACCTGCGGCCTCGGAGCCGGTGCCGGCAAAACCCTTGAAGCAGTTAAAAGCTGGCTGGCGAAAAACAACAAAGACGCCGAAGTTCTCGAAGTCGGCTGCATCGGTATTTGCATCAAAGAACCGCTGCTGGATGTTCAGATTCCCGGCAAAGCCCGCATCAGTTTTGGCGACGTCACCGGCGATAAGGTCGACAACATTCTAAACATGGTCTTTACCGGCAATATTCCTGAAGAACATGTGCTCGGCCAGTTTTCAAGCAAAGACAGCAGCAGCTGGAAAGACGTGCCGGAATTTTTTAATTCGTCATTTTTCAAAGTGCAAACCAGGCGCGTGCTCGCCAATTGTGGCGAAATCAACCCGGTACATATCGAAGAATATATCGCGCGCGGCGGCTACCTTGGCCTTGCCAAAACCTTAAAAAGCAGAACCCCGGCTGAAGCATGCGGCATGGTCGAAACCAGCGGTCTTAGAGGCCGTGGCGGCGGTGGCTTCCCGACCGGAAAAAAATGGCGCTTCGCTCTCGAAGCACCCGGAGATAAAAAGTATCTTATCTGTAACGCCGACGAGGGCGACCCCGGCGCATTTATGGATAGAGCAGTAATCGAAGGCGACCCGCACCGACTGCTCGAAGGCATGATGCTCGGCGCCTATTCTATCGGCGCCACCAAAGCCTATATTTACATCAGGGCCGAATACCCGCTCGCCATCAAGCGCCTCGAATGGGCGATTGCTGAGGCAAAAAAGTGGGGGCTTATCGGCAGCAACATTCTCGACAGCGGCTTCAAGCTCGATATGGTCATCAAGCAGGGTGCCGGCGCCTTTGTCTGCGGCGAAGAAACCGCACTGATCAACAGCATCGAAGGCAAGCGCGGCATGCCAAGACCGAGACCGCCCTTCCCTGCCATTTCAGGCTTATTTGGCTGCCCAACTGTCATCAATAACGTCGAAACCCTCGCCAACCTGCCTGATATCTTCAGGAATGGCGCTGAATGGTTCAGAGAGATTGGCACTGCCAACAGCCCGGGCACCAAGGTGTTCGCGCTGTCAGGACAGATCGTCAATACCGGTCTCGCCGAAGTCGCCATGGGAACCCCTCTCAGAAAGCTTGTTTTCGATATTGGCGGCGGCATTCCGCGCGGGCGCAAATACAAAGCCGTGCAGATTGGTGGCCCCTCAGGCGGTTGCGTGCCCGAACAGCATCTCGATGTCGAGATTGACTACGAATCGCTTAAAAGCATTGGCGCAATGATGGGCTCTGGCGGCCTCGTCGTCATGGACGAAACCACCTGCATGGTCGATCTCGCCAAATTTTTCATGGGCTTTATTCAGCGCGAAAGCTGTGGCAAGTGCATTCCCTGCCGCGAAGGTACCCGCCGCATGCTCGAAACTCTCGAAAGCATTACCGAAAGGCCAAAAAAGACTGACAAACGCTCTTCTCTCGAACGCTTCAAGGCAGTCATGTACATGGAACGCCTCTCTGGAGTCATCAAGGACACCAGTCTGTGTGGGCTCGGGCAGACTGCTCCCAATCCGGTTCTGTCAACCCTGCGCTACTTCCGCGATGAATATGAAGCACACGTCTTCGACCGAAAATGCCCGGCCGGAGCCTGTCACGACCTGCTCAACTTCAGCATCGATGCCGACAAGTGCGTCGGCTGCACCCTGTGCGCCAAACAGTGCCCGACCGGCGCCATCATGGGCAAGGTTAAAACCCCTCATTACATCATTCCGGATAAATGCATCAGATGCGGCGCATGCTATGAAGTGTGCAAGTTCAAAGCCGTCGTGAAGGAGTAAAGTCATGATACAAATCGAAGTAAACAAAAGACAGGTCGAAGCAAACAAAGGCGAATTACTCTTAACAGCAATCAGACGCGCGGGAATCAAAGTGCCGACACTCTGCCACTTCGAAGGCCTGCCGCCTTCCGGCGCCTGCCGCATGTGTGTCGTCGAAATAGATGGGCGGCTGATTCCAAGCTGCGCTACAGCGGTAACAGAGGGAATGAAATGCCAGACGCACAGCGCAAAAGCAGTGAGAGCGCGTAAAACCATCATCGAACTGCTGCTCGCCGATCACCCTGATGACTGCCTGTATTGCGTGCGCAACGGCAACTGCGAACTCCAGACCCTCGCCGAAGAATATGGAGTGCGCACACGCCGCTATCAGGGCGAAAAAAGCACCAGCCATCTCGACGTGTCAAGCCCGGCACTCGAACGCGACCCGGCCAAATGCATTCTCTGCGGAAAGTGCGTGCGGGTCTGTGAAGAAGTTCAAAATGTTTCTGCCATCGACTTTGCCGGCAGAGGCAGCAAAACCCGCATAGAAACGGCCTTTAACGAAGGCTTAAACAAAAGCTCATGTGTATTCTGCGGTCAGTGTATCAAAGTCTGCCCGACTGGCGCATTGCGCGAAAAAAGCTCGACTAAAGAAGTTCTCGAAGCAATCGCCGACCCCGATAAATACGTGGTCGTGCAGCATGCACCGGCCATCTCGGTTTCGCTCGGCGAAGCCTTTGGCCTGAAAGCAGGGACTGAGTGCAGTGGCCCGCTCAATGCGGCTCTGAGACAAATCGGCTTTGACAAAGTTTTCGACACTTCCTTTACTGCCGACCTGACCATCATGGAAGAAGGCGCGGAGTTTATTTCACGCCTTAAGGGCAACGGCAAACTGCCGATGATCACCAGCTGCTCACCGGGCTGGGTAAAATTCGCCGAAGAATTCTACCCTGATATGCTCGAAAACCTGTCATCCTGCAAAAGTCCGCAGCAGATGATGGGTGCGGTTATCAAAAACTACTACGCCGAAAAAGCCAACATTGATCCCAAAAAGATCTTCAGCGTCTCGATAATGCCCTGCATTGCCAAGAAGTTTGAAGTAACCAGAGAAGAAATGCTGACCGACGGCGTGCCTGATATCGACGCGGTTATCACCACCCGCGAGCTGGTCAGACTGATGAAAATGCGCGGTCTCGACCTTAACGCAATCGAGCCCGAGCCTGCTGACAACCCGCTCAGTCTCAAGACTGGTGCCGGCAAGATATTTGGAACCAGCGGCGGTGTCATGGAAGCGGCTCTGCGTTCCGCTTACATGCTGCTCACCGGCAAAGAGCTCGACAACCTTGATATAAAGACTGTCAGAGGTCTCGAAGGCCGCAAGGAAGCAAAAATCAATATCAACGGCACCGAAGTCGGCGTCGCCGTGGTCAGCGGCCTGAAAAACGCTTCTGACCTGCTCGACGAAATCAGAGCCGGCCGCAACGACCTGCATTTCATCGAAATCATGGCCTGCCCCGGCGGCTGCATCAATGGTGGCGGTCAGCCGATCGGCGTTACGCCAGAAGCGGTTGCTGCAAGAATGAAGTCGCTGTATAGTATTGACAAGAATGAAAAATATCGAGCTTCTCACCTGAACCCGGACATTCAAAAATTGTACAAAGAGTACCTCGGCGAGCCGCTCGGTCACAGAAGCCACCAGCTTCTTCATACTCATTACGCAAAAAGAGACGTAGTCAAATAAACTGCGGCGCGAAGGACTGACTCAATGACCGGGACAGTAAAAGAAGGAACCATCTTCACGATTCCTGAAAGGTGCAGAAAATGCTACACCTGCGTCAGAACCTGCCCGGCCAAAGCAATCAGAGTTGTCGACGGCCAGGCCAAAGTAATAAATGACCGCTGCATCGGTTGCGGAAACTGCGTTCGCGTGTGTTCCCGCAAAGCCAAGCAGGTTCTCGATTCTACAGCCTACTGCAGAATTCTTCTGTCTCGCGAAGAGACGGTTGCTGCCATTGTCGCTCCGAGTGCCTCTGCCGAGTTTCACGAAATCGACAGGGAGCAGTTTGTCGGAATGCTGTTGAAGCTCGGATTTGACCGGGTCAATGAAGTAGCATTCGGGGCCGACCTGGTCGCCAGAAAATACCGTGAACTTCTGCAGAACAACGCAACCGGCCAGTCATACATCGCCACGACATGTCCGGCAATCATCAACCATGTTGAGCATTATCACCCGAACCTTCTTTCTTCTCTGGCGCCGATTGTCAGCCCGATGGTGGCAACCGCGCGCGTAGTCAGAGAAATCTGCGGACCAGATATAAAAATCGTGTTTATCGGCCCGTGCACAGCAAAAAAATGCGAAGGTTTTGATCCCAACCTTGAAGGCGAGGTTAACTGCGTGCTGACCTTTGTCGAGCTCAGGCAGATGTTCGCCGAAAGCAGGATCGAACCCGATAAGGTTGAAAAAATCGATTTTGCTCCACCATGGGGCGGAACCGGCAGTCTGTTCCCGGTCGGCGGCGGTCTGCTTCAGGCCGCCAACATTACCGAAGATCTTATCTCTGACGACGTTATTTCGATCAACGACCGTCTGCATTTTGTCGAAGCACTCAAAAGCTTCGAAGATGGCACTCTCAAAACGCGCCTGCTCGAAATCCTCGCCTGCCAGGGCTGCATCATGGGCGCAGGAATGAGTAATGATGCCGCCTCCCAATTCAGCCGCCGCCACCGCATCGGCAGATATACCCGTAAGCGCCTCGATAAAATGGATATGGCACGCTGGAAAGATGACATCGAAAAATTCTCAAAGCTGGATCTTTCACGCAAATACCGAGCCCGCGACCAGCGTCAGGAAGACCCCGACCAGGAAGTAATCAAGATGATCATGGCCGAGATGGGCAAGTTTTCAAAAGAAGACGAGCTCAACTGCGGTGCCTGCGGCTATGAAACCTGCCGCGAGCATGCTCTCGCCATTTTCCATAATCTGGCTGAAAGCGAAATGTGCCTGCCCTACACCATTGGCGAACTCGAAAAAGCTATTGGCGAGCTTGAACACAGCAATAAAAAGCTCTCAAATATTCAGGAAGCGCTTATGCACGCCGAAAGACTGGCCAGCATGGGTCAGCTTGCCGCCGGCATTGCTCATGAGATCAACAACCCGCTTGGCGTTATCCTGATGTATGCGCACCTGATGCAGGATGCCTGTCAGGAAGGCACGCGCGCCAAGGAAGATGCGTCGGTAATCGCCAGTCAGGCCGATCGCTGCAAAAAAATTGTTGCCGGTCTGCTCAACTTCGCCCGCGAAAACAAGGTATTGAAGATGCCAACCGACATGAACGCACTGGTAAGTGATGCCCTGAAGCTGGTGCAGATCCCATACAATGTCATGGTAACTATCGTCAGGTGTGAAGAAAACCCGATTGCCGAAGTCGATGGCGACCAGGTCATACAAGTTCTCACCAACATCATCAGCAACGCGTTGGCCGCCATGGAAAGCGACGGCACGCTCGAAATAACAGTTCTCGGCAG
>MFYY01000072.1:1998-4565 GCA_001787855.1 Candidatus Riflebacteria bacterium GWC2_50_8 | reverse complement strand
CCGAAAGAGAACATGAACCGTGTATTCGAGCCGTTTTTTACGACCAAACAGCTCGGCAAAGGCACCGGGCTTGGCCTGGCAGTTACCTACGGCATAGTCAAGATGCACAGTGGCGACATCAAGGTCGATAGCAACGCCGACCTGGCAGAAGGCCCTACCGGCACGACTTTCACGGTAACACTTCCCCGTCACGCTTCAAGAGACGCAAATTCTAATCAGTTTATCAGCTAAAACAACCTCAGAAAAGGAACAAACATGCAACAAGTCAAAACAGTCCTTCTGGTCGATGATGATCACGATTTCAGATTACAGCAGAAAGCTATGCTTGAAGCACTGAAATACAATGTAGTGGAAGCCGAGAGCGCTGCCGTTGCGCTTGGCAAGCTAGACAACCCGACGCCTGACATCGCGATTGTCGATCTGATGATGGAAGAAAACGATTCTGGCTTTACTCTCTGCCATAATCTAAAAAAACGCCTGCCCGATATGCCGATTATCATGGTAACCGGCGTAGCTGCAGAAACTGGTCTGGCATTCAACGTCAAGACCAGGGAAGAACATCGCTGGATCAAGGCCGATGCACTGCTCGAAAAACCTGTGCGCGCCGAACAGTTGCAGCAGGAAATAAAGAAACTACTCAAGGTGTGATTTATGAATAAGTTACATGTGCTGGTGATTGACGACGAGCCAGGAATGCGCATGGGCGTCGAACGAACACTCGACGGCCAGAAACTGGAATTCTGGGAAACCGACATTCTCAATGTGTCTGTCGAAACCGCCGGCACTGGCGCAGAAGGCGTCGAAAAGATTCTGAACGGCAAGATCGACATACTTTTTCTCGATTACAAACTGCCCGACATGAATGGCATCGAAATCATTGAAAAGCTTGGCGAGCGCGCCAAAGACCTGATAATAATCATGATAACCGCGTATGCCTCAATCGAAGTCGCTATCGAGGCAACCCGCAAGGGCGCTTATGATTTTCTGCCCAAACCCTTTACGCCGAATGAGCTGCGCACGGTTACCCGCAAGGCGGCCGAAAGAATTCTGCTTGCCCGCAAGAATCTGCAGCTCGCCCAGGAAAAGAAACAGGTTCGTTTTGAATTCATCAGGGTTCTCGGTCACGAGCTAAAGGCACCGCTCGGCGCCGTAGAAGGCTATCTCGACCTGATGAAAACCAGAACCCTTGGCGACAATCTCGACAGTTACGCGCAGTTTATTGAACGCAGCTCTCTGAGATTACAGCAGATGCGCAAGCTGATCGTCGACCTGCTGGATATGACCAAAATTGAGTCAGGCAAAAAAGACCGCAAACTTTCACCGCTCAATCTGCGCAACGCAGCCGAAAATGCCATCGAACTCGCCACTCCAGCTGCTAATGCCAGAAACATAAGCATCAGTCTCGAATCGCCTGCCGAAATCACGCTCATGGCCGATGCTGGCGAACTCGACATGATTCTCAACAATCTCATTTCCAATGCGGTCAAATACAACCGCGATGCCGGCCAGGTTTTTGTCAGGCTGCAACAGAGTGCCGACCAGAAAATTATTATTCAGGTTGCTGACACTGGTATTGGCATGTCGGCAGAAGAACAGCAAAAGCTGTTCAAAGAGTTTTCGCGTATCAAAAACGCGAAAACCGTCAATATTCTTGGCAGCGGCCTCGGCCTGTCAATTCTCAAAAGGCTGACCGAAATGTACAATGGCGAGATCAGCGTCAAATCAGAACCTGACCAAGGCACCACGTTCACTCTCGAAATCCCGCCAGCTCAGCAGGTCGAAGCAACAGCCTAAAAAAACCAAGGCTTCCAGTTCACTGATAAAATCGCAACTGCAGCGTAGCTTTAATCTGCGACTATCTGCGCAATCTGCGGATTGTCCTGCATCTGCTGCCCTCTCGTATCGAATGCACCTGTTCGGTCGTCCTGTGGGGCCGAACCCAAATCCGCATGAGCACCGCTGCGCTGGGCACGAAAACGGCTCTCACCGGCCCATGCTTAGTGTCTCTGCGGCTTTGTGCGAGTCTATCAAATAAACCGCACCCTGATTTCTCTGTGCTGCAGCAGATTTTTTTCGAGCTTTTTTGTCGGCGCCATTGTGCACCAATGTGTTGTGAAAAAAGCTACAGCAGCCAGTCTAAGCATCAGATCAGGCCTTGAGCTTTATTTCACAAAAATTAGTGAAAAAAATCTCAAAACAGATGACAACCTCACTTTTTTATGTTAATTTAGCCTCATCCCAACGGTTGTGCTAAATTTCACATTTAGTGAGGTGTACTATGGCTAAAATTCTGCTCGTTGATGACGACAGGGATTTTGTCGAAATCAACAGAATGCTGCTGGAAAAAGAGGGCTACAAGATCGTCGTGGCCTACAATCCAAGCGAAGGCTACAAGCTCCTTGCCAGCGAAAAACCGGATCTCCTGATCCTCGATGTAATGATGGTCGAGCCTGACGACGGTTTTGCGATGGCTCAGAGAATTAGAAGAGAGAAGAATAACATTCCCATTATCATGCTGACTTCAGTTTCAAAAGTCACCGGCATGAAGTTCGACAAGGACGACGAAA
>MFYY01000072.1:0-1986 GCA_001787855.1 Candidatus Riflebacteria bacterium GWC2_50_8 | reverse complement strand
AAAAGGTAAACTTTTAAAAGCCGTCAAGAAATACGTCAAATAATACTTCGACACAAGGAGACACCTGATGCTCGCCTCAGAAAGAGACCAGTTAAAAGCCGAAATTATCAAAATGGCCAAAAAACATGACCAGCACCGCAGTGGTCTGATCCCTGTTCTGCAGCACGTGCAAAACGTCAGTCGGCATATTTCACCAGAAGCAATGCAGGACATCGCCGAAGCTTTCAAGATTCACCCGGTTGAAGTCCAGGGCGTTGTAAGCTTCTATTCCTTTCTTTCAACCGAAAAGAAAGGCAAATTCATCGTTCGCCTTTGCCGCACGATCAGTTGCGATATGGCCGGCAAGGAAGCTGTAGCCAACCAGCTCGAGAACGAGCTCGACATCGAATTTGGCGAGACCACTGACGATGGCATGTTCACTCTCGAATTCACTAACTGCCTCGGCATGTGCGACCAGGGCCCGGCAATGCTGGTGAATGAAGACATCTACGCTAAAGTCACTCCTGAAAAGGTAGCCGACATTATCGACAGCTACAGAAACCGCTTTGGTGCCCATGTTACCCAAGGAGAACACGCATGAGCAAGGCTGACAAAAAACTCGTGATATTCTCTGACATAGATGTCGAAAAGGCGCTCAAAAACGCCCTGCAGAAGCCAAGACCCGATTTAATAAGTGAAGTGCGCGAGTCAGGACTCAAGGGCCGTGGTGGCGCCGGATTTCCTACTGCCGTAAAATGGAACCTGGCGGCCTCCGCTCAAGGCGACCGCAAGTTCGTCATCTGCAACGCTGACGAAGGCGAACCCGGCACTTTTAAAGACCGCGTATTGCTCACCGATTATGCCGAGCAGCTCGTTGCCGGCATGGTTCTCGCCGGATACGCCGTTGGCGCAAAAGAAGGCATTATCTACCTGAGAGCTGAATACACCTATCTCAGAAAGAACCTCGAAGCTACCCTCGAAAAAATGCGCGGCAGAAAACTGCTCGGCAAAAAGATCAGCGGCAAAGACTTCGAATTTGATATTCACATCCACATGGGTTCTGGCGCCTATATCTGCGGCGAAGAAACTGCCCTCATCGAAAGCCTCGAAGGTCATCGCGGTGAACCACGCAACCGCCCGCCGTTCCCGGTAACTGTCGGCTATCTCGGTTGCCCGACCTCGGTGAACAACGTCGAAACCTTCATTACCGCTCTACACATCGTAGAAAAAGGCGCCAAATGGTTTAAAACATATGGCACCGAAAAATCGACCGGAACCAAGCTGTTCAGCGTATCAGGCGACTGCGACAAACCAGGTGTTTATGAGCTGCCAATGGGTATCACAATTAAGAAACTGCTTGAAACCGTGGGTGGCGAAGACGCTAAGGCCGTTCAGGTCGGCGGCGCATCCGGCACCTGTGTACCCCGCAAAGATTTCGACCGTGCCATTGCTTATGAAGACGTCTCCACCGGCGGCTCAATCATCGTGTTTGGGCCGTTCCGCGACATGCTTGAAGTTGCCATCAACTTCATGGAATTCTTCTGCGACGAATCCTGCGGCCAGTGTACCCCATGTCGCCTCGGCACCGAAACTCTGCTCGAAGGACTCGACATGCTCGACGAAGGAAAATGCTCACTCAAATACCTGCGCGAACTCTGCTCTCTCGGCGAAACCATGCAGGTTGCCAGCAAATGCGGTCTCGGCCAGAGTGCGCCCAATGCTTTCCTGTCGATCGTCGAGAACTTCAAATCTGAAATTCTCGATTCCAGATGCACCTGCAGATAAAGGGGAGTTAAACAATGCCTAACCAGGGAAAAAATGCAAAATTCGGTTCCGATCGCGCTCCCGCCAGCTCGGTAGCCTCTTCTGTTGAAGTTGCCAAAAACGAAAAAGATCTCGGAGCCATGGTCGCCATCAACATTGACGGCAACGACCTCAAGGTTCCTTTCGGCACCACCATTCTCGATGCCGCGAAAAAGCTCAACATCAAAATTCCAACGCTCTGCT
>MFYY01000071.1 GCA_001787855.1 Candidatus Riflebacteria bacterium GWC2_50_8 | reverse complement strand
CGTGAAGAGGCGGCATGGGCAGTCCGCCAGATTCATACATTTCAGAACAAAGGTATCGAGCTCGGCGAGATAGCGCTGCTGTTCCGCATGAACAGCCTTAGCCGACCCTTCGAGCAGGTACTTAAAACTGCCAAAATTCCGTATGACATGACAGGCGGCACCAAATTTTTCGACCGCCGCGAGGTTAAAGACATTCTCGCTTATCTGCGTTTTATCGACAACCCGAGTGACAGCATCTCACTTGAACGCATAATCAACACGCCCAAACGCGGAATTGGCCAGACTACCATCGACAAAATTGCGACCAGCGAACCGGGTACCCTCTGGCAAAACGTGATAGCTGAAGGCAAACGCAACCCCGGCGGCAAGATTGGCAAATTCTGCCAGATTATCGAAGATTTCGTCGAAGCAGCACGTTCACTAAGCGTTTCTCAGTTGTGCCGCAAGATTATCGACGATATCGATTATGCCGAATACCTGAAAAACGACGATCCGGAAACTGCCGAAGAACGTCTGCAGAACGTAAAGGCGATAGTTTCTGATATCCGCTATCAGGAAGAAGACAAGCGCGATCTCAAACTGCACGACTACCTGGCCGACACGGCGTTGCACGCGGCCGTTGACGACATGGACCAGACCCAGCAGAAAGTACATCTGATGACACTGCACAACGCCAAGGGTCTCGAATTCAAAGTGGTATTTCTTGTCGGCATGGAAGAAGGCATTTTTCCACACCATTCATCGAAAGAAGCAATCGAGCAGCTTGAAGAAGAACGGCGACTTGCCTACGTCGGCATTACCAGAGCACGCGAGTATCTTTTCATGAGTGCCGCCAGCCGGCGTATGATGTTTGGCAGCTGGGGCAGCAACCCGGTTTCGCGCTTTGTCACCGAGGTTCCCAGCCACCTTTTTGCCAGACGTGGCACCGCTTCGCCGGCAACACGCACGGGTGGGCAACAGACGGCCATTCCTGGGGCAGTACACAGTCGGCCGGCGGTAAACCCGTTTAACAGCAAAGTCACATGGTCTTCAGAGAGAAACACGGCCACGGCTCTTAACGATTCTGCTGGCACAACAGCCGGAACCATGTTAAATTTAAAACCGGGCGTCATGGTGACGCACAAAATTTTCGGATTCGGCCGTGTCGAAGAAGCTCTTGGCGCTTCACTGGCGGACTTTCGGGTGACGGTCAGATTCGAAAAGCACGGAACAAAAACATTGCTCTTGCAGTATGCCGCACTTCAGGTTATAAATAGCGAAAAAGCATAGGAGGTCTATGAAATGAAATTTTTAAGATTTGTCTGGAAACTGTTTGTAATGGCCAGCGTTTTCGGAATTGGCTACATTATAGGTCGCGAACACAGTTTTGAAGAAGAAGAAATGTGGGAAGAAGAAGCCGAAAAAGACAGTAAGTCAGAAACTGGCGCTGCTGGCGGCGCTGGTGTCGACAAAGAATTCACCTACGAAAACGCGAACGCAACAAAAGTCTCTATCGTAGGCGATTTCAATAACTGGAACAAAGACACTAATCAGTTGACCAAAGATAACGGCGTCTGGAAAACCAGCATCAACCTTAAGCCAGGCAAACACGAATATCAGTTCGTAATCAATGACACCGACTGGGTTGTCGACCCGAAATCGGGAACTCCCGTTAAGAACAAATACGAGGGCATGAATTCAGTAGTTGAAGTCGGCTGATCGCCCCCACAGACTATACTTTCTGTGACCGTTAATTACTGCAAGTATTGAGTAACAGGGAAAGTTAAAGCAAAATGGTCAAGAAAATCTATCTCGAAGAAATCTGCGACCGCGAAAACCTTAAAGGTTTTCTCAGTCGCTTTCGTCGTTTGACCGGGCTGAATTTCGTACCCTTCAACGAGCGCGGCGAAGTAGTTATTGGCAAGATAGAAGATGTTTTCAAAGGCATGCCTGATGCGTCGGAGTTCGTCGAATACCCGACTACCGAGTTAATTGAACGCCCAGATGGCTCGCAGGTCAGGCTTATGAAGCTCGAATACCGGGGGCATCTCTATGGCGCGGTATTGATCGGACCATTCCTTTTCGCTGATTCACAATACAAAGGCCGGACCAAGCTGCCGATAATGACCAGCGATCAGATTGACGCTGCAGTTGAATCAGTCGAAAGCTTCTTTATTCAGATGATTGATCTCGCGGCTGAAAAAGAGTCTCTCGCCCGCAAAGAAAAGATACTCTCGGTTCTCGAAGAAGCTTCCAACATCATGAATTCAAGCCTGGAGTTTCAGAATCTGCTTGAGTTTCTGATGGATATTGCCATAGAGATTACCGGTGCCACCTGCGGAGCCCTTTTGCTGCGCAAAGAAGGCAAAAATTATCTCGAAGTGGCTGTTGCCAGGGGCAAATACCCCCAGGAAGTAAAGAAAATAAGGGTTCCATTCGGAGAAGGCATCACCGGCTGGGTTGCCAGCAACAAAGAAGCACTGAACGTGCCAAACGTCCTTCTGGAACCCCGCTATATCGAGACGCCCGAAACCATTTACTCAGAAATGGCAGTCCCACTGCTGGTTGGCGATAATCTGATCGGAGTCGTAGCCGTTGATTCATCAGAGCTCAACGCCTTTTCGAAAGACGACGTTCTTTCTCTCAGCACTCTGGCCTCAATGGTTACCAAGGTGCTTGAGAATGCAAGGCTGCTGGCTAATTCTAACCAGAAGCTCAAAGAACTTTCACGGGTGTTTATTATTTCTGAATCTCTTTCAGCACGCACTCTCGATCGGGCCGGTTACTGCAACATCCTCAAGGAAGTCTGTAACGCCATCGACTGTGGCGCTGCCTCGCTGATGCTTTACAACAGCGACAAAGAAGAACTTCTGATGCACGCCTTTTCGGGCCTGCCTGAAGAACTCGATTCGCTGAGCATTCCCAACGGCAAAGGTTATCATGGCTGGGTTACCACTCAACAGCGGGCTTTGCTGATCCAGGATATTCAACGTGACAACACAATACAGAAGTGTAATTTTCTCGATCACTTCGCAAGAGCGGCCCTGATTGTGCCTCTTCAGGCTTCTGACAATCGTTTTATCGGCACGCTGTCGATATACCACAAAGATGAGGCCGACCCGATATCTGATTCAGACCAGGATCTGCTCAATACTATCGGGCGCATATTGACCTCGCATTTCGAAAACGAGCGCCTGTTCAATGATTCAAAGCGCAAGCTTGATTACCTGTCGACTCTTTACAAGGTCGGCTCTTCAGTTTCGAAGACGCTCAACATTTCAAAACTGTTTGACACAATTTTGCAGCAGGTTCAGGAAGTAATGGACGTCGAAAATTGTTCGCTGATGGCCTACGACCCGCTCAACGAAGTGCTCTCTCTCGACGCTGCGATCGGACTGCCCAGCGATATGGTCGGACAGATACAGGTTAAGGTCGGGGAAGGCATCGCCGGCTGGGTTGCGCAAAATCGCAAGCCAGTGCTGTTAAAGGATGTTTCAAAAGACATTCGCTTTGCCAACCATCATGGTCGCATGGATTACAAGACCAGGTCTGTCCTTTCTGTGCCGATCATGCATAACAGCGAACTTCTCGGCGTATTGAACGTTAACAACAAGCGCAGTGGTGATGCCTTTTTCGAAGATGATCAGAATCTTCTGCTAGGCATCTCCGGGCAGATTTCACAGGCTATCGCCAACGCCAGTCTGCACGAAAAAACTGACATGCAGGTTGCTGAGCTGAGCCTGATCCAGGAACTCGGCAAGGCAGTGAATTCTTCGCTCGACCTCGATTCTGTACTCAATTATTTTATCGACATGACCACGCGAATCACCGATTCAGACCGGGCAACACTGATGCTTTACGACGATGCCTCACAAGAGCTCTACGTCGAAGTCAGCCGCGGGTTTGACGACCCGGAGGTGCTCGACGTCAGACTCAAACTCGGCGAAGGCGTAGCCGGCCGGGCCGCACAGCTTCAGAGATCTCTCAAAATCGAAAATACCGGCAAGAGCGCCGACTATAAAGAGCTGCCGAACATCAAGCGCAAGACCGACCTGACCTTGATTTCAGCGCCGCTGGTTAATAAAGACAATCTCGTTGGCGTCATCAACTGCGAAAGAGTGTTAAGCAAAAAGGGGCCATTCACACCAGAAAACCTCGACCTGCTCGAAACCCTCGGTTCGCAGGCTTCTATCGCCATTGAAAACGCGCGGCTCTACCACAACCTGCTCAACGTCTACCTTGAAACCATCAGGTCGCTGGCGGCAGCTATCGACGCGAAAGACAGCTACACACACGGCCATTCGCGACGCGTCACCGATCTCAGCGTCGGCATTGCCCTGGAAATGGGCCTGGCGCGCAGCGAAGTCGACACCATTCGTCACGCATCACTCCTGCACGACGTCGGCAAGATCGGTATTTCCGAGCAGATTCTGCTCAAACCAGGCCGTCTTACCGACGACGAGTTCGAAACTATCAAGTCGCACCCGCACATCGGTGCCGGCATTCTGAATTCAATTGAATTTCTGAAAAACGTCTGCGAAATAATCAAACATCACCACGAGAGATACGACGGCAAGGGCTATCCCAGCGGACTCGCCAGCAATGACATACCCCTCGGTTCCCGTATTATCTGCGTTGCCGATTCTTTTGACGCAATAACCTCGTGCCGACCATACCGCAAACCTCTCACTTTCGATGAGGCCACAGACGAAGTAAAGCGTTGTGCAGGCAGTCAGTTTGACCCGATTGTTGTTGAAGCTTTCACCAGACTCCGCAATTCGAAACATTGCCCGATCTGGTTCAAAGGCGAAACCCTTGATCAGGAAATTGCCGACGAGTACCCGCTGCAACTCTGATCTGTAAACGCCCAAACCCAGTTTGACTTTCTCCTGAAGATACCATATTATTTTTCAAATCTTTTTCAGGAGTAACAGATGAAAAAACTGGTTATGGTTCTGGTTATGGCTCTTCTTCTTCCGATTGGTGCCTTTGCCTGGGATAAGTCATATCATCCCGACAACAACGGCAAAATCAATTTTAACCAGGTCACCAGCATCGAAATTCTCGGCTGGAAAAACAGTCTCGAAGGCAGTATCCGCGTTGACGGCACCCCGCTCGACCTTGAAAGCGAAACCACCATGGGCGATGAAAGCCACATCGGTTTCAGAATCTCTCATGTTCTCAACCATCGCGCCTCTCTAGAATTTTCATATATGAATAATGATCATTCGGGCACTACCACCAAGGTATTCACCTTTGAGAATAAAGCATACAATGCCGGTGCCGACATCAGACTGCAGAACAGCTGGTTCGATCTCGCCTACAACCATAACCTGACCCGTTCACAACAGGCTGATAAACAGGGACGCGAAGTATTTTACCTCGACGGCATCTTCGGCGTTAAGTTCAGCAATTCTGAAATCAATGTTAAGGGCACTTCTGGTCTTGCTTATGCTGAAGAGAACTGGGACGAAACTTTCCCGATACCATACTTTGGCCTGGCTGCCGGTGGCCAGCTCGCCGACAACCTCTGGCTCAAGGGTTATCTCAAATACATCAAAGTCAATGCCGGCGGCGCCGATGCCCTGCATAACGATTACGGCATAAACCTCGCCCTCAGACTTAACCCGAACAGCAAAGACACCGAATGGTTTGTCGATCTCGGCTACCGTGGCGTCAAATACGACATCGAGAAAGACGGCGACAAGGCCGACCTCAGATATACCGGCCCGACCTTCGGTGTTTTCGCAAGATTCTAAGCTGGCAGGATTCTTAAGCAAACCGCCCGGAGCCGTCTTTAGCCAGACAGCTCCGGGTTTTTATTTACATTTCTTTGCATTTGTCTGCTTGTAATCAGGCAAAAAAAGCGCGATAGTTGACTGTAAACAATGATACGGCAAACAAGGGGTAGCAGATGAGAAAGTGTTTTATTCTGACAATAATCCTGACAATCGCACTTTTGGCGCCGGTTTTTACGGCGCCGAGCGATGAAGAACAGACCAGTGGCTCCGAAAAACACTGGACTCTCGAAGATTGCCTGCAACACGGCATTGCTGCCCATCCCCAGATCAGAGTTGCAGCCAGCAACGTTGCGGCCGGCAAGGCTCGCCTGCTGCAAAGTCGTTCCGGGCATGACCCGCAAATCTCTCTGCGCGCTAACTGGAGCCATTCAAAGACCGACAGCTCGTCTCGACCGATAACTGACGCGGCCACTGACAGCACTTCTGAATCTGTGGCTGTCTCAAAAACCCTTTATGATTCGGGACAACGCCAGATGTCTGAAAAATCGGCGCGCGAATCGCTCTCTGCCGCCAACGCCCGCTACGATTCAACTCTTATTGAGGTCGCAGCGGCAATCAAAGCGGCTTTCTTCAGAGCTCAACAAGCTAAGGCGCTTTTACAAGTGCGCCTCGAAACTCTCGCAGGTTACGAACG
>MFYY01000070.1 GCA_001787855.1 Candidatus Riflebacteria bacterium GWC2_50_8 | reverse complement strand
TGGATGGGCCTTTCAATCCAGGAGAAGGGCATCGCTTTAACAAAGACGTTTTTCTGATGGATCCCTATGCAAAGGCCATCGGTGGCCGCGATGTCTGGGGCGAGAAGCCCGATCGTGAAGATCCTTATCCGCATCGTGCCAGAATTCTTCTTGATGACTTTGACTGGGAAGGCGACAGGCCTCTTGAGCTTCCCATGGAAGATCTGGTTATCTATGAGATGCACGTGCGTGGCTTCTCCAGACATGAATCGTCTGGTGTCGACGCGCCCGGAACCTTCGCGGGCATTCGCGAGAAGATTCCGTATCTTAAAGACCTTGGCGTCAATTGCCTTGAGCTTATGCCAGTATTTGAGTTTGACGAATGGGAAAACTCAAAGATTTCTCCGGTTACCGGCGAACAGCTTTTCAATTACTGGGGATACAGCCAGGTTGGCTTTTTTGCCCCCAAAGCTGGTCTTGCTGCAACCGGGCAATACGGCATGCAGGCCGATGAACTGAAAACTACCATCAGAGATCTCCACCGCAACGGCATGGAAGTCATGCTCGACGTAGTTTTCAATCATACTGCCGAAGGCAATGAGAATGGCCCCTATATCTCGTTTAGAGGCCTTGATAACAAGACTTATTACATTCTTACCCCTGAGGGTTACTACTACAACTTCAGTGGTTGTGGTAACACGCTGAACTGCAACAATCCGGTTGTCAGGAACATGATTCTCGATTGCCTGCGCTACTGGGTTGCTGAATACCATATAGATGGCTTCCGCTTTGATCTTGCTTCCATTCTTGGTCGTGACCAGAACGGTGCGCCGATGTCGAATCCGCCTCTGCTTGAGTCTTTGGCTTTCGATCCTATTCTTGGTAAATGTAAGCTGGTAGCAGAAGCCTGGGATGCCGGCGGACTTTATCAGGTTGGTTCATTTCCTGCCTACAATCGTTGGGCAGAATGGAACGGGAAATACCGGGATGACGTTCGCCGCTTCCTAAAAGGCGATGACGGCTATACCGGAGCTCTGAAATGCCGCATTGAAGGTTCTCCTGATCTTTATCAATGGGAAGGTAGAGGAAGCAAGGCCTCTATCAACTTTATTACCTGCCATGATGGTTTTACACTGCGCGATATGTTTTCTTATAATGGCAAGCATAACGAAGCTAACGGTGAAAACAACAATGATGGCGGCAATGATAACCATAGCTGGAACTGCGGTTGGGAGGGTGATTGCGATGACGCTGGCGTAAAATTTCTGCGCAAGCAGATGAGCAAAAATGCTCTGGCCATTCTACTGGTCAGCCGGGGAGTTCCGATGATTCTGGGTGGAGACGAAATGGGCAACACCCAGTTCGGCAGTAACAATGCCTACTGTCAGGACAATATCGTTTCATGGCTCGATTGGTCTCTGCTTGATGAATATGCGGATTTGCACCGCTTCTTCAAGCATCTTATCGCTTTCAGGAAAGATCACTGTGTTTTCAGACATGCCGGTTTCTTTCAGCATCAGGATTACATGGGCAGCGGCTATCCAGACATCTCATGGCATGGTTCTAAGCTCTGGCAACCGGACTTTTCTGGCAGGAGCGTCGCGTTTCTGCTTGATGGAAAGCATGCTCTCGAAGGCTCGGTGCCAGATAATTCAGTCTTCTGCGCGATCAACATGCATTGGGAAATGCATGGATTTGAACTTCCTCCGCTTGCGGATGGCCGTCGCTGGCATATGTCCGTAAACACCGGGGTTGCATCACCCGAA
This sequence comes from Candidatus Riflebacteria bacterium GWC2_50_8, assembly GCA_001787855.1. Classification (GTDB taxonomy): domain Bacteria; phylum Muiribacteriota; class Ozemobacteria; order Ozemobacterales; family Ozemobacteraceae; genus Rifleibacterium. The sequence continues at coordinate 4,816 of MFYY01000070.1, read as the reverse complement.
GATATCTGGGAGGCAGGCCAGGAACCTGCCATTGCCAATCAGGCCGAAGTCCTGGTTGGAGCTCGATCGATTATCATTGCAATAGCAAAATAAAAGGAGAATTTTCATGGGTAACAATTTTTCAATTGAAGTATCAGGAACTGTAGCAAAGGTCACTCTTGTTGACAAAATCGACACAACCAACGCCCCGGCACTTGCTGATGAGCTGAAGAAGCTTATCGGAAAGAATCTTGAGCGTGTTGTTTTTCTGGTCAAAGATCTTAAATATATTTCGAGCGCAGGGTTGCGCGCTATCGTCTTTGCCAAACAGAAAATCGGCCAGAACGTTCAGGTCTATCTGATTGGTGCTGCGAAAGAAATTCATAACATATTCAAAATGACGGGCTTCGACAGCTTCGTTAAGATTCAGGATACTTACGAAGACTGAGCCTGAGCTATAATGCCCAACTGTCAGTTGGTTAAATAACGCTTTCTGGGCACACCAGGTGCCCGGAAAGCGTATTCTACCATGTGAGAACCTGTGCTGTTTATCTTTCAGATCGTGTTGCCGGCACATAATCCTGGCAATGCCATTTCGTATTCTCTGCTGCCTCGCTTTTTAGGCTCGTAGTGAGGGGCCGGGGAATTACGCGAAAGGGGGTGTTACGTGGAAAAGCTTGAACTACCAGCCGTAGAAGAGAATTTTGCAGCGCTGATGAATTTTCTTGAAGAAAGGCTTGACCGATCCGGCCTGGATTCTGAGAATCTGATGCTGATCAAAATTGCTTTTGAAGAAATCATAGTCAATGTCATACATTATGCTTATGGCGCAGATGGCGGCTCTATCTGTGTTCTGATTGACTTTCTCGAAGACCCGAAAAGACTGTTTATCGAGGTTCGTGATCGCGGCGTGCCATTCAATCCCCTTGAAAGAGCTGATCCTGACATTCATGCGTCCGTGGAAGAGAGGGCGATTGGTGGACTGGGGATTTTTATGACCAAAAAGATCATGGATTCAGTAACCTACCGCCGGGAAGACGAAACGAACATTCTTACCATGATTGAAGCGATCAGGTGAAGGCAGCGTTTTTTGTGGGGGCGGCTCAGGAGGCTGTTTCGTCGGCGTAGCCTTCCGAGATTTCCAGTATTCTGCCATCTGGATCTCGAAGCCACACGGTGTGCCATCCAGCGACCATGGCGCTCAAATCCATTGGTCCCTGCGTAATTACCGCTTCATCACCCATGCGCGCAAGAATCTCGTCGATGCTTTTAACGGCAAAGGCGATATGCTTAAAGCCCGGCCAATCCGGCCCGTCACCAGTATCGGCTGTAACCGGTGCTGCGGCAGCGGCGGGGAATAGTTCAAGATAGAGGCCGCCCGGGTTCTTGAGAAATATAATCAGGCCCTGTTCTCCGCGGTCAATAACTCTGGCTCGAGTAAATCCGAAGTGGCGGGAATAAAATGATTCTGTTTCCGCCATGCTTCTGCAGACAAGGCCGATATGAGCAAGTTCAACTGTTCCCATCATGTTTATTCTCCCGGTTCGCTTTGTTTAACGATTTCAAACTATCATACTTTATTTCGCATGGCAAAGTGGCATTCTGGAGCACTTTTCAAGACTATTGACTCGTTATCTGTTTCAGCTTACTCTCTTGCTGAAGAGTTAAAAACCACAGAGGAAAATTAAAAGGAGATACTATGACAAAGTATAAGAAGAAGGTTGGGATCCTTTTTGAGAGCGATTTTTACGAGAATGAAATTTTTTATTACCAGCATAGATTCCCGGAAGATGACATCCAGCTGAATTTTCTAACCCGCCTCTGGGGAAACGAGTCACTCACCTTCAAAGGTCATGAGTATCATGTGCCAATGGAGTGCCGGGGCAGTTTTGAGAATATGTCTGATGAAGAACTGAATAGTTATGGGGCCATTATTGTTCCGGCAGGAATGGTTGCCGACCGCCTGCGCTGGACTGAGGATGTAAAAAAGCTTCCGCCTGCTACCGAATTTCTGGCCAGGGCATTTGCCAACAAAAAAATTATCAAGGGAATTATCTGCCACGGTCTGTGGCTGGTGGCGCCGAAAACCGAGCTGGTTAAAGGCCGGCGTCTGACCTGCCACAACAATCTTATCGGTGACGCAAAGGCCTATGGTGCCGAGTATGTTAATGAAGATCTGGTGGTAGACAAGGATCTTGTGACCGCACGTTCCGGCGGCCATTGCCACCTCATGGCCAAAAAGATCATCGAAATGATCAAGGGCTGATGACGGCTGTTTATTTCTAATGCCCGGAGCTACAGGAGCAAGGATTATGATCAGATTTTCGCGGTGAACTGTCGCTCGATTACCGAAAATCAGTAATTGCTGTAAATCTGAACACTGTCGCTGGGCAGGTCGCCAAAGAAAAAGCGCCTGACATCAGACGGGGTCTGATTGATATCTTCAACATCAGAAGGAACAGACAGGGTCCACTCATGGCGCTGCGACATCTGTGCCGTTTTGAACGAAAGCCGCCTGAACCAGACTCCGCCGCAGCTAAGCCAGCTCGGCAGCATAAAATCACTTTCAAGCAGAAACAAGTAAGGAAACTCATCAATCAGCGTGACCTTTCCTTCGCTGTTCTGCACAAGAACCCTGACCCTCGCGGTGTCAACCTCGCCGCAGCGGAAAATTGCAAAAGGCGGCTTATTCTGATCGACCCATAGATAAACCATCCGCTCGGGCTTTACAAAATCAAGCCAGATCGTGGCTGAACCTGTGCCTTTTTCAAAAGGAGAGCCGATATCATGCCAGAAAACTCGCGCTCCGGATACCAGCGCAGCTGATTCGCGGATTGCCGTCTTCAAATCATCGCCAGCCTCTGAAGCCGGATTAACCGACAGTTGGTAACGTTTATCCGGCTCTTTCAGTAAAGCATAGACATGATCAATGAAAAGAGCAATCCCCGCAGGCGCAAGCGACTGGCTCCGGTCTTCGCTTATCGGCCGCCATAGATGAACGTAATCACTGCAGGCCACCGCCTGGCCGGCAGTCATGCATAAGACGACTGCCAGCCAGAAAGCTTTTCTGAACAATATAACCATCTCAGAGCCCGGTATTTTTCTTGTCAATCACCCTGATTTCCATTGTGGTCGGGCCAACAACAATTCCAAACTTGATGGTGCGCCGATTTGGAGTCGGCTTTCCAAAGAAGTCACAAGCATTGTCTTCTGCAGTCAGAGTAACATCATAAACCCCGGATTTCTGCATAAGAAGCCTTATCTTCTGAAGATTGCCAGAGTTCTCATTGATCTTCGTCGGGCTGCCTTCAGTGTATAATCCAGATGGCCCTGTAATCTGTATGGTCGGCAACACTTTGTTTGAAACCGCAATATTGTCTGCGGCGAAAACTTCCATGAACATTTCAACGCCTTCCTGAACGATCGGAGGATGATAAATGCCCATTTTAGCATTGAGAGCCGGAGGAATGCCCAGCAGGTCATTAAGCGCCGGATATTTTCCATCTGCCTGAACTGTCCAGACAGCGAGGTCATTAGGCAGTTTGCCATACCATGGAAATCCAACAGGATTGATCTGCCAGGAGGCATCACCACTCAGTGTTGTGCCATAATTCGGAAAACCGCTTTCGTCTTTCTTAGGATGAGCTACCAGATAGGTTTCTATTCCAAATGGCTGCGTTTCTTCAAAAGACTTAATGTAATCTGTTGTTTTTGAATAAACCATGGGAAGAAGCGTGTCAACGATCCAGACATTGCCGAAGTGGGTGCGCTGACCGATCTTGCCGGAACTGTCTGTCGGCTGAAACATCAGGCCATAGCCGGGATGAGAAGCGCTAACAGCGCCCGCTCTCATGTAGCTGGGGCTGTTGTTTGCCATATTTATCGGCCAGCGGGCTGGGTCGCTCATCAGGTCGCCGGCAGTGCCACTCTGTAGATGCTTTAAATCGACAACTTCAAACACGTATAACACGTAACTGCTTGTATCGCCAGATTTATAAGGCAATGGCTTTCGCATAACCTTATATTCAGGATGTTTTGTCCATGTGCTGGTAATATCCGGGACCAGGCTCACGCCCGGGCTCGAATAATGTTTGAAAGCTGCTGTTCCTGGCGAAGTCGGAAACAGGGCCTTGCCGGCACCCCGCTCAAAGAAAAAGGTCGCCTGCTGATTTGTGCCGCGATTGTGCTGTCTATCGGTCGGCGCAACCGGGGCAACGCTGTTCATATTGGCGAAAATATTATTGTCTTCGACAAGAATCGAAAAGCTCGCCGGATTTGTATAAGTAGCAATTGAATAAGATTCAATCGCCAGACCGGCCGTCTGTCCGAGAATTGCCGGGTTAAGAATATTGCCTGCTGAAATGTCCCGGTTGTTTACCTTAACAACTACAGGCGGCGTCTTATCAAGCACCAGCACATCAACTTCTCCGGAATACTCAATCTTGCCTTCGCGCTTTTCCTGGCCAATGTAGTTGCCATCATCATCGTAGACGTTTTCGAGATATTCCCAGTTGCGGTAGGCCTTACACAGCAGTTTCCCCATTACCGGGTCCGTCGGAAACTCCTGAGCCATGTCGATTGTGGCATCATCTTGCGAATAGCTGTTATTTGAGAGCTCCTGAGCCGGGTAAAGGGTTCCGTCTGGCAGGGTCAGACTCAATGTCCATTCATACTGAGCGGGCATATTATTCTGCCAGACAAGAGTGTTCGGAACCTTGTTGTTATTTGTAATCTCGGGAAGGTTGTAAAGATCCTGTAGATACTTGTCTGCTGGATCCTTGGGGTCCGGTTTCAGCCGCCAGGTATTAACTTCATCTTCAAAAACCACATGATATTT
>MFYY01000069.1:6568-6710 GCA_001787855.1 Candidatus Riflebacteria bacterium GWC2_50_8 | reverse complement strand
ATCCTGTTCTTGAGAATGTCGTGGCGACCAATCGTGGCACGATCATCAGCGAACATGGTGCGTCTGTTCATACCGTAGAACATGTGCTGTCAGCATTGCGCGGCTGTGGAATAGATAATCTGGATATCATGATTTCAAGCGA
>MFYY01000069.1:0-6539 GCA_001787855.1 Candidatus Riflebacteria bacterium GWC2_50_8 | reverse complement strand
GTAACTTTGTGGAAATGATTGAGCATGCCGGGCGTCTGGCGCAAGATTCTGAGCAGACCTGCTGTTCTGTCAAAGAAATTTTGACCCTCACTGATGGCGATAAGTCAATGATTTACCTGCCATCTGACAAATTTGAGGTAACCTATAAACTTGCTTACCCTGATAACCTGGTGGCGCCGCGACATCTTCATATTGAAATAAGTAATGAGATGTTCAAAAAGCGCATCTGCCGGGCCAGAACCTTTGGCTTCGAACGTGAGTTCGCCATGCTCAAGGAGCACAATCTCGCCCGTGGTGGAAGTCTTGCTAACGCAGTTATCATAGACAATAATGGAAAAGTCGTTAACCCTGAGGGTTTGCGCGACGAAGACGAACTCATTCTTCACAAGATACTTGACCTGGTCGGCGATTTTTCATTGATTGGCATGCCGGTTCGCGGCCACATAATAGCCGAACGCACAGGCCATAGTTTTAATGTGAAATTTGCAAAGATGCTGAGCGCTAAGTTTGCCGAGTCTCAGCAGAGAAAGGAACACGAAATGATGTATATCGAAGAAATCAAGGAAATCCTGCCACACCGCTATCCATTTCTGCTTGTTGACAGAATCCTTTCACTGGTTCCCGGCGAATCGATCGTTGGCATTAAAAATGTAACCGCCAATGAAGAATTTTTTAACGGGCATTTTCCTGGTAAGCCTGTTATGCCCGGAGTTCTTATGGTCGAAGCCATGGCTCAGGTGGCTGGGGTGCTTTTTCTTTCGCAACCAGAACACAAGGGCAAGGTTCCTTTCTTTTGTGGTATAGATAAGGTAAGATTTCGCCGGCCTGTTGTCCCCGGAGACCGTCTTGAATTTCATATCAAGGTTCTCAAGGTTCGTGGTAACACAGGTAAGGTTGAAGCAGAAGCGCGCGTAGACGGTGAACTGGTAACCGGCGGCGAGCTGATGTTTCAGATTGTTTGACCTTGAGTAAGGAGTAGACACATGTCTGTTCATTCAACAGCTATAGTTCATACTGGCGCCAAATTGCATCCAACAGTCAAAGTGGGCCCTTTTGCCATAATTGGTGAGCATGTCGAAATAGGAGCCAATACCTCAGTTGGTGCTCATTCGGTTATCGAAGGCCATACGACCATTGGTGAAGACAACGTTATTCATCCATCAGTAATTATTGGAGCTCCGCCTCAGGATCTCAAATACAAGGGCGAAAGGACTTTCGTAAAAATTGGTAACGCCAATCATTTCCGTGAATTCACCACTGTACATCTTGCCGAGGGTGAAGGTCACTCAACGGTGATCGGTGATGGCAACCTGTTTATGGCCTATGTTCACATCGCCCACAACTGCCACGTTGGCGATTATAACATCATGTCCAACTGCACTACGCTTGCCGGTCACGTCGAAATCGGCAACCGCGCAGTTCTTGGCGGCTTTACCGGCATTCATCAGTTCTGCAAGGTCGGCAGCATGGTAATGATCGGTGGTATGAGTAAGATCGTCAAAGATGTTCCGCCTTTCATAAAGATCGACGGGAACCCGGCCCGCGTTGTCGGCTTAAATGCCGTAGGTCTGCGCCGCAATAATCTTTCAAAAGAGTCTATTGCCAGCATTAAAGAGCTTTATAAGGTGTTTTTCCGTTCCGAAATGAATGTGTCACAGGTAATGTCGAAATGGTCAGAGCTGGTTAATGCCGAAGATGAAAATGTAAAACTTTTTTACAATTTTGTTAAAAATGCCAAGCGCGGCGTTTACAAAAGAACTCGCCGAAGCAGCAGCGCCAGCGAAGAATAACAGCACTGAATCGCATTTTGCGGGGCCGGCCCTTTATGGTTGCCGGCCCCGTCGCTTTTTAGTCTGATAGAGGATTGACTTTGCCCGCCGGCCGGGCTAGAATAATTTCTACAATTTAGCTAAATGAACCTGCCTGTTCGTCCGATATTCACCCTTGGAGGCGTCCTCCGCTAGTAAACATAGACAACCAGGGGGAAGACGTTCAGGGAGTAGGAGGAACCATGAAGGTTTCCAGTGATGTAAACATAACAAGAATCTATCAGGACCAGGTGAAGAAAGCCAAGGCAGATAAGCCAGATGGCGAATTCCGCAAAATGATGCAGGATTCGACCAGCAAGGCCGAAGGCCCGAACCGAAGCTTTCATCCGCCGAGCGGGATTAACCCGAACAATCCGATTCTGTCGGGTGCTCCGGTAGCTCAGGCAAACTCGGTCGATACTATCAAGTTCGCAGCAGAAGTAGTTGCCAGCGAACCTGAAGTAAGAGCGGACAAGGTTGACCGCATCAAACAGCTGTTTGACGCCGGGCAGTATAACGTTTCTTCTGCTGCCGTCGCCGAAAAACTGTTTGCCAGTGGAGCAGTCACCACTTCCTGGGAAGGCTGAGCCCTTTGCAAAAGTCAGTTGAAGAACTCAAGGAAATCCTTTCCGAAGAGTTGACCATCTATCAGAAGCTGCTTCGCTTTGCCCGCGATAAAAAAAAGCTTCTGCTCGAAAAGTTTTCGACTGATCTGCAGACGATCGTAACTCAGGAAGAGATTCTGGTTCAGCGTCTTATCGATCTTGAACAGCTCAGGCGTGATCTGGTGGCAAAGATTGCCGGCAGCAGCGATGCCAATCTTGATGCGGCAGTCGAGAAAGTCAGCAATGCCGACAGCAAGTCTGACCTGTGGCTGCTGGGTAGCCAGCTGCGCGATCTGATGAATGAGATCAAGTCGGTTAACGATGAGAATCAGCGGTTGCTCGAACAGGCTCTTGAGCTGACACAATATTCGATCAAGCTGATAACCAGAGTGCCGGGAGACGTAACTTATGGTCCGGGCGGCAAGCAGCCGCCAAAACGCCCAGGTTCTGTACTGATCGACCGAAAAGCCTGAATTCAGGTGGCTCTTATGGCCTCTGGTCATAAGATTCACTTAACCAAAAGGCTAGTCAGAAAACAAAAATCTTCGCAGCGGTAAAGTGCATTTAATGCATCTTTGCTGTTGCGAAGATTTTTTGTACTAATTTTACTTCGTCAAATCGCCGATAAAGATAATAGGGGAAAATATATTCTCCGGGTGGCACATATAAAAACGCCATCTAATAAGGAGGCCGGCGATGGCTGGAACTTTTTTTGGTCTGCAGATCGGTAGAAGTGGCATATATACCGCAAGAAAAGCGATGGACGTTACTTCGCACAACATTGCCAACGCCAACACCGAAGGCTATTCCAGGCAAAAAGCGGTAATCGAAGCCAGTCGACCATACATGATCACCAGCATGTACACCCCGGTCGTTCCCGGTCAGGTTGGCACTGGTTCAACTGTTGCTCAGATTCAGCAGTTTCGTGATGAATTCATCGACGCCAAGATCACCAAAGAGACTACCACCCTGGAGTGGAAATCGACAGCAGACAGCCTGCTTAAACAGATCGAAGCAATAATCAACGAGCCTGGTACCGCGACTGTTCGCGATCAGCTTGATAAATACTGGGCGGCGTGGGAAGACCTCGCCAACAACGCTGCTGATAGCTCTTTGCGACGGAACCTTGTCGAAGAAACCGAGACTCTGATATCAGTATTTCAGGAAGTAGACGATCAACTCAGGCGCTTGCAGGGTTCTCCGACCTGGTGTTCGCAGGCAAGTATTGAAAGCCAGATTCGAGATACCGTGGGTGAGGTTAATGATCTCGCCAAAACTATCGCCAGCCTGAATGAGCAGATCGGTCGCTCAGAATCAAACGTCAATGTCGCAAATGACCTGCGTGACCAGCGCCAGAAGGCTCTTGAAGATTTGGCAAAGCTGGTTAACGTTGATTTTCATTATGACGAAAAAGACTTTTTAAACGTAAATTGTGGCACGCATCCTCTGGTGCAGAATATTTATGCAAAAGACCTCAATATCTCTGTTAAGAACGGCGAGTCATTCAGTACTGTCAGCGGCACTGAGGATTATCCAGAATATTCTGACAACATCGAAGTAGCTTCGGCAGCTCTTACTCATACTGAAGAACAGAGAAACATCACTATTACGGTTGGGCAACTTGCTCAGGCGCACTCACAATACTCGTTTCTCACATTTCATCCGCTTACCGGCCCTCTTTCTGATTTTGGCGTTACCAGCGGCAACTTTACGGTGAACGGCCGAGAGTTTTTTCTTGATGCCGAAAACACCGACATGCAGGGCCTGGCTAAGATGCTTGATGAAGCAAACATAAATGTTGATTCACACATCAACGAAGCCGGTCAGCTGATTATTGAGTCAAGTCAGACTGGTAAGGATTATGGGATTCAGACTGCCGATGGCACCAGCAATCTGATTACCGTTCTCAATCTTCAGGATCAGACAAAAGCCCAGGATGCTCTCTTCAGCATTAACGGTCAGGCTTATGCTTCTTCAAAGAACACGGTCAGTGATGCTCTTGATGGCGCAACCATCTTCCTTCGCGGTCATGGCGTTGCCAATATCGATCTGCGACCGGTGGTAACCAGCGGCAAGCTCAAAGGTCTGCTGGAAGTTCGCGACGGTATTCTGCAGCAGTCAATCGATGACCTCAACAAGCTGGCTTATACCATTGCGGTCGAGACCAACCAGGTGCATCGCAACGGCTATGGTATTGACGGCGAAACTGGACGCAATTTCTTCAAGCCACTTGAGTATCTCGATGTTAACGATCCTTACAAGAACGCCATTCAGAACCTGGCGATGGAAGACTACATCAAAAGCAACCTGAATACGATTGCGGCTGCCAGTGGCACGATTGAAGATCCGACTGACAGTCTGCGCACCTATAATGGCGACGGCGATGGCTCAAATGCGATTCTGATTGCTCAGCTCAAGCACGCGAATTTCTTTAACGAGGGCAAATCTTCGTTCAATGACTTTTATAACGAGCTGGTAACCGACATTGCTTCGCAAAGCAAACGTTACGAAACCGAAAAGACCTACAGCCAGAGCCTGATGACGCAGCTTGACGCGAAACGCGCCGAGTTGTCGGGCGTGTCGCTCGACGAAGAACTCGCCAACCTGATTCGCTTTCAGCACGCTTATAATGCGGCAGCCAAGGTGATTACCATGGTTGACGAGATGCTCGATAAAGTTATCAACGGCATGATTTAACCGCCAGCTTAAAGGCTGGGCTTGAACAGATAAAAACAGATCCATACAGGCAGATAAAAGGCAAATAAGGAGACAGGTGTTATGCGGATTACCAATCAGTGGATTATCAATTCGTTTATCAGTCAGGCTAACCGTACTAACTCGTCGATGAGCGAAATGCAGATCAAGGTCAGCTCCGGCAGCAAGTATATTCGGGCATCTGAAAGTCCGGTAGACAACGCTTTGATCATGCAGAACAAGGTTGAGATCAATGAAAACACCCAGTTTATACGCAATATCGATCACGTGACCGACTGGTATAACAACACCGATGGTGCTATGTCGACTATTGAAAGCTCGATACAGCGTGTGCGTGAACTTGCCGTTCAGGGGGCCAACGATACGCTGGTGCAGGAAGACCGCGATGCCATCGCAACGGAAATTGACGAACTGATGCTGCATCTGATTGATGTCGCCAACACCAATATTGGTGGCGAATATATTTTTGCCGGGCACAAGTCCGACAGCCCGCCATTTTCGACACAGACTGGCCAGAATGGCGGTTTCAATACCGACATGGTTACCTATTCTCTTGGCGATGTTAGAGAAGACGCTAATTTAAACAACATTCTCAGTGTGCTTTATGCCGGCAATGACAAGCGCCTTACTTCGGAAATAGAACGTGGCACAGTTCTCGAAAAAAGCATTACCGGCCTGGAACTCTTTTTTGGAGCGTCAACAGTTGCGCCGACACCGGGTTTTACCTACACTTTGCCACCGCTCGAAGAAAGTCTGCCGCTGAAGATGATGAACTCAGGCAACGGTGTTCAGGAAGGCTCGATCGTCATTACCGACCAGAATGGGGTAGAGCATAAGATCGAATTGGCCGATGCTCATCGTCTCGATGATGTTATCGGCATGATCAACGCCACGAAGTCGTTTGAAGCCGGCATCGAAGAAGTGCCATCAGATACTGCCGTATCGCTGGGCATAAATCGCAATGCTGGTTATTCCAGTCTGCTGGTAGGGCTCTCAGACCCTAAGATGCTCTCAGAATTTACCAATCTTACCGATCTTAACAATGGTCTCGGGGTTCCTGATGGCTATCTCAATATCAACACCAGAGACGGCAAGAACTATCGCGTCGACACTACAGGCGCGACTACGGTTGCCGACATAGTGGCCAAGCTGAATGCTGTAAATGGCGGCGCTGCGCTTGAAGCCAAGTTCGACATGATTCACAAACGTCTTGAAATCGAGGATGTCACCGGCGGTGCCGGAGAATTCGCGATAACTTCTACCCGCACCCAGCTTTATATAAAAGATCTCGATCCGCATGTTGCCAGTGATCTTGGCATTGCAAGAAATGTCGGGCCCGGAACTCAGATTGTGTCTACTTACGATCCGGTAATGCAGTCTGAAACGACCCCGCTTTCTCTGCTTAATGGTG
>MFYY01000068.1:6733-9098 GCA_001787855.1 Candidatus Riflebacteria bacterium GWC2_50_8 | reverse complement strand
CATAGCGCCCTATAAATTTCCAAGAGAGATCGAGTTCGTCAAGGAACTCCCTAAAACTTCGTCTGGAAAGATCATGCGTAGGGAATTGCGGCGCGCGGAAAAAGAAAAAAAGGCAGAAAAGAAATAGCGACCCACGCCCTGCTGGGCGGTTTATGAGGGAGTAACTTTTAAAGTTATTCAGAAGATCGGTCCCAAGCCGGACTTTAGAGAAAGGAACATCATTCATGCTGCAGAATTTTACCGTAGAGGATAGATTGGGTAAGAGGTCATGGTCTTGCGATATCAAAGGAGCCGTTTGCTGCGGGTATACGGGGAGGAACCAGGACGCGGTAAAAAAACATATCGAGGAATTGGCCAAAGCCGGAATCAAGCCGCCGCCCTCCGTGCCTACCTTCTACCCGAAGCCCCCGACAGGGGTTGAGCTTGAGGGCAGGATTTTTACCGAGGGGATGGAAACCTCAGGAGAGATTGAATATGTTCTACTGGTGGACCAGAGTGACATCTGGATCGGCCTGGGAAGCGACCACACCGACCGGGAACTGGAAAGACTCGATATTTTGAAATCCAAACAAGCCTGTCCGGCCCCTATGGCGCGGTCTCTTTGGAAGTATGGTGAGATCAAGGATCACTGGGATCAAATCGAGATGCGGAGTTGGGTTGCCAAGGCAGGGGGGAAAGTCCTCTACCAGCAGTCGACCCTGGCAGCCATGCTTGCCCCGGAAGATCTGATCCGCTTGGTACAGCAGAAGGTGACGGGTACGATGGAGGGGCTTGCAATCTTTTCCGGGACCTTTCCGATTTTGACAGAAGAGATGGTCTTTACGGATCGGTTTGACGGCGAACTCTATGACCCGATCATGAAAAGGAGTATCAACCTTTCCTATACCGTCTATACCCTGGACTGGTTCCGACGATAGGTTTAGGCCGAAGTTTTTTGGGAACGGTGCATTCCTGACCGAATCCAATCAACTGCCCATAAGGAGAAAAGGAGGAAGTGATGGCCGAGGATAAAAAGAAAACTGCGAGCAATGGAAAAAGAAAGTGGGTCGGTTACAGTTATAAGAGGAAGGAAGACCTGCGGCTGCTCACTGGCAGGGGGAGGTTCATGGATGATATCCGCCTTCCGAATACAAAGCATGCCGCGATACTGAGGAGCCCCTATGCCCATGCAATCATCAACGATATAGACATTTCAGAGGCGCAGAAGGCCCCCGGTGTGATTGGGGTGGTAACAGGCAAAGACGTAAAGGAGATGTCAAACCCCTATCCCTGCGGAGTTCCAATTCCTCCAAAGTACTATGTTTGCGCCGTCGATAGGGTTCGTTATGTCGGGGAGCCTGTAGCGGTTGTGGTAGCTGAAAATCGTTATCTCGCAGAAGACGCTCTCGACTTGATCGAGGTGGATTATGAACCGCTGGAAGCGGTTGTGGACATTGAAAAGGCTCTGGCGCCGGATGCTCCCGTGCTTCACGACAACATCGGGAGCAACATCTATAACCATCGTTTTTTCAAGTACGGCGACTGGGAAATGGCTTGTAAAGAGGCCGATGAAATCGTCAAGTGGAAATTCAACTTTCCCAAATATGCAGGAAGCCCCATGGAGACCTATGCTGTCATCGCCTCCTACAATCCGTTTGAGAAATCCTATGTGATATACAATAATTACCAAGGACCTTTTGTGAATCACGCGCTGACTGCAATGGCCCTCGGGGTTCCGGAAAACAAGATGCGGTGGATTGTACCCACCGATATCGGGGGCGGCTTCGGCACAAAAACGGGATTATACCCCTACTGCGCCCTGATCGCCATCACCGCAAAAAAGACGGGGGTCACCGTCAAGTGGATAGAAGACCGGCGGGAGCATCTGATGGCGTCGGCAACGTGCACGGACAGGGTTACCTATATTGAGGCCGCAGTCAGGAAAGACGGGAAAATCCTGGGCCTGAAAGACAAGGCCATGGATACCACCGGGGGCTACATCCGGCCTCCGGAACCGGGTTGCGCATACCGCAGTACGGGGAATCATACCGGCGCCTATGACATCAGGAATCTTGACAGGGAAGTATACATCGTTGCTACGAATAAGGGTCTCACGGCGCCGCTGCGGGGATATGGCTGCCAGGAACTATATTTCAGTACCGAGAGAATCACCGATATGGCAGCCGCAAAACTGGGGGTAGATCCTGCCGAGATGAGGTTCAGGAATCTGATCCAGCCGGAGCAGATGCCATATGAAACGGCCACCGGGGGATATTACGATGTGGGGAATTACCCGGCGGCATTCAAAAAGTGTCTGGATCTTGTTGAATATGACAAGATGAGAGAGTATCAGAAAAAAGCCAGGGGAGAAGGAAGGCTGGTCGGC
>MFYY01000068.1:4982-6723 GCA_001787855.1 Candidatus Riflebacteria bacterium GWC2_50_8 | reverse complement strand
TGCGATCGGAAAGACAATAGAAGAGAGGAAAAACGAACGCGACAAATCCGGTTCCGGTGAGGCTGTCATCGTCAAGATAGACCCCCTGGGCGGAATCACGGTCATATGTTCGACAAATCCTCAGGGGCAGGGGCATGAAACGGTCATCAGTCAGATTATTGCCGACGAATTTGGTGTGCATCCCGATCAGGTTGTCGTAGACACGCAATACGATTCGTCGGACAGATTGTATACCATTACGACGGGATCTTACTCCAGTCGTTTCGCATCACAAGGGACATCTGCCGTTGTGAAGGCGGCGAGAAACTGCCTCGACAAAGCAAAGAAAATTGCGGCGCATCTGTTGAAAATCGAACAGGCGGATGTTGTTTTGGAGGATGGCAAGTTCTTCCCGAAAGGCAACCCGGAAAAGGCCATCCTGCTGCGACACATCGCCGGCGCGGCCCACTGGAATCAGTTTGATATGCCCGAGGGAATGGATGTCGGGCTCTATGGAACGAGCATGCAAAGCATGCCTACGTCCCGTCCGCCCGATGAGCAGGACCGGGTAAACTCATCCAATACTTACGGCTTTGTCGCCGAGGCGATCGTTGTTGAAGTGGACCCCGATACGGGGCAGGTCAGGTTCCTGAAATGGGCAAGCGTCCACGATGCGGGGAAGATTCTCAATCCGGAGATTGTACGAGGGCAAGTCCTGGGCAGCATTGTCCAGGCCATCGGGGGCAGTCTCTATGAAGAGCAGGCCTATGACGAAAATGGTCAGTGTCTGACCGCATCCTTCGCGGATTATCTCTGCCCCACGGCAATGGAGATGCCCAAGGTCGATATCGGTCACTTCGAGTCACAGTCGGTCCTTACAGCCCTCGGATCGAAAGGGTGCGGGGAAAGCTCCGCCATGTCTGTTCCGCCGGCCATCGGAAATGCAATCGCGGATGCCCTGGCGCCATTGGGGGTCATTGTGGATAAGCTGCCCCTCAGCCCAAGCAATATCTGGCATTTGATGGCGAAGGCGAAGGCAAAGAAAAACTGACCTATTACAAGGAGAACGGGCATGAAAATTGACGGAACCTATGCGTTTAAGGCACCTCAGGATAAGGTCTGGGAAATATTCAATACAGTCGAGTATCTACAGGAAGCGTTGCCGGGGTGCGAGAAGCTTGAGGAGGTTGAACCGGGGAAATATGATGTCTACCTCAAAATAGGGATCTCCGCCGTTAAAGGCAAATATAAGGGAAAATTTGAAATTGCCGATCCCAGACCGCCCAATAGCTATAAACTGATCGGTGAAGGCAAGGGACTCCCCGGGTTTGTGAAGGGAGAGGCCCTCATCGAATTGTCAACCGAGGGCGAGGGGACCCTTCTTGCCTATCATGGGGATATGCAGGTCGGCGGACTTCTTGCGGGCATCGGCCAGAGGATGATCGGGGGGATTTCCAAGATGATGCTGGAGCAGTTTTTCAAGAGCATAGAAAAAATCGTGAATCAAAAAGGCAACATAGGAGGATAAAGATGAAACCGTGCGCTTTCGAATATTTTACCCCTTCTACAGTGAAAGAAGCACTTCAGCTTCTGAAAAGCCAGGGAGACGGGGCTAAAATACTTGCAGGAGGTCAGAGTCTTGTAGCAATGATGAATTTCAGGGCTGCCCGACCTACCGTGTTGATTGATATCAATAACATCAAAGAGCTGGATTTTCTCAGGGAAGAGGGGAGTGAAATCGCTATTGGCGCCCTTACCCGGG
>MFYY01000068.1:0-4923 GCA_001787855.1 Candidatus Riflebacteria bacterium GWC2_50_8 | reverse complement strand
ATTTCCCACATCGGTCATCTGCCAATCCGGTTTCGCGGCACCATCGGGGGAAGCCTGGTTCATGCAGATCCTACCGCGGAGATACCCATTGCTTCCGTTGCAATGGGTGCAAAGATCAGGATTGCGGGCCTCTCCGGCGAAAGGGTTGTGGACGCCACTGATTTTTTCCTTACCTATCTTACCAGCGCCCTGGGGGAGGAGGAAATGGTGGTGGAGGTGAGAATACCCACTTTTCCACCAAAAAGCACCGCCTGGTCTTATGTTGACATCAGCCGCCGACATGGAGATTTTGCCATCGTAGCGGTGGCATCGATTCTTTCCATGGAGGGGGACGGTGTATGCAGGGAAGCGAGAATCGCTCTGGGTGGCGTCGCTCCCACGCCCGTCAGGGTTAAAGACGCGGAAGGGGTGTTGGTCGGACAAAAAATCACGGATAAACTGATCGAGGAAGCGGCAATCAAGGCTGCCGAATCGAAGGATGTAAGTCCGGATTCGGATTACCATGCGACTGCTGAGTACAGGAAGGCCATGGCCAAGGTTTTGACCCAGCGAGGGTTAAAAGAGGCATGGACTAATTTTGAAGGGAGAAATGAAAATGGCAGATAAACGTCGCATACAACTTATAGTAAATGGCGCAGCTTATGAAGGATACGCCGAACCGAGGAAGCTTCTCTCGGATTTTTTACGGGACGATCTGACTCTGTTGGGGACACACGTTGGTTGTGAGCACGGTATTTGCGGCGCCTGCACCATATTGCTCAATGGACAACCCATCCGCTCATGTTTGATGTTTGCCGTTCAAGCTGACGGTGCAGAAATAATGACCATTGAGGGTATTGCCAAAAATGGTGAATTGCATCCTATCCAGTCGGCATTCAATGAAAAACACGCCGTCCAGTGCGGGTTTTGTACACCGGGGATGCTTCTGACCACATATCAATTCCTGAATGAAAATCCCAATCCAACAGAGGAAGAGGCAAAGGAGTCAGTATCGGGCGTTCTGTGTCGTTGTACAGGCTACACGCAGATCGTAGAGGCGGTAATGGCTGCCGCGGAAAAATTGAGGGCGATGAAATAAGGAATTACTCGTATGTTCATTCAACAGTTAATCAACGGACTGATGCTAGGCTCCACCTATTCTCTGGTGGCCATCGGATATGCATTGATTTTCGGCGTACTGGGGCTCCTGCACTTTGCACACGGTGAAGTCCTGATGGTGGGGGCTTTTATGGGGTTGTACATCATCCTGTGGACGGGTCTCCCCCTGTATATTGCCCTGCCGCTTACCATGGTAGTTACAGGCATCCTGGGCATGATCATCCAGTTCCTGGCGATTCGACCCCTCAAGAAGAATTTTCATCTGGCCCCGCTGCTGTCTACCATCGGCGTTACGATTATTCTCCAGAACCTGGCCGTGAAGATTTTTGGCGGATACGGGACCAGATTCCCCGACACGATCGCGATGGATAATATCATGCTCGGTCCCTACATGGTCAGTTCGGTCAAGCTGATTATTATGGGCATCAGTCTGTTGCTGATGGTCATTTTCTATCTCATCATTAAAAAAACCAAGTTGGGAAAGGCCATGCGGGCGCTTGCGGAGAGCCATCTCACCGCCGGTTTTCTCGGGGTCAATGTTGAGCGAACTGTTTTCCTGACCTTCGGCATCGCATCGGCTCTGGCGGGAGCGGCCGGGGTCATGATAGGGGTTTCTTACTCTGCGATCAGTCCGTTTATCGGGCTTACATTTGCTTTAAAGGGCTTGGTGGTCATGCTTCTGGGAGGTATGGGAAATGTCGTCGGCGCCATGATCGGTGGGTTGATTCTGGGGGTAGCGGAGGTTCTGAGTATTACCCTCCTCCCCACGGAGGTAAACCTCCAGGACATCTTTTCTTTTGGCATCATGATTATAATCCTGATCTTCAAGCCCACTGGACTGTTCGGATCGAAGCAAAACTAGATTTAGAAAAGGAGAATTTGTTTTGGAATACATCCTCTCCGTTGCCACTGTAGCCGGCATCAACATTATTATGGCCCTGAGCTTCTATGCCCCGTTTATGACCGGCCAGGTTTCCTTGGCCCAGGCGGGCTTTGCCGCTATTGGCGCGTATAGTGCGGCGGTCTGCACCGTGAAGTTCGGAATTCCCTATATACCGGCCGTCATCATCGGCGGAGTCGTGGCGGGTGTGGTCGGGTTCATCCTGGGCATCCCCGCATTGCGGATCAAAGGGATTTACCTGCTCTTGCTGACACTGGGATTCGGGGAAATCGTTCGTGTGATCTTCATCAATATCGAATACGTGGGAGGCGCGGCAGGCTTCCCCGGTATTCCCTATCAGGAGAATACCTTTTTCTATGCGTATGGACTGGTGCTCATATTGATCGTCTGCTTCGAGCGCTTGAGGAATTCGCGGATGGGGCGTGCCATGAGGGCAGTGGGGGATGATGAAACGGCAGCGGAAATCAACGGCATCAATATCACCGCCGTCAAATTGAAGGCATTCGCCGCGGGGGCCTTTATCGCCGGGATGGGAGGGGGAATCCTCGCCCATTTTCAGGAGTTTATCGAGCCACTCATGTTCGGGGTCATGCACAGCGTGGAGTACATCGTGTTCGCGATCTTTGGGGGCGTGCAGGTTTTCTGGGGGCCGATCTTCGGTGCTATAGTGCTCAGTTTCGTGCCCGAATTCTTTCGTTTCGTCCAGGCGTGGCGCCACGAAATCTACGGCGCCCTTTTGATCGTGATGATGATTATCAAACCGGAAGGAGTGATCACCAACGACTCCGTTCGGTTTATTAAAAAAATATTCAGAGGGAGCTGAAAAAATCCGCCGTCTTGTCTCTCTTTTTTTCTTGAAGCGGAGGCGGACGAGACAGGCGCCAAAGGGGGGGGCCAGAGCAAGGATGATTCTGGAAATCCGAGAAGTTGGGAAAGTATTCGGCGGTTTTTGCGCCCTGCAGAATGTCTCCATTCGTGTTGAAGAGGGTAAGATTCACGCGATCATCGGCCCCAATGGGGCCGGGAAGACGACGCTCTTCAATTTGATCAGCGGGATGTTCGATATCTCCCATGGAGAGATTCATTATCGGGACAAGCGACTCAACGGGCTAAGGCCGGACATCCGGGCGGAACTCGGGATCGGCCGAACGTTTCAGATCGTGCGCCTTTTTCCATCCATGACGGTCCTTGAAAATGTCATGGTGGGAAGGCACTGTCGGACGCATTCGGGGCTGCTGAAGACCTTCTTTCATTTTCCTCTCGGGGAGTCGAGCGAAGAAAAGCAAATACGGAATAACGCCATGCAATGGCTGGAATTTGTGGGGATGACTCACAGAGCCCAGCAGGTAGCAGCCAATTTGCCCCATCCGGAGCAACGACGGGTGGAAATTGCCCGCGCCCTCGCCCTGGATCCCGATCTGCTGCTTCTCGACGAGCCGGCGGCGGGAATGAATCCCAAAGAGACGATGGATCTGGACGCGCTGATTGTAAAGATCAATGGCATGGGGAAAACGATTTTGCTGATTGAGCATAACATGAACTTGGTCATGGGGATTTCTGAGATTATTTCGGTCTTGAACTTCGGAGAGAAAATTGTGGAGGGAACTCCCGCCGAAGTAAAGGAGAACCCGGCCGTGATCGAGGCTTATTTGGGAAAGAAAAGGAATTGACATGCTGTCCATTAAGGATGTGTCGGCGGGTTACGGCAAGAGTCTGGCTGTCCACGACGTGAGCTTGGAAGTGAAAAAGGGCGAAGTCGTGGTCCTCCTCGGAGCCAACGGGGCGGGGAAATCCACCATTCTGCGGACGATTTCGGGCGCCATAAAACCGGCGAAGGGGCAGATTTTTTTCGACGGGCAGCAGATCACCGGGAAAAAGCCCCATGAAATCGTCCAACGCGGCGTCATCCATGTACAGGAGGGGCGGGGGATACTCAGCCGCATGACGGTCAGGGAAAATCTGGAAATGGGCGCCTTTTTGCGATCGGACTCGGAAGGCATCAACTGCGACCTGGAGCGGGTATTCAAAAAGTTTCCCCGACTTCAAGAACGACTGGGACAGAGCGCGGGCACCCTTTCCGGCGGGGAGCAGCAGATGCTCGCAATCGGGAGGGGGATTATGGCCAACCCGAAACTTCTGATTCTCGATGAGCCCTCGCTGGGGCTGTCGCCTGCCTTTGTGGAATTCATCTTCGAATCCATCCGGGAATTTCGTGAAAAGGACCATTACACCATCCTCCTGGTGGAGCAGAATGCAAATCAAGCTCTGGAGGTGGCCGACAGGGGGTATGTGTTGCAAACTGGGAGGCTTGTCATGGAAGGAACCGGGCAGGACCTCTTATGCAATGTGGATTTGCAGCAGGCCTACTTGGGAGGAGGATGCACAACATGAAGGGGCGAATGGTTCGTAAGGTCAGATTGGGCAAGAAGGAGGTGAGTGTACGCACACCAAGCGGAAACCATTAAAGAAGAATCGTTAATCCAACCAAATCAAGAAGGAGGGAAGGAAATGAAAAAACAATTATGGCTTCTGGTTCTGGGTCTCGTCGCTCTGGGTTTGATTGTTGCGAGTCCCGTGTCGGCGCAACTGGCGGGGAAATCGGTGAAACTCGGCGGTCTGTTTGGCGTGAGCGGGGTGTGCGCTGAGTGGGGGACGAACGGAAAGATCGGAACGGAAATTGCGATGGAAGAGATCAACGCCGCAGGCGGCATCGGCGGTCGCCCCGTTGAGCTTATCTGGTACGATGATGAATGCAAGGGGGCTCCGGCGATTCCTCTGCTGGAAAAACTGGCCAAGCAGGACAAGGTCCTTGTCGTAAACGGGCCATGCCAGAGTTCTACCGTAGAGGTCATGTTTCCCAAGCTTGAGCGGACCAAACTGGTGCTGATCTCCTTTTGCTCGTCTAAACCCGGCCTGTCCGCCCT
>MFYY01000067.1 GCA_001787855.1 Candidatus Riflebacteria bacterium GWC2_50_8 | reverse complement strand
AAAGAACAGATTGATGCATACTATGACCCAATAATTGAAGCATGCAAACTGCCCTTTAGCGAAGCCATGGAAGTTGCGTTGAAGAAGCAGAAAGAAGCTGAAGAATTACAAACCATAATGGTTCCAGGACTGCACTACTTTCACTATTTCTTCAATCCGGAAGATTTTTTGATGAAGTACATTCTGTCGACTGCACTGCCTAAGTTCAGCAATCTCTTTGAGCAGGATTTCATGGCGCGACAAATTTCCCGGGGCACTATTTCCAGCATAGCGCTGCGCGCCTACCAGCTTGAACACAAGGCACTGCCCGATTCGCTTGACGCCCTTGAAAAATGGCTCGGCAAAAGCCTGCCAAAAGATGTTTACACTGACAAACCAATTATCTTCAATAAAGAAGGCAACAAAATACTCCAGAGCACCGGCCCAGACGGGCTGCCTAATACCACTGACGACCTTGTCTTCATGCCAATCACATCAGAGAAATAACGCTGGCAGTTACTCAGCCATTTTCGGAATTTGCGCATTGACGATCTGGTTTACTTTTTTCAGAAAGATCTGGTTAAAACCGGGCAGCGGGATCATTGGCGCTTCAAGCTTTTCTGTAAGGGTATCAGAAACTCTGCCCTGCCGAACGACTTCCTGACCAGCATTTTTAACCAGCTTCAGATAATCGGAGAGATATTCGGCAAACTCGGGCACACCGCCGGCCAGCAATGCACCAGCGCCGCGATAGATTTCGCCGCTTAGTTCCAGATGCATATTCCGACACATTCTGCGGAAATACAGGCGAAGAACATCGAAATGGCTTTGTTCAGGATAGCCGCAGTTGCTTATCACAACCAGTTTTGTCGGATTCTGATAGCGGCGGCAATGCCTGCTTTCTCCCTTCTCATCAAGTTCCCAGTGTGGGTCACCAATGGGGATAAGACGATCAATGAATGTTTTCAGCAGTCCTGAGATATTGTCTGCATATATTGGTGAAGCCAGCACGACGACATCTGAACTGATGAATTTTTCGATAAGCAAGCTCATGTCGTCTTTAATGACGCATTTGCCTGGAGTTTTCTGCCAGCAGGCCTTGCAGGCAGTGCATAACTGGATTTTGGCCGCGGTCAGCCGGATGTGTTCGACCTGCGCGCCCTCTGCCGCTGCTCCCTGCAGAAATTGATCAATGAGAATCGACGTGTTTGACTCACCAGTCCGGTGGGTGCCGTTGAATGCAGTGATCTTCATAAAGCCTCCATTTTAAAAATGAATTTAATATTCACTAAAGCTCGCCCGGGCAAAAAAAATCAGCACAGTGCCGCCATACCATGCAGGTGATAAGCCAGCAGCTTTGTAAAGGTCTCTTTTCGGCACTTATCAATGGTATCTGCAGCGAGGATGCTGGTTGCGGCGGTGATCAGATTATTGTAAACCGTTATCAACAGAAGTTTATCTGGCATCCTTTTGCGCTTTAACGGCGACGTTGCCAGACTGGCAAAGTGCGCGAGAACGCCGTCAACAATCGTCTGCCTGACAGTATTGCGGAAGCCAGCCAGACGAGTGCCCGCGCAACCGCGCATCAGAACCAGAATCTTGCGGCGGTGGGTAAAAAGGAACTTCAGCAGCCTTTCATTGCCAAGCTTTAGCTCTTTTGAACCGGCAGCCTGTTGCGAGCTCATGCCCTCAACCAGCGAAATTTTGCTCCGGATCGTCTGCAGACAAATCTCGGCAAACGACTCCGGGATGACCGCGTAAAGAAGCTCCTCCTTGTTCGCGTGGTAGCGGTATATGTTCCCGGTAGAAATACCAGCCGCAGCAGCAATTTCCGCCATACTGGTATTGTCATATCCCCTGGCGGCAAACAGCTTCAAAGCTGTTTTCTCGATCGCAAGCCTTACCGAATTTTTTAAAGTCTGCATATTAAAAATGAATTAAATATTCATTTTTAAACATAACCGAGAATCACTGGAATTACAAGTCAAAACCAGGCATTTGGCAGAGGACTCAACTCACACTGAGTTTTCTTTACTTAGACGATCTTTCCATGTCAACTGTTGATCCGGGTAGCAAGATTGAACCACAGAACATAACAACACCCATTCGCTTGACCAGGCGTTTTTCATCACTAATTGCAATTCGCATGTCTTTAGCTGCATTTTCATCAGCGGGCTGCAAATTAATCAGCAACTGGCATGACTGCAGCGGGCAAAACCTTTGCCAGCAAAGGCTTTTGTCGACTGGCACAATTATTGCTGATATTTCGCTTCACGCGAAAAAATATGCAAAAGTGATCATAATCGTGACCTGCAGCAATTATCGTGGTGAACTGGTGGCTGTAATAGCACGTAAAATCTGTTCTGCATCATTTATCCAGCAAAAAAGAGGTGTTTCGATGAAAAAGAAAGCCCTGTTGCTCGCCCTCGCCCTGGCCGGCTCGACCAGCGCCCACGCACAGACTGCCAGCCCGCCTGAACCGGCCAGAGAGGATACAAATGATGCGATTAAACCAGTAAATGCTGTTGCCGGCGAGGTCGACAAACTTAAGATCATCGAGTCGCTGCAGGCCATTAAAAAAGACCCCACAACCGTAAAATTTCACAGTGCCATGTGCTACGACATGGCTATGCCACCAGCTTACACCACTTTTTCATGCCCGACATGCGGCACCGAGACGCAATACCACACTCAGTCTTATCAGGGTGAGGTCGCCAACAGGATCGCCTACCTGAGCCGCTCTCTTGGCCAGATTAAAGCAAAAACTACAGTTGATTTTTCCGATTTCTGCAGCAAATGCAGCAAAGATTCCGACGACCAGCCAGAACTTAAGTTAACTGCCAGTTGTATCGATTGCGGGAAGTCTTTCAGCTGGACAGCCAACACAATAAAAGAACTCGAACAGTTGCCGCTGCTCTTTACTGACTTCCCAGTGACTGAGGTCGATCAGGGACATATTGGCGAACAGAAGATCGAGCCTGAAAAACTTTCTGAATACCTGTCGAATCGACTGCTCTGTCCGGCCTGCCGCGAAAAGCACGGGCTGAAGTAACCGGAGAAAACTATGAAAAAAACCAGCAAACTGGCCGGCGTTGCCATGGCAACCCTGATGGCAGTTAGTAACAGCCCGGTAATTGCCGGGGAACAGGCAAGCTGCGCGTCCTGCGATGAGACTGCCAGCAGCGGCGAAGCTGTCGGCGTGGCCGGCGATCGCGCACTGGCCCGTCAAAAGCTCATCGACGCCCTGAAAAGCATGAAAAATGAGCCCGAGAAAATCGAGTTTCATTCGGCCATGTGTTACAAAATGGCCATGCCACCAGCTACTGTCGACTACACCTGCCCCGGCTGCGGCAACAATACGACTCATTCGTATAACAGCACCGCCGGTGAGATGGTGCGCCAGATGGCCAGCGTGCGCCGAGCGCTGCCGAACCTGCCGGTGAAAATAGCTCTCGACGAGACCGCTCTTTGCAGCAAATGCCGTAAAGGCACGCAGGATGAACTCGTTTTCACCAGCGAATGCGGCAAATGCAGCGCCAGCTTCACCTGGAAAATCAGCAACAGCAACGACCTCGACCAGCTCGGCTGGCTGTTCCTCGATTACCCGGTCACGGTTATCAATGACGGCCCGGGTCGCGGCCCGCTCAAGAACCCCGACAAGGTCAAAGCCATGGTCGAATTCGTCTCTGGCTGCACTTTCTGCCCGAAATGTATTGAAGAGCTTCAGCTCAGCTACGAGAAACAGCCATGAAACGTATTTTTCCAGATGTAACCGTTCCCAAAACTGCCGTTCTTGAACTCACCAGCGCCTGCAACCACCGCTGTGTATTCTGCTCAACCCCATGGGATGCCGATTCTCCCAATACCGGCAAATTCAACTGCAGCAACGAAATGAGCACCTCCGACTGGAAAGCATGCATTGATTTCATGATCGGCAAAGGGGTTCACGGCTTTGCGTTTACCGGCGGCGAGCCTTTTCTGCGCCCCGACCTCTTCGAACTCATAGATTACGTTAAAAGTCGCACAGCGCGCCACCCAGATTTCGGCGCTGACGGCCGCGTCTGCGGCTACCATGAAAAGCCGATTGAACTGACCATCATCACCAATGGCCGACTGGTCACCAGCGAACACACGGCGCGCCTCAAAGACAAGGTTGATGCCGTCGTCGTCAGCCTGCCCGGCCTGAAATCCTATTCAGAACTTACCGGTGGCGGCAATGCCGCCGAAGCGCTGCGCACCATCACCATGCTGGCGCAGCAGAAAGTGCCGGTCGTTGTCAGTATCTGCGTCACGACCCGCAATCTGCCAGAGCTTTTCGAGAACATTTCGGCCGGTTTTCTCGCGGGTGCTGACCAGCTGTTGCTCAACCGCTTTCTTCCCGGCGGCCGTGGCACCATCCATCAGGAACTCTGCCTTTCAGCCGAGCAGATAAAAATGATGCTGAAAATCGCCGATGAAGTCTGCACCGCGGCCAATCGCTATGGCACTGTAGGCACTGAACTGCCGCTCTGTCTGTGCAAAGAAAAATACAACATGCTGACCGTCGGCACCCAGTGCGCCGGCGGCGTCGATTTTTTTGCCGTCGCCCCCGACGGCAGCGTCAGGCCCTGCAACCATTCCCCGGTTAACCTCGGTAATTACCGCGATCTCGAACTTGCCATCGCCTCAGAATACTGGCAGACCTTTAAAACACGCGAGTATCTGCCGACAATGTGCAAAAGCTGCCAGCACATGCTCAATTGCGATGGCGGCTGCCGCGAAGCCGCCCACATCGCCGGCGGCGCCCTCAACTCGCCAGACCCGGTGTTCACGCAGTCTGCACTAAAGAGCTTCAAAGTGCCAGCCCGCGAATCAAAAAGCAGCTGCGCCCAACTGACACAGAGCCACTGACCAATAATCGTTGCAACATAAGCATTAAAAGGTCGCCAAATTGGTTTTTTGGTTAAACCTGCTGAGTTCTTTTACAGGGTTGCCGAAAACTAATCAGCATACTTTTCGGACTGTTCGAGAGTTTAGTAGAAGACCGCCCAGGTATAAAAGCGGCATCTTTATTTACCGATCATTTTGTCTGAAGAGTTCTTCCAGACGCTTCACCCAGTTATCAAAATATGGGCACAGGTTACGCATTCGTGCGCGTCCAATTGTCTGAGCAATCTGTATGCCGCGTAAAAGATTGGCATAATGGCGGCATATTCTTTGAAGGCGTTTTGACGGTGCGGTTTTCCGGTCATCATTGATGTCATATCTAAATTTCACAGGCCTTAAAACAGGCCTGTGAAATTTATTGAGCTGAACGCATTCAGTCCATGCGCAAAAAAGCCCGCTTTTAAGCGGGCTTTGCGGTGCTCGAGAGGGGACTTGAACCCCTACACCCTTGCGGGCACAAGAACCTGAATCTTGCGTGTCTGCCAATTTCACCACCCGAGCGGGTTTGTCTTTGTATGATAGCAAAAGAGCGTAAAATTTGCAACAAAATTTTTACCAGATGCAGCGTTAGCCCGGCAAGTTAGCAAAGCTACAGAAGCTGCAAAAAAATTCTGCTTATCTCGAAATTGGCGGCAGTCTGAAATAGAAATGCTTCGAGCTTTTACTGAGCCAATGAGATTGCTGCTTCGTTCTGCTTCGCGAAGCTGCGCAGAACTCATCGCAATGACAGTGTGGACCCCGCAAATTTGCCTGAAATATAAACACGGCTTCTCTTTGTGTCTTAGCGCCTTTGTGCGCGCTTTTGTCTTTTCTGTCTTTTCTGGTTTCTCTGTGTCTTTGCGTCTTTGTGAGAGCTTCTGCCTTTTCTGTCTTTTCTGGCTTTATCTGCGGTAATCTGCGCAATCACCCGGGCGCTTCCATCCTGATGCGCCCGAGTATCACCCACATCCTGTGGGCGACTGCGGATAACTCTTCGGCTTACTCGTAACGCAAAGCCTTGACCGGGTCGAGAGTAGAAGCCTTGGCCGCCGGGAAACTGCCGAAAATTATGCCGACGCTGATCGAAACAAAGAAAGCCAGCAATACTGCTGAGATCGGCACCGCGGTTGTCCAGCCGGTGTAAAAAGCGATCAGCCAGGAAATACCGATGCCGGCCACGATGCCGACCAAGCCGCCGAGAATGCTGATCAGAGTCGCTTCGACGAGAAACTGCACAACAATATCGCGCTTCGAGGCACCGAGCGCGCGGCGCACGCCGATCTCGCGGGTGCGCTCGTTTACCGAAGCGAGCATGATGTTCATGATGCCGATGCCGCCGACCAGCAGAGAAATACCGGCGATCAGAGCCATTACCAGGTTGAAAAGCTGCTGGGTTTTCTGGCTCTGCTGCAAAATTTCGAGCGGAACCTGAATTTCGAAATCATCTATTTCTGAATGACGGCGCTTGATCATGTTGCGCACCAGATCGCGCGATGTCAGCAGGTCATAGCCCTGTTTAACTTCAACCCAGATGCTGTTGATCTCGTGATATTGATCCTTATCTTCGACCGGCCACTTTTCAAGGCGCTGCAGGCTGCTTTTCAGCGGAAGGTAAACATCACGGTCATGGTCGCGGCGTTTGATCGCCAGCTTGCCCGAACCGCTGCCCTGCGGCTGCATGACGCCAATTACCTTGAACCTGATACGCTCGATCTGAATGGTCTGCCCGACCGGTTCAACCGCGCCGAAAACTTCGCTCGCGACGCCAGCGCCAAGCACCGCGACCAGCGCGGCATTTTCCTGCTCAGCATTCGAAAAAAAGCGACCGGAAGAAACTTC
>MFYY01000066.1:7163-8887 GCA_001787855.1 Candidatus Riflebacteria bacterium GWC2_50_8 | reverse complement strand
TTTGCTGAGAACCTTGATAGTGCTGTTCTTCATACTAAATTCTCCTGAATCATTTGGATTACCCGAGAAAACAACCCGATAAACCCGATTCACCGGCACAGACCTACCCGAATGTGCTTGTAAATCGCTTTTTTTAAGGGTGTACCCATCACCCTTGCATTCAATTATAACAAACGAAAATAAAACCGCAAGCCATCGACGAAAATATTTTTAAAAAAATAAAAAGCTGCTCTCCGGCGAGAGCAGCTTTAATGTCAGTTAAATCACCAGGAAAATCACCAGGAAAATCAGACTACGCCCTGATCAAGCATTGCGCTGGCGACCTTCATAAAGCCGGCCACGTTGGCGCCCTTGATATAGTTGATGCGGCTGCCTTCTTTGCCATGTTTGACACAGGCTTCGTGAATCGAATGCATGATGTGTTTCAGTTTGGCATCGACTTCTTCAGAAGTCCAGTTCAAGCGCTCGCTGTTCTGGGTCATTTCGAGACCGGAAACAGCAACACCACCGGCATTTACTGCCTTGCCAGGAGCAAACATCATTTTTTCGTGAGCCAGTTTAGCGCCGTCAGCAGTGCAGCCCATGTTAGAAACTTCGAGAACCAGCTTGCAGCCATTATCAGCAAGTTTCTTCACGTCGTCAACATTGCATTCGTTCTGAGTTGCGCACAGAACGGCTACATCACACTTGACTCCCCAGGGTTTTTCTTTCGGGAAAAACTTGGCTTTCGGATACTTCTTGACATAGTCTTCAGCCTGGTCATTGCATGAAGCGCGCATATCGAGGAGATATTCGCATTTTTCTTCGTTGAAGCCTTCTTCGTCAAGAACGTAACCATCTGGACCACTGATGGTGATACATTTGGCGCCGAGTTCAATGAGTTTCTTGATTGAGCCCCAGGTAACGTTGCCGAAACCAGAGAGAGCAATGGTTTTGCCTTTGAAAGTCTCGCCCTTGGTGGCAAGCATGTCGATTCCGAAGTAAATAGCGCCGTAACCGGTAGCTTCCGGGCGAATAAGACTGCCACCCCAGGTGGCGCCCTTGCCGGTGAATACGCCGGTAAATTCTTTTACGATGCGCTTGTACTGGCCAAACATGTAGCCGATTTCGCGACCGCCAACGCCGATATCACCTGCCGGCACGTCAGTGTCGGGGCCGATGTGGCGGTAAAGTTCGGTCATGAAGGACTGGCAGAAGCTCATGATTTCATTGTCTGAGCGGCCTTTGGGGTTAAAGTCAGAACCGCCCTTCCCACCGCCCATAGGCAGGGTGGTAAGTGCGTTTTTAAACATCTGTTCAAAACCCAGGAACTTAAGAATGGAAAGGTTGACGCTTGGGTGAAAGCGCAGTCCACCCTTATAGGGGCCGATGGCACTGTTAAATTGCACGCGATAACCGCGGTTAACCTGAATTTCGCCCTTGTCGTCGACCCAGGGGACTCTAAAAGAGATGGCGCGTTCTGGTTCTACGATTCTCTCAAGAATCTTGCCCTTAACCATGCGGGGGTTTTTGTTATATTCTTCCCAGATGGTTTCTACGACTTCGTGAACGGCCTGATGAAATTCGGGTTCGTTCGGGTTTCTGGCTTTTACCATGTCCATGAATTCGGCGATGCTTTTCATTACTTCACTTTCCTTTCGATGCGACCTGATATATATAACCCGATCAACGGGTTTCACGGGGCAACATAGCACGGAGTTGCAAAGTTCTCAACACTTTGTTTA
>MFYY01000066.1:6623-7135 GCA_001787855.1 Candidatus Riflebacteria bacterium GWC2_50_8 | reverse complement strand
ATTCAAAAGCTTTTGAGCGACTGCTGCAAGTGGTTGCTGAAACATCATGGCGACCAGCACCGGAATGCTTGCTTCGACCGGAAAATGCCCGATGGCCAGCACCAGTCCAACGCTGGTGTTGCGGATGCCAGAACAGTAAACGCTGCTTATTACTGCGCTTTCTTTGAAGCCAAAGAGTTTTGCCAGCAGCAGTCCGCTTAAAAAACCAGTGAGTGTAAGAGTTAAGGTAAGCATTACGATCATTGGTGCGCGTGAAAACATTTCAGCGGCCGATTTTTGCGCCATACCGACATTGATCGTTATGACCATGCACATGCAGATGAACGATGGTATGCCGAGATATCTGATGCTGCGGTCGTAAAAAGAACCGCGACTCAAATCATTAATAGTCAGGCCAAGAACCGACGGGATGACGATCATTTTTATCAGACCGCTAATCAGTGCCGAATAATCAAGGGTAGCCTGTTGGCCCGCAAAAAGCAGCAGGACTGCGGAAACTACGATTGGGCTGA
>MFYY01000066.1:678-6608 GCA_001787855.1 Candidatus Riflebacteria bacterium GWC2_50_8 | reverse complement strand
CAGATTACTGCAGTGATACCGACCGGCAGAGCAGCCATCAGGATATAGCCAAGAATCAGCTCATGGCGGCCGGCAAACAGTGCATTACTGAGTATGCTGGCAATAAATGGCATAAGAATATGTTGCAGCACCACGATGCTGATGAGCGGCAGTGGCTTGCGAAAGATTATGCCCAGGTCCTTCCAGCTGGTTTTAAGCGCGGTTACAAAGGTCATGTAAGCGACCATCAGCGGCACGATGTCGCGCATTATGGCAAGGCGCCCACCGGCAAACCAGCCGCATGCCATGGCAAACAGCATGAAAAAAATCATGCGCGCGTTCAGATAGAGGTAGAGGCGTTCGCCGGCTGGTCGCATGCTGTAATTAACTCAGTTGCTGCAGATGATGGCGAGATTATAACTCGGGTAGTCAAAATTATCTACACTATCAATCTTAAGGACAGCTAAGATTCTGTCTGCACTGGTAAAATGCGGTTTTTAAAGCTTATGCAGCCAGTTTTCGTATTTTTCCTGAAAACTGTCCAGATCGCGCCCGGTTACATCTTCCATTGCCTCGTCAATCGTTTTGCCTTCGCCAAGCGCCGACAGAATCTCGTCAAAGCTGCGCTCACCATAATAATCGGCCAGGCAGCGCGTTGCAAGATATGAGGCAATATAAGCGCGCAGAACGTCTTTTCGCGACGAACTGCTCATAAGAGACGGCACGCGGTTAAGTTTGACGGTTCTCTGCCCTTCAATGAACTCATTTTCCACGATACTTCGGAAATCTGAACGCATCTCATCAGGAGAACCGTTTGCTGCGGTAAATTCCTGATACTGAGCGAGACCCTCGTTGAGCCAGAGGGGGCAGCGGTTATTGGTGCGCAGATGAATGATCGTATGAGTGAACTCGTGAGCCAGCAGACCGCGGATATATTCTTCGCTTTTGTAGCCTGATTTCAGCGGGATCATTATTTTGATGCCCTCGGCTGATGCGGCTGACCAGTCACGGCTTACCTTGTAGTAGTCTTCGGTAAGATAGAAAATTACGTTGATTTTGACATCCGGATGAAAGTTGAGAGACCTGGTTACCTGGTAGAATACTTCGTCGAGTACTTCGAATGCAATGTCACCGAGGTCCTCGCGCGAGTCGCCGGCAAAATGTACGATAAAGCGCCGGTCTTCGACCCTTGAAGAACCGTCGGTAGAGGCAAGTTGTTCGCGGGCACGGTTGATAGCTTCGCTGACCGCGGCCTGTTGATTCTGATCTTTGGTGGCTTCAAGAGCGCGCTCCCAGCTGGCGATAGCTTCTTCGTAATAGTGCTGCTCGAAATAGCTTCTGCCCAGGTAGAACAGCAGAAAAAACGCGTCGGGGTAAGCTGCTACCGCTTTTTCCAGGTATTCAATCGCCTTGTCGTAGTCCATCAACTGAAATGTCGTAAGCCCTATTTTGCTGATAACCTGTATGTCTTCAGGGGTTCGGTTGTGTACAAATTCGAAATGTTCGAGCGCCTTTTCGTAGTTGCCCTTGAAATAAAGCATGTCTCCCCATATCGTTTCCAGGATAATGTTGTCGGGCGTAAGGTTGGCGGCTTCGAGTATCAAATCTTCGTTTGATTCATAAGGAAGGCTGGACTGCAGAACGACTTTGCGCAACAGAAAGGCCGATAGATTTGTTCGGTGCTCCTGCCCTGCGCCTGTAGCGTAAGCGGCATTGCGTAACTGCTCAATTTTATCGTCGAGATGGTCGCCTGGTTGCGCATAAATGGCTAGCTCCTGCACAAGTTCAGGGGTTGCCGGCTGCAGAACCTGGCGAAACAATTGAACTTGCGCGTGGCTAGAGCATGGCAGCAGTATCAGCAGTAGAATAAATAAAAGCTTTTTCATAAGGCTCCTTATGCTAAAAATAACAGAAAAAGCCTAAAATGGAAATGGCATGAAAAAAACCGGCAGAAATCTGCTTGTTCTGCCGGTTTGGTAATCTATCGCTGTTAGCCGCCGAGAGCCTTTTTAACCTTGTCGAAGAACGACTTGCCTGAGCCGATGCCGGTTGCCTTGGACTCCGGGTCTTCTTCGGCAAGCATCATCAGAAGGTCTCTCTGGCGGGCATTGATTTCAGTTGGTGTGCGCACGAAAATCTTGACCAGCTGGTCGCCCTGTCCACCGCGCAGCGATTTGACGCCATAGCCGCGCAGCCTGAAAATTTTTCCGGTCTGCGTGCCATCTGGTATCTTGATTTTGACCACACCCTTAAGGGTTGGAACTTCGACTTCGCCACCAATTGCTGCGAGCGGAAAAGTAATATTTTTTTCGCAGATTATGTCGTCGCCGATGCGTTCAAAGAAGTCGTGTTTGCCGACACTCAGAAAAATGTATAGACTGCCGCCGGGGCCGCCTTTTTCGCCAGGCTCGCCTTCACCGGCCAGTTTAAGCTTGCTGCCAGTCTCAACTCCTGGCGGAATCTTGACGTCGATTTTTTGTGAGTGTTTGATGCGCCCGCTGCCTTTGCATGCGCCGCAGGGCTTGTCTATAATCTCACCTTCGCCCTGACATTGATGACAGGTGCGCTGTATCGAGAAAAAACCCTGGGCCAGCGAGATTGAACCGCGTCCCTTACAGACCGGGCACTGCTTGCGACTGCTGCCGGTTTCGGCACCTGAGCCCGAGCAGGTGGTGCAGCGGGTTGACTTTTGAATCGTGATGTTCTTGTCGCAGCCAAACACCGCTTCTTCAAATGTGATTTCGAGATCATATCTTAAGTCGGCGCCGCGTTTTGGTCCGCGTCGCTGGGTGTTTCCGGCGCCACCAAAAAAGTCTGAGAGAATATCGCCAAAGATGTCGCCGAATCCGCCAAACCCACCCATATCCTGGTAGTTAAAGCTGTTCGGGTCGATGCCGGCAT
This sequence comes from Candidatus Riflebacteria bacterium GWC2_50_8, assembly GCA_001787855.1. Classification (GTDB taxonomy): domain Bacteria; phylum Muiribacteriota; class Ozemobacteria; order Ozemobacterales; family Ozemobacteraceae; genus Rifleibacterium. The sequence goes on along the minus strand of MFYY01000066.1, from coordinate 3,728 downwards.
GGCCGAACTGGTCGTATGCCGCCCTTTTCTGGGCATCAGAGAGTATCTGGTAGGCTTCGTTGATTTCCTTGAACTTCTCTACAGAGTCTTCATTTTTGTTCACGTCCGGATGATACTGGCGCGCCAGACTGCGAAACGCTTTTTTTATTTCGCTGTCGTCGGCGTTTTTGGGCACTCCCAGTACTTCATAATAATCGCGCTTGGCCATTTAATTCTCCCTTGAAGGCGTCTGGTGCTCTGTCTTAAGCTCTGGCCGTATAATAATTCTGGCTGTAGACAACGGTTCAGGCCGTGGGCGTCTGAAAACCCACGGCCCGACTGTTCTCATTCTGCTTTTTTGAATTCAGCGTCAACGACATTTTCGTCATCGCCTGCGCCAGTCGGTTTGCTTGCGCCTTGCTCTGGATTCGGCTGCTGGTGCTGAGCATCAGCGTGTGAAGCCTGGGCGTTCTTGTAGATCATTTCGCCAAGCTTCTGTGCGGTGCTCTGCAGAGCGTCGATCTTTGCCTTGATCATTTCGATGTCTTTGGTTTCGAGAGCTTTCTTCAGCTCGTTGACCTTTACTTCAACTTCGCTCTTGAGTTCAGCGGTTACTTTATCGCCGAGTTCCTTGAGTGTCTTTTCAGTCTGGTAGACCAGGCTTTCGCCGGTGTTGAAAGTTTCGATTGACTCGCGCTGCTTGGCGTCATCCTGGGCATGGCGTTCGGCTTCTTTGACCATGCGTTCAATTTCGTCCTTTTTGAGGCCTGAACTGTTAGTAATGGTAATTGCCTGTTCTTTGCTGGTACCGAGATCCTTGGCCGAAACGTTAACGATACCGTTAGCGTCGATATCAAAGGTAACTTCGATCTGCGGAATGCCGCGCGGTGCCGGCGGAATGCCAACAAGGTCGAAGCGGCCAAGAGTTTTGTTGTCGGAAGCGAGCTGACGCTCACCCTGCAGAACATGCACTGAAACCGCAGGCTGATTGTCGGATGCCGTTGAGAAAACCTGACTTTTCTTGGTCGGAATCGTGGTGTTGCGACCGATCAGGGTTGTCATTACGCCACCGAGAGTTTCGATGCCGAGTGACAGCGGGGTAACGTCGAGCAGCAGAACGTCTTTAACTTCGCCACCGAGAATACCGGCCTGAATGGCAGCGCCCATGGCCACGCATTCCATCGGGTCAACGCCGCGTTCGGCGTCTTTGCCGAAGTGGGCTTTGAGAAGGTTCTGAATGATCGGCATGCGGGTCGGGCCGCCAACCATGATGATGTGGTCGATTTCGCCACGCTTGAGGCCGGCATCATTGAGAGCGTTGTCAATCGGCGCCTTGCAGCGTTCAACGATTGAATCGATAAGTTCTTCAAGTTTCGACCTGGAGATGCTCATCACCATGTGCTTCGGGCCTTCCTGGGTAGCGGTGATGAACGGCAGGTTGATGTCGGTGCTGGTAGTGGTCGAGAGTTCGATCTTGGCGCGTTCAGAAGCTTCTCTGACACGCTGGTAGGCCATTGAATCTTTCGAAAGATCGATGCCTTCATGCTTTTTGAATTCGCCGATGATCCAGTCCATAATGATATTATCCATGTCGGTGCCGCCGAGGCGGGTGTCACCGTTGGTTGAAAGCACTTCGAATACGCCGCTGCCAAGCTCGAGAATGGTGACGTCAAGTGTGCCGCCGCCAAGGTCGAATACCATGATCTTGCGTTCGCCTTCTTTGTCGAGGCCGTAAGCAAGCGCTGCCGCGGTCGGTTCGTTGATGATGCGCTTAACTTCGATGCCGGCAATTGCCCCGGCGTCTTTGGTAGCCTGGCGCTGAGCGTCATCAAAATAAGCGGGCACGGTAATAACGGCGCCGGTAACTTTGTCGTTCAAAAAGGCTTCGGCGTCAGCTTTGATCTTCTGCAGAATGCAGGCCGAGATTTCCTGGGGCGTATAATCTTTGTTGTCGACCTTGATTTTTTCTTTGGTGCCCATTTTGCGTTTTACAGCAATAATGGTGCGATCAGGGTTGGTGGTGGCCTGGCGTCTGGCCGGTTCACCGATCAGGCGCTGACCGTCTTTGGTAAAAGCAACAACGCTGGGAAAAGCTTTGCCGCCGATTGAATTGCCTTCGGCGCTTGGGATAATAACCGGTTTGCCGCCTTCAATAACAGCTGCGGCCGAATTGGAAGTACCTAAGTCGATACCGATAACTCTTGACATGTATATTCCTCCTGTATCTGTGTTACAGATTATTTCTGATTGATTTCTACCTTGGTAGTGCGTAAAACACGTTCTTTGAACATATAACCCTTTTCGAATTCGGCCAGAACGATTTCGTCATCCTTATCTTCAACGCTGCGTTTGCACATGGCTTCATGAAAATTGGGATCGAACTTCTGTCCTTTGGCGATGATCTCCTTGAGGCCTTCTTTTGCAAGAACATCGGTGAATTGAATTGAGAACATTTCGAGGCCATCGGCGATCTTCTTATCTATATTGCTTTTGCTGATCTGTTCCATGGCCTTGTCGAGAGTGTCAATAACAGGCAGCAGCCTTTTCAGGAAATCTTCGACGCCACGGCCGCGCGCTTCGAGCTGTTCTTTGGCGGTGCGGCGCTGCAGATTCTGATAATCGGCAAGAGCTCTGTAATAGCGATGTTTCATGTCGTCGAGCTCTTTAGCAAGCTTGTCCCCGCCACCTTGATTTTTTTCATCGCTTTCAGAAGAGGCTTGCTCGTTCTCGCCGGCCTGTTCGGGCCCGGAATCTGTTTCGCCATTTTCCTGACCGTTGAGGTCTTCGTCATTGGCTTCTGACAGGCCGGGATCAGCGGTCTCTGCTTTAATATTTTTTTGCATCATATTCAGGTGTCACCTTTTAAAAAAGTATCGGGTCACTTTAAATCGTTCTGACCCACCAGCAGCTTGCTCAGAGTATTCGACAGGCGGGCCAGTGTCGCGACAACCCCGCCGTAGTCCATGCGCAGGGGTCCGATCAGTCCAATTCTTCCTACAGAGCGGTTGGGGCCGGAGTAACGGGCGGAAACCAGAGAAACGTTTTTGATAGCCAGCCCTGAATCAGAGCCT
>MFYY01000066.1:331-658 GCA_001787855.1 Candidatus Riflebacteria bacterium GWC2_50_8 | reverse complement strand
TTTACTATCAAGAGATTTTGCCAGCAGGTGCAACAGATTCTCTTTCTGATCGAGAAGACTTACCATCTGCCGAATTTTTTCGGGATCGTTGAACTCGGGCTGGTCGAAAAAGTTAACCAGTCCATCGAGAAAAATCGAGCCGGAGTCTGAGTCGTTTTCTGAATCCTGGACGTGCTTAACCAGCTGTGACAGCAGGTTATTGTAGCGCGACAGAATATGCCGGGTTTTTAAAATATAATCCTGTTCGTACTGGTGGAATTCCTGCTGACAGAGCTGGGCATTCAGCAGGATGGTGAGCTTTTCTAGAACATCGTCGCTGGTTTCATT
>MFYY01000066.1:0-193 GCA_001787855.1 Candidatus Riflebacteria bacterium GWC2_50_8 | reverse complement strand
CAGATTGGTTTTCTGACAGGCATACTTGATTGCTGACTTTAAAATGTCCTGTTGCCGGTTATGGGTTTCGTGCGAAACTTCGGCGATTTTGCCAATCAGGGCTTCTTCGAGCTGGCTGATGCGCTCGAATTCAACGAGAAAATTTACGTAAAATTTGTAGCCTTTTTCGGTTGGCACCCGGCCAGCTGAAGTA
>MFYY01000065.1 GCA_001787855.1 Candidatus Riflebacteria bacterium GWC2_50_8 | reverse complement strand
CGACTATTACGGAGCCCGCGACCAGTTCCGCAAAATCTCGCAGACCGGCAGCACCGACGAAATTCGCCGTGACGCAAGTTATTATGTAGGCTACTGCACCGCCCAGCTTCAGGATTACTGGCAGGCAATCAGCGAATTTAACGATTTTCTCATACAGTATGACCAGAACTGGAACACCCGATTGATTCCGGAAGCCCTTTACACATCGGGCATTCTGCATGAATACATCGGACGCACCAGTGATGCCGCAAACTTTTACCGCAAGTGTATTTCGCGCTTTGCACACACACAGATGGCCGTACAGTCGCAGGATCGCCTGAATGCTCTGGGCAGAACCTACAGACAGTTCGCCGACGCCAGAACTTCTGAATCGGCTGTTGATAATGACTACGCCGCCTCAAGACGCAACCCGCTGTTTAACAAAAAGCCGAACAGCGCCCAGATCGCCCGTGTCTGCCAGTTTATATACGCAGTAGACAGAATGAGTGATGTAGAAGATGCTCTCAACAAACTGACTCCTGCCGATAAACAGCTGCTGACCGTAAAAAATTACCTGAAAATACTGTCAGACAAACGCCAGTTCGAAGGTCTGCATCAGGGTATGGAGAACTGATTTACAACTCAATAGTCGCTTAACCGTAAGAACTCAAAAGCCGGGGCTGTTTTGAATTAGAAACAGCCCCGGCTTCTTTTTTGATCCCCGTTTAGTCTTGATCTGGAAAAATATTCCAGCGTTTGAGAAAACCATCTGAGGTCAGCTCAAACTCAAAAGCGAGACCCGAGCGCACAAAGGTGAGAATTATCTCGTCGCTGTCAAAGTCTTCAGACTTGGCTTCGCCAAAAAGTTCTTTGAGTTCTGCATTCGTTGTCTGTTGAGTAAACTGCGCAACCTTTTTAAGCCGCGGCTGTGAGAAAACCAGAGAAGGAAACTCCGGCAGAAAGGAGTCTGGTCCGATAAAAAACGCGATATAGCAAAGGTTCCCGCCTTCAAAATCGAGCTGAAAACCATGGTGCGCATAAACCAGCTCATAATAATCACTGCCACGCCAGCTAAATAGATCTGGCCGGCCAAAGACATGCGCCAATGAAAGTTCACAACCAAAATGCAACGGGCCGAAACTCAAGTCAGAAAGATCAAAATCCGGCATTTCAAATTCCAGAATCGACCAGTCTTTGGTCAGGTCTTCCTGGCGGCCCAGCAGAAAATCGAGTATTCCCACAATACCCTCCTTGAACCGACGATATCTATGCCTCTAGTTTCTCACAGAACAGGACAAGATGAAAGAGCGTGGTTTCAGCAGGGAACTTTGCCGGTTTTAGCGAACTCGCCGGTTACATTGACTGCATATTCGATCTTCGCAGAAGTTAGAATTCTCTTGAGATACTCCAACCGCGATGTGGCAGAAACTTCACCAGCCTTGAGAGCAAGATCAAAGCATCCGTATGCCAATATGACATGGCGCAGGTAGCCCTCGCCACCATAATGAAACGACTCACCAAGTACAAACCACTTTCCGGCACCTGAAGTCATAACCCGGTCGCGCAGATTTCTAAGATCTTTTGCAAGCGAACGAATCTTGCCCTGGTGTTCTTCAAGCCATTGTTGGGTGGCCTTGAGAGTGCGTTCAAGCTGATCGAAGGAAATTTCTCTTTCGATTGTTTCAAGAGGGCTTGGGCGCGGAAGCTTTACTGCGAAATATTGCGCCAGATTCAGCCATTTATGGGCATCTTCGAAGTTTTCAGAGACTCCCCTGCCCTTGAAGTTTATCATGCCCCAACTGTACATTGCTTGCGCGTTACCGTTGTCGATCTGCTCAAGGAATCTTTCTTTGAGCCATTCTCGTTCCAGCTTGATTGCCGAGCCTGAGCAAACTTCGCTCCAGGCAAAATCTATGGCAGGAAGGTAGTCGCGTGAAATTGCTGTTGAAAGCCATTGAGCTGCCTCATCGAGGTTTTTGGGAATACCGCTGCCCTGTGCCAGCTTTTCTCCAAGTCGACACATCGCTGGCGTGAACCTGTCTTTTGCCAGGTTGCGATAAAGCTTTTCTGCCTCGCGATAGTCGAGAATAAAAGTTTGAAACGCTTTGCCCTCAAGCACGGCCGCGTATCTGAAGTTGCCTTCGAGTTCGCCGTATTCTTTCTTCAGGGTATCGGCAATCCGCTTGCGCAAATCAGCTGCATTCCAGAGTTTTCGCAGCTCTAACAGCGATTCTTCCTGAGCCTTCAATATTTCTTCATGCGACAATTTTGCCGCCATATTGTCGCGCGCAGCGATACTTGGAAAATCGCCCAAATATGCACCAAGATTAAACCATTTATAGGCTTCTGACAGATTGATTCCAATTTTATGATTTTCTGAAAACAATTTTCCGACTTTGTAGAACGCTTGCGGAAAAAGCTTTCTGGCCGCCTTTATGTAACACTCAAGAGCCGCCGGAACATTTTGCCGATCTTCAAAATCCTTTTCCAGGATTTCTCCGAGGTTATACTCCGCGAGCGCAGATCCCATTTCAGCAAATGGCTTCAATTTTTCTAAAGCTTCGGCGTATGACCTGTTTTCGAGGGCTCTCGCTCCGGCTAAAAAATTGCTCAATTCTGTGTCTGATGGAAACTTCTTTTCGACTTCACGGCGGCTGTGCCTGTCTTCCCATTCCTTGAGAATAAAACACTTTGTACATACCGGCTGGCGAAGATATATCGGATTATTGGTCTCACGGCTGCCCTTGCATGATAAGCAAAATTTAAGAGAGGGCTTCAGTTCATCAAAAACCGCTACATAATCAGCTTTTTCGGTGTAGTAGTCAATATTACCCGCGCGCCATGTCTTCATAAAAAATTTGGCACAGACCTGGCATGTCCAGATTTCATCCTGCGGGGCGTAAGGTGCGCTTACCCGAATCGGTGAATCACCAAGCTTTTTTAAGCGTCCACCACAAACACACAACTCTTCTCTGGTATCAGTTATTTCCATAATGACTTCCTTCGAATAGCCAGATAGACAGGCACTATCACGTGAGCCAGCCACAATGACAGCAACAGATTTCTGCAATTTGCGAATTATGCAGACATCTATCTTTGTCGATCAACAAAGCATCTTGCCAACCTTACTACATTTGCCAACACTATTTCTAATATTTATAATCGGCTGCAACGGGAAAAAAGTATAACATGGTCAGCCCACAGAATCTTATCAGAAATACCGGCAGACGGCAATTATTAATGCATCGCCAGGACAATGATAGAAAACTGCTATTGTTTGTCAGCCTGACAGTCACAATCTGCAGACCTGCCCGGCACAACGGCCTCCTGGCTGGAGAACTGCCGATCAAACAACGTCGAAATTCCGTTGTAACCATGCAACTCTTTTGGCAGGTCTGACAATTTTATAACCTTCATGCTATTGCTGACCTCGTGTGTCAACACCTCAAAAGAGCCGGCAGCATCAGCGAGATGCAACGATGTCAGGGTTTTAACAGGTGGCAAATCTGAGTTCAGATATTGGCGCGGGCCACCACCAAGAGCGCCTGCCGACAACATTTTGAGATCAGCCTTTTTCGAAATGTAGAAAGCGTGATGGTGACCGCTTATGTAATAATCGACGCCGCCTGCATTGAACATGGCCTGCAATGCGTCGGCATCAGCAAGCACATCGCTGGCCTGGTTCCTTCCTTCAGAAATCGCATAAAGCGGAAGATGGCCAACCACCACGCGCAACCTTGCAACGCGAGCAGTCTCGCTCTGCAGCTGATTTTGCAGCCACTCTCTCTGTATCTGGTCGACATTTGAAGTTGCAGCATCAATGATGGCTATAAAAAGGCCCTTGAATGCAAAGCTGTAGAAACCCGGAAAATTTGAGCTATCCAGATAATCAAGCTCTGGCTTGTTGTTTTGCCAGAATTCGACGGCGATATTTCGCTCATGCCCATATTTGCTGTTATTGGGCCCATCGTGATTGCCAAAAGTGAAGGCAAATGGAATATTATGGCGGCGAAGGCGGCTGAGAACCGATTCGTCGAATCCTCGCCACATGGCTCTTACGTTATCTTCAGACAATTTCAGATTTTGCCCGGCGACCATGTCTCCGGCACAAATGACCAGGTCTGGCTGCAAACGCACAATATAATCGAGAGCTGTGTGAACTTGCGGGCTGTAGGTCACTGCTCCGTATGCATCGTTGATGTCAGACACCACAACTATCGTCAGGCCTTCTTTTGCCGAGGCCGGGGCCTGCGCCAAACACCTGCCTGCCGGCAAAAAAGACAATAACCCGGCAAATAGAAAGCAGATCAGTATATTAGTGCGACTCTTCAGCTTTCTTTTTCGCATTTTTCGCGCAACTGGCCGACTAATCATCAAGGCTGTGCTGGCGGAGTTCGCACGAAATGCGGCATGTTTTCAGGCAGCACCAGTGAGATCTCCACCAGGCCGCCGAACTCACCGTTTTCATACCAGGGAGCTTGATAAATCAGCTTTTTCATAGCGTTCTTTTCAATGGTATATGCGTTTACTGCGGGGTGTTTGAGTAATTCGACAAGCTTTGACCTGGCTGGCTCAGGGTGGCATTCGAGAAGATCTGCGCCAATCAGCGCATCGCCACCCTGTCTGGCAAAAACCTGTTGCGCCTGATCGTTCATTTCAAGAATGATGCCATTCTTATCGCATACGGTAACTGCGCCAGCAAAGCCCTTGACCCATTCGATCATACAAATTCCTTTTCAATATTCATGAAATATTTCCTGCACTGTCATTCTGGCAGGATAAGTTGTTTGCCACGACCATTTTTGCGCGTTCTCGACAAGACCGGCTTCACGTTCCAGATTTCGTCGGCATACTGCTGTATAGTCCGGTCGGATGAGAATTTGCCCATTCTGGCAACGTTAAGAATTGCCAGTCGGCTCCACTCTTCCTGGTCACGATATTTTTCTTCAATTTCCTGCTGACAGCGCGAATATGCTTCGAAATCTGCGAGCACCATGAAGTAATCACTTGCAAGCAGAGAGTCTACTATTGGCCTGAACAGGTCAGGTTGTTCCGGGCTGAAGTGTCCGTCGGCAACCATATCTACAACCTGCTTGAGTTCACTGTTGCTGGCATAGTATTCGTGTGGGTTATAACCAGAAGCGCGAAGGGCTTGAACGTCCTCAGTCTTGAGACCGAAGAGAAAAAAGTTCTCAGGGCCAACCTCTTCCATGATCTCGACGTTGGCTCCGTCAAGCGTGCCAATTGTCAGCGCACCGTTCATGGAGAGCTTCATACAGCCGGTTCCGGAGGCTTCCATGCCGGCAGTTGAGATCTGTTCTGAAACGTCAGCGGCCGGAATAATGCGCTGCGCAAGCGATACAGAGTAGTTCTGGAGAAACACAACCTTGAGCAGACTTCCCACTTCAGGGTCGTTGTTGACGACTTGCGCCACAGAGTTGATGAGCTTGATGATCAGCTTGGCCATGCGATAGGCTGGAGCGGCTTTTGCTCCGAAAATAAAAGTTCGCGGCACCATGTTCCTGCCGTTGCCTGATTTTATGCGATTGTAGAGCGCAATGATGTGGAGTGCGTTCATGAGTTGGCGTTTATACTCGTGGAGCCGCTTGATCTGGCAGTCAAAAATCGAATTCGGATTAATTTCGATACCGGTCAGTTTTCTCACGAGGGCTGCCAGATCTTTTTTGTTCGAAGCTTTGACGGCGCGGAACTGCTTGCGGAATTCTGCGTCATCGGCGAATGGCACCAGGTTTTTGAGTTCACACAGGTCGGCCATGAATTTGCCACCGATCCGGCTCTCAATCAGCTCAGCCAGGTCTGGATTGCACAGTTTAAGCCAGCGGCGAGGAGTGACACCATTGGTCTTGTTGTTGAATCTTTCAGGCCAGAGCCGGTAAAAATCATTGAAGGTTCGCGACTTCAGTATCTCGCTGTGCAGCTGGGCTACGCCATTGACCGAATGGCTGCCGACCATCGCCAGATGCGCCATTCGCACAGATTTGTTCGCGCCCTCTTCAATAATCGATAATTTCGCCAGCAAGCCTGGCTCGCCGGGGAATTTCGCGCTCACTTCTTCAAGAAAGCGCCGATTGATTTCATAGATGATCTCAAGGTGGCGGGGCAGAAGCTTCTCAAGCATCGACACCGACCACCTTTCAAGGGCTTCCGGCAGAATTGTGTGATTAGTATAACCAAAGGTCTCGGTACAGATCTTGAAGGCATCGTCCCAGGCAAAACCGTTCTTGTCGACCAGTAAGCGCATAAGCTCTGGAATGGCAAGTGCCGGGTGCGTGTCGTTCAGCTGAATGGCAACTTTATCTGGCAACTGTCGCAGATCCGGGTTCTTGACTTTAAAGCGGCGTATGATGTCTTTGAGCGTAGCTGCCACAAAAAAGTATTCCTGCTTCAGGCGCAGTTCTTTTCCGGCCTGGCGCTCATCAGCAGGGTAAAGTACCTTTGAGATATTTTCGTCGAGGATCTTGGCTTCTACTGCGCTCATGTAGTCGCCTTCGTTGAAGTGCTTGAGCGAAAATTCGCCAAGAGTGCGCGCCGACCACAACCGCATGGTATTAACCGTGCGATTGAGATACCCGGGTACCGGTGTGTCATACGCAACCGCGACAACTCGATCAGCAGGAACCCAGCGACAGACCAGCTGACCTTGATCGTTAAAACTCTTCTCAACGTAGCCGCCAAAACCGACGGGATAGCTGAATTCAGGCCGTACAATCTCCCATGGATTGCCAAATCTGAGCCAATGATCGGGCTTTTCTATCTGAAAACCATCTTCGAATTTCTGCTCAAAAATGCCATATTCATAGCGTAT
>MFYY01000064.1:4402-11118 GCA_001787855.1 Candidatus Riflebacteria bacterium GWC2_50_8 | reverse complement strand
CATCAAATTATTTTTTACCAGCAATCCTCTGTCTAACTCGTCATAATCTGATAATGCTGTATTCATCATGCTGGAAAGTTCTCCAAACTCATCATTGCCGAGCTTGGGAAGGCGATAGCTGAACTTGCGCTTCTGCAATGCGATTGTACCCTTTTGCAGTTCAGCCATGGGATTGATTATTGAAGTCGAAATCCACAAGCCCAGTGCAATTGTAACAAAAAGACAGAGCAGGCCAAGGTGCGCTGTTTCCAGTTTGGCGCGATATTCATCTGTGGATTCTTTGCAGACCTGCTCGTAGTGGTTAAAGCTTGCATGCCAGAACAAATATGCCGGTAAAACCAAAAAGCATAACAACTTAAGAGATAGATAGGTCAGAAATTTAACATTGCAAGAATCGGTCCGTTTCATTCTATAATTTCTCGATGTCTTGACGCAAATATTTTCACTGGCGTTTCAGCCAACTAGAAAGATTGTTCCCCTATGGTTGCAGACCAGCGCCTTGCCATCATGCAGAACTGGTGCAGGTAGAATGGTTGCGCCGGCATAGTTCGCAAAATCCTTGTTGTGAATTATGGTCGCTTCTTCGCCGGTGTTGAGGTCGATAGCTTTAAAGCCATCTGAATCGGCTACATACATTGTATTGCCACAAATAGAAGGATGTGACTGGCTGTAATATGAGAACATTGCTTTGTGAGTTGCCACGCTGGTAATAGTGATCTGTTCTTTGCCCCAGGCAATTTTGCCGGGCGACAGCGCTGGAGTGAATTCAATGTCAGATTTGATACTTTCTCCGCCCGGCGATCTTATTGGCTTCTTAAAAGACCACTTATGAAGATCTACTCTCAATAAATAGCCGAACGTCTGAATTATCAGTTCGTCACCCAGAACTGCCAGCTGGCCCATGCAGTTCTGTTGGCAGTCTATTGTCTGGTCTATTTTTTTCTGGTCGAGATTGATGGCATAAACTATATCCTGATTAGTCACTACAAATAGCTTATTTCCCCAGATCACCGGATCAGAAATTATCGTAGAAAAATTGATCTGCCAGAGAGTTTTGCCGTCGTCTGGATTGCAGGCCGAAACACCCGTCTGGCAGGCGATCAGTAGTTCTCCATTTCGGTAAACCGGGCAAAATATCCTGGACCCGAAATCCTTGATCCACGTATCTTTGCCGGTTTCAGAATCAAGCGCGACAAGAGACCTGTTAAATGCGGCGAAAATCAGGTGTTTGTCGGCCAGCACAGCAGGAGTATTTACTCCACCGGAAATCTCTCGCGACCATATAACTGCACCGCCTGTCAATTCGAGAGCAATCATTTGCCCCGATTTATCAGTCCCGCCTGAAGTGCCTGCGAAAATACGGTTTCCCGATACAATCGGTTCTTGTAAGCGCCCAGAGTCGGTTTCAAATTTCCATAGAATGCCAAGATTAATTTTAAGATCGGGGCCGGCATAATAACCTGTGCGTTGCAGGTTTCCACGGGGAGTTGACGCATTTCCAATTGCAACATCGGGTGGGGGAAGAGGTGACGGCGCAGGCGCGGGTTTCGCTTGCTGGTCTGTCTTTTTGCGTTCAGTTTTTAAATTTGCTGGTGCAGCACTGCAGGAATGCTGGTCTGTATCATTGAAATAATCTCTAGCTTTTAGCAGTACAACAGCAAACAGTATCAGAAAAAAAGCTCCTAGATAAACCATGTTAACCTGCTTCAGCTCCTTCTTCTTTGAACTCCGCTGGAGTTTATAAAATGTTATCTGTTCTCCATAATAGTATCAATGTTCGTTTCGATTTCTTGCAGGAGCGCTGTTTGTTGCTGTTCGCGCGCCAGTTCGGCGGCACGGTGCAGAATGCCAAGAGCTTCATCGAGTTCGCCACGTTGTGCGTGCGAAATAGCCAGGGTCTGATTGAACCAGGGGTCTTTGAATGCTGTCATTTCGCAGCCAAGTTGGCACAATTTCGCAAAATGATCTGCGCTGAGAGAGACTTTTTCCTGGAGCTGCAGATTGATCAGTTGCTGCAGAGACGGTAGATGGCCGAGTTTTGCTGCCAGTTCGTATTGCTGTGCCGCTTCCGGCATTTTTTCGGAGCCTTCAAAGGCTTTGCCGAGACTGTAGCGGGGCAGGGGAGAATCGGCAAAAGCAGTTGCTGCCCTCTGATAAATTTCTATGGCCATGGCTGACTGTTTGAGTTCCATAAGGCAGTTACCAATGCCGAGCTGCGAGGGCATATCGTCTGGCGCGGTTTTAGCAGCCATTTCGTAAACAATTTTCGCCTGATTGAACTCGCGATTGCGAAAGTGCAGGTTCGCAAGATTGCGCAGAGCGAGAAACATTGCCGGGTCAGCCGCTGCCGCCGCTTGATAGAATGTTGCTGCCTTCTCTGATTCTTTGCGGGCAGCCGCAACCAGGCCAAGGTTGAAATATGCCCGGGCAAAGCCCGGCGCCAGTTCAAGAGCCCTGTTCAGCAGCGCTTCGGCTTCTGCAAGCTGGTTCTGTTGTATCTTTAATGATGCCAGATTGTTGAGCGTGTCAATGTTGAACGGGTTAAGCTTTAGTGACTGCTCAAACAGCGCTGTGGCGTCCTGTGGCTGGTCGTTGAGCAACATTGCCAGCCGCGCGGCAGTTTGGTGATTATATGGCTGTCTGTTGAGTGCGGTGCGTGTGACTTCGATATCGTCGGCTTTACTGCTTTTATGTTGTAGCTCTGTTAACTCTTTCGCGAGATCCGCCAGATGTTGGGCATTATTGTATTGCATGGTGAATGGCGGCCGACTCATGCTGCTGATGATATGTTCGAGATTGGCGATTGCGTCAGTCTTACTGTAGCCAAGCAGTTGCAGCATTTCTTCCTCTCCGGGAAAGGAAAGGCCTGTTGGCATCCTGCTCCGTAATGGTGTTTCGGCCATCGCCGAATATATCCCCCGGGCGACGAAATAATGGCCTCGAACCGTAAGATGGACATGGTCGTAGATCAGATCTTTACCTATATTCTGCCGGTCGGATTTTTCGGCAAAAATATCGTCTACAAAAACTTTTTTGGCACCATGAAGTTCTGCCCGCTCTTGTGCTGCAGCATTGAAAGCGTGGGTGGTTCTGACTCTGAAACAATCAAGATCGACAGCGTTTCTGAACAGTTCACGTGCCAGCGTTCTGTTGTTTGTATCCGGGTTCAGAAGTGCCACCATATAGTTATAAAGAGCATGATTTTTTGCTGTCTTTTCTAGTTCACTGGCCAGCCGGGCAGCAGTAGAAGTGTCGTTTTCGCTGATTTTTTCGCCAAGGGTTCGAATTTTATCCTGGTCAGCCTGGCTGAGGCCCCTGATGTCAGACATGAACGGCGGGCAATCTTTGTGATTAACCGGCACCCGGCACCAGATCACCGGTATTTTGCGCTCTTCGGCCATCTTGAAAATATCCTGCATATTTGCCTGCCAGTTGCTCAGGCATTCAGTAACCGCAGGGCTGTCAGCCGGGATACTGTTTTTCAGAAACATTTCAAGGCCCTGCCAGCCGCGCGCCAGCTCAGTTGGCAACCGGTCTGTTTTAAGAGCCTGAATAATGCGCAGCGAAGATGCCCAGATTCCAGTAAGTGCCGCCGCACGGTTCTTTGCCAGGCCGAAAACGCTGGCCGGGCCATAGGGGCCGATGAATTCGTTATGACCGGCATAAATGACCAGTGCATCAGGCTGATAGTCTATTGTTTCCTTGCAGAATTCACGCAGAACCCAGCTGTTTATCGCCGGAATTCCGGTGTTGATAACTTCGGCGACCTGCTCTGACGAGCCTTTGTTGAGAGCTGTCTCAAGCATTCTGGCAAAAGAAAAGTCAGCGAGCTTTTCGCCGCGCGCTGCTGATTCGCCGAGCACGAATATGCGCAGGCGTTTTTCTGGCTTTAGCGCTGGCATGATCTCTGGCAACGGCCGCCGTGCCAGGTTTCCTGGGAAAAACCGCCGGGCGGCCTGGTAATTGATGCGCAGGCAGGGTTTCCCATCCGGCATGTTGTCTTTGATGAACAGGCTGGTATCATAACCATAGCCGGCGCCGTAAGCGACGAGTTCAACCAGCGCCAGCAGCGCCAACGGCACAACAACAAGCAGCAGTATTGCGATTGCTATCTTTTTCAAAAACTTCTAGTCCTTTATCAAGATTCTAGTCCTTTGTCTCAATTGACCGGATAGTTATGCACAGACAAATAATTATACGATACTAAGGGCGTAGGCGGGTTTCCCATAAGCGTAAGCTTTGAGGCAGGCAATATTTGACGCAATCCCGACAACTCCCTCCTCAAAGCTGCTTCTGCCGATAGCTGTAGCGTTGGGATCCCGCCGAAAGCCCGAGCTAATTTTAAAAAAATCAATTCATTTACTCAATTGTGACGGTGGAATTGTCAGAAAATTTGTTTTTGTTATACCACTTTTGCTTCGGGCAGGCGAGCACGAGCACGAGCACGAGCACGAGCACGAAGAGAGAAAGATCAGAAGATCGTATACATAAAGGTGCCGAGAGGTGATGAGCTGGCGAGGGTGAGCAGAATGCCCAGCAGCAGCAGGCTGACAACGATTGGCAGCAGCAGCCATTGTTTCTTTTTCCAGAGAAAGCCGAGCAGCTCAGCTATGGTGGCGGTTCTGGTTGTTGATTTTTCGAGATTTTCCAATTTGCGGGTCCTCTTAAAACTGTTGAGTAATATTCTGATCATCGTCAGAATCAGGCTTTTCACGATAACTTACTGCGTTCTTATCAAATTTCAGTTGCAGCGGAGTCTTGCCGACGATGCGCAAAACCAGTGCGATCGGCACAATTGCGATAATGTATAAAATTCCCAGGATCAGCCTGGTATTGAACCAGCCGAGCGCTGCGCCGATTTTCATCCAGAGCGCGTGCGGCGTTTTTAGCCATGAAGGCTGAATCAGTGCTGGCAGAATCAGCGCAGTGGCCAGCAGCAGCGCCCATATTCTGGTGCCGGACTGACTCAGTAACGGCCAGAGTCCGATGGCCAGAAATGCCACGCCAACGAGCAGGCCAAAATTGCGCAGCTCGTTGCTGCGCTCTGCTGAAGCAGTAAAATTGCTGGCGGTCAATTCTTCAGTCTGGTGCAAAGGTTTCGAGTCCCAGTTTTTCGATGATTTCGCGAGGCTGATCTTCTTTTTTTAGATAAAAGTTTTCGAGAACGAGATTGTCCATTTCAGTGCGCATGAAGCATTTGTAGGCATCCAGTGGTGTGCATACAATTGGTTCTCCGCGCACGTTGAATGAGGTGTTAACAATGACGCCGCAGCCGGTTTTTTTTTCGAATGCTTCGATCATTGCGTGATAGCGCGGATTTGTCTCGGGGTGCACTGACTGAATCCGCGCCGAACCATCAACATGAGTGATGGCCGGGATCTCTGAGCGTGCGACGTTGAGCAGCTTCAAGCCGGTGAATGTTTTTTGCTCATCGGTCATTTCGATCATGCGCTCTTTTTTTACCTGTGCGGTCAACAGCATGTATGGAGTATCAGCGTTGAGATCAAAATAATCTGCCAGTCGTTTGCGCAGCACCGATGGTGCGAATGGCCTGAATGATTCACGAAATTTGATTTTAAGGTTCATTACCGTCTGCATTTTTTTAGAACGGGCGTCACCGATGATGCTGCGCGCACCAAGTGCGCGTGGCCCGTATTCCATGCGGCCTGCAAACCAGCCGATTACCTTTTCGCTTTCGAGATCGTTGGCGATTCTGGCAAAGAGCGGTTGATCGTCGATCTGCGCATACGGAATAGCATGCTGATCGAGAAATGCCTTTATCTGGTCGTTGCTGTAGGATGGCCCAAGATAACAGCCTTGCATCATATCTGGCTTAGCAGGCTGCCGCGGGTTTTTGCAGTGCTCAAACCAGACCCCGAGAGCGGCTCCAGCTGCGCCACCGGCATCGCCGGCCGCCGGTTGAATCCAGATTGATTTAAACGGGCCTTCTCGCAACAGACGGCCATTGGCAACACAATTCAACGCAACGCCGCCGGCCATGCATAGATTGTCGAGGCCGGTCTCTGCATGCAGGCTTTTACCAAGCTTGAGCACGATTTCTTCGCAGACATCCTGTATCGATCTGGCCAGGTTCATTTCGCGCTCGGTTGTCTGTGCTTCAGCAGATTTTGGCGGTCCGCCGAAAAGTTTGCAGAAGCGTTCGTTGAACATGTTCAGGCCGGTGCAGTAATCAAAATAGTCCATATTCAGGCGAAAGGTGCCGTCTGCTTTTACGTCAACAAGGTTTTCGAGGATCAGCTGTTTGTATGTGGGTTTTCCATAGGGGGCAAGGCCCATCAGCTTATATTCGCCGCTGTTAACCTTGAAACCGGTGTAGACGGTAAAGGCCGAATACAAAAGGCCAAGCGAGTGCGGGAATCGGATTTCCCAGAGCTGGTCGAGCTGGTTCCCTGATGCTTTCCAGGCGGTGGTGGTTGCCCATTCACCAACTCCGTCGAGGCAGAGAACTGCTGCTTCGCTATAGGGCGACGGAAAAAACGCTGAAGCCGCGTGTGAACGGTGATGTTTGTAAAAAAATATTTCTTTTGGCAGCTCAGCAAAATTTTCTTTGATTATGCGCGCGATCTCAGACTTCATGAACAGCTTGTCTTTGATCCACATTGGCATTGCATGAAAAAATGAGGTCAGACCGGCCGGAGCAAAACTCAGATAGGTTTTGAGCAGCCGTTCAAACTTGATGAAAGGCTTCTCGTAAA
>MFYY01000064.1:2572-4359 GCA_001787855.1 Candidatus Riflebacteria bacterium GWC2_50_8 | reverse complement strand
GTGTGAAGCGCTCTTCCTGTGCGGCCGCGATTATGCTGCCGTTATGCACAAGGCATGCGGCAGAGTCATGATAATAAGCTGAAATGCCAAGAATATACATCCAGGACGATTCCTTTGCGTGTCTGTAAATTTATAGCAGATCTTGCCCTGCATATTCAATGCATTGTGCACAATTTGGTGCAAAAAAATAAACCGCCCCAACAGGTTTGGGGCGGTAGCTTGTTAAACTTGCCTGCGCCGGCGTCGTTTCTAACGCGGGCAGAAAACTTAAAGCGCTGTCACAACACGCTCTGAAACAGTCTGGTGACTATGCCGGGGCGATTAACTCTGCCGACAACGCCACGACCGTCGAACTTGATCTGGGCGTCAGCAAGAAGTTTTGAATTGATGATGTTGTTGGCGTCAATGTCGCGAGGTCTGGCAACGCCGCGAACTTTCATGATCTGGGTTTCACGGTTTACCACGATCGAGCGGCTGCCCTCGACGAGCAGGTTGCCGTTACTCATTACTTCCAGCACGGTAGCTGTAATGGTGCCGGTCAGTTTGCCGGAGCGTGTTGTGGTGCCTTCACCGTCAAACTCGCTTGAACTCTCGGTTTTGCCAACAAAGTTTTTGACCAGATTTTTTACAATCGGAATTTCTGGGCCAGTTGAGACTTCAACTGTGCTGTCTTTCTGAGTGTTGGTAGTAGCTTTAGACTGGGCATTTGATTCTTCTGAAATGACAATGGTGATAATATCGCCGGGGCGGTATTCTCGTGCATTTTTTGAGGAATAGAGATCGTTTCCGCTCAACCACAATGAACCTGCTGCCGAAACGCTGTTGCTGAAAGTCAGTAATATGGCGATGGTCAGCATTATTGCCTTAGTTCTGTGCATATTCTACCTTGCCTTTGTCTTTGATGATGCCGCGGATGCGACTCTGGTTCTGCAGATTTATCAGGGTAATCTCGTCACCCTCGCCACCGCCCTGAACGGCCCTGGCCGGTATTTTAAGGCTGAGGTTTCCGCTGTTGAAATGAAAATTAACATTCTCACCTGGCTTGATCAGCCATGAATCACGGGCACTCGCTTTTGCCAGACTCTCTGAGATTTTGCCAGAACCATTGCTTGAACTGCTTTTGCCGCAGATGTTTTTGGGACCAGTCGACAGGTCGCTGCTGCGCAGAACAGTACCGGCTGATTTAAATCTGCCGAGGCATTTTCCAACAGCTTCTTCGTAGGTTACCGGAATATTGCTCTGGTCACTTTTAACTTCGACTTTCTTTTTTCTAATCATCTCGCCGTTGATAAGTTCTCCCGGTTTGGCAAGCCGCGTCAGTTCAGCCGCTTCAACGACACGACTGATGCGCACCTGTATGAGCTGTCGGAAAGGGCCGCCGTCAGTTTGCGCGGTCAATGCGAACAGGCGCATGCCCAGAACGTTGTCTGAGTTTGTGTTGAGATCCCAGCTCTGCAGAGCGCCGGGCAATACAATGTTGGCTGGTATGCGCGAAAGGTCTATTTCTAGTTCATCATCACCTTGATCTTTGCAGATCGCGCTTATGCGTTCGATGATATCTGACCCTTTGAGAATAGCGCCTGCTCTGCGGATAGTGATTCGATCGGGAATAGTTACACTGGCAGCAAGGGTGCCAAGTTTGCGCTGCATTTCTGCTTTGTCCAGAACCAGTTCTCCAAGCGGGTCAGGAATGTGCCCGAGTTGGATTGCTGCAAGATTTTCGCGCATCTGTGAGCTGGTTTCGCTTTTGATCAGGCAGTCGGCCTTGATGTCGCTGCCGTTAACCA
>MFYY01000064.1:2271-2532 GCA_001787855.1 Candidatus Riflebacteria bacterium GWC2_50_8 | reverse complement strand
CGGGACGCTTATCGCAGCGCTGGCAGGCTGGCAGCTCAGCAGTGCCATCGCAAAGCAGATTATCGACGCGCCAGTTCGTTTTGCCTGGTTTAGTTTATTCAAAACTGCCTACCTCTATCTTCTAAGGTTGTTGGCTATCTGCAACATGGTGTCTGAGGTCTGAATTGTTTTTGAGTTGGCTTCGTAGGCGCGCTGAGCAACGATCATGTTGACCATTTCTTCAACGACTTTTACGTTGGCCATTTCAATAAAGCCCTGAGC
>MFYY01000064.1:1520-2259 GCA_001787855.1 Candidatus Riflebacteria bacterium GWC2_50_8 | reverse complement strand
CACCCGAACTGCCGCTTGGAATGAAAAGGTTGCGGCCGATTGCTTTGAGACCGGGGGGATTGATGAAGTTGGCGGTTTCGATTTGTCCGAGAACTTCAAGATCAACCTGACCAGGCATTTTGGCTGCAATGATACCTGACGAGGTGATGTTGAGGCCAATTGCTTCGCGCGGAATGGTAAAGCCAGGCAGAACCGTGTAGCCATCAGACGTTACAACGGTGCCATTCTCTGACAGTTTCCATGCGCCATCTCTGGTGTATGCCGTGTCACCATTGGGCAACTGGATCTGAAAGAAGCCTTTGCCTTCGATTACAACATCGAGCGGTTGCTCGGTCTGCTGGAATTCACCCTGGCTGAACATGCGCTGGGTTGCAACTGGTCTGACACCATGACCGAGCTGAATGCCCACCGGGTAGGTGTTGTCGCTAGATATTGGCGCACCTGGTTCTGCCAGTGTCTGATACATCAGATCCTGAAAGTCGACACGACTTTTCTTGAATCCTGTTGTCGTTACGTTCGAAAGATTGTTGGAGACAACTGCAATGTTGAGCTCCTGGCCTTTCATGCCAGTTGATGCAGACCACAATGCTCTCATCATAGGCTGTTTTCCTCCGGTTCGTTCAGATTATGCGTCAGCGCCTTGTTGCGCCAACCGAGTTGATAGCCTTGTCGAGAAGGCCGTCGTGGGACTGAATGACTTTTGAATTAGCTTCATAAGCGCGTGATACTTCGATCATGC
>MFYY01000064.1:1174-1512 GCA_001787855.1 Candidatus Riflebacteria bacterium GWC2_50_8 | reverse complement strand
TCTTCTACCAGGCTGAAGTTCGGCTTTTCGACGTAACCCTGCTTGACGTTGCCTTCGGCCCTTGCCACTTCGCCGTAAGCGCATACAAATTTATTGGCGCCCTCCTTGCGAAAGGCTTTGCGGTCGGCGGCAATACCCTGAGTAATTCTGTAGATGGGCGCATTATCAACCAGTATTCTGCCGCTACGGTCTATGGTGACGGCCTGTCCTTCGCCGACCTGCACTCTCTGCAGCCGGGGATTGAGATTTCCCTCTTCATCGAGAATGCTGCCAGGGTTTTCATCGACAGGCTCCGTATCAGCGAGAATGTAATCGCCATGCATGTTGGTCAGATAACC
>MFYY01000064.1:0-1074 GCA_001787855.1 Candidatus Riflebacteria bacterium GWC2_50_8 | reverse complement strand
TCGTTTCCGGTATGCTCAAAAGCGCCAGCCTTGAAATTGGTGAACGATTCGTCAAGTATGACTCCTGTGCCCAGTTCGCCAATTTTCGGGTATTTGTAGAAGGGGCGGGGCGGATAAAGCTGCCCATCGTTAACTTTGCGCAGAACCATTGTCGGCAGTTCTTTGAAAATGCCCTGATCCTGCTTAAAACCTGCCGTGTCAACGTTTGCCAGGTTGTTGGCGACCATGTCCTGCCGGACAATCTCGCAGAGCATCGATGACGAAGCAGTATAGATACCGCGAATCATAGGTCGCTCCTTGTGGAGTTGTATTTGCCGCAGCAATCTTCTCTGCTGCAATTCTTAATCTTTTCGAGCACTTCTGCCCCGATCGGGTTGTTGTGAAAAGCCAGTTCCTGAGCGAGGTGTGAGTGCAGACATTTGACGCCTTTGAAATCTCTACTGCCGGCAATGGTCGTTGTGCTCAGTATTTCTCTGATGTATTCCGGCAGCTCGCCCGGATAGATTTTTTCGGCCATGCTGACCCGAAGTCTGGCAATTTCATTCTGGCCATGCAGAAACTTTTCTTTGAAATCATCATCAGAAGCCAACTTTTGCGAGAATTCCCTGACCTGGCCCTGCTGTTCAAGTTCGGCGACCAGAGTCTTGAGGCGCGGACAGACCAGCCACAAAAAAGCTGGAAACGGTTTCCAGACACCTTCTTCGTTAAAGACCGGATCTGCCATCAATACCTGGGGCGTGCCATCCGGGCAAAAGGTTTTGATCGTAAAAGGCGTGCGCGGCTCTCGGCCGAGCATTTCTACGGCGACCTGATGCTGTCTTTCTATTGTTGGATTCAAGTTTGCCAAAATAACACCTTCCCTAAACGATATATCGACAGAATTTCTGTCAAAGGTTAGGGATATTTGATTTTTTTCTTTATCAGGAAGACAATCGACATTTTGCAGCCTTTGTTTGAGACTTATTTTGCGCTATTTTGCCGGGTGCGTTAAAATGGGGCGACGAAATCTGGCAGTTATGAGGAGATTCAATATGGGCCTGCGCTATCTCACCGCCGGGGAATCACACGGAGCCG
>MFYY01000063.1:5118-7653 GCA_001787855.1 Candidatus Riflebacteria bacterium GWC2_50_8 | reverse complement strand
TTTTTCATCAGCGCATCGAGCACTCCGTAAAAAATCATCGCCATGAAATCGTTGATGATCGGTGCTTTCCAGTGGGCCAGCACAGTGTTGTCGAGCTCGTTAAAGATGTCGATCAGCTGGTGTGCCGGCGCCTTGTTGAAATCAAAGTCTTTATACTTGTTATACATCGCCTGGTAGACATCCATGAAGCGCTTAACTTCAGTGTCAGTTCGCCAGAAACGATAGGCAAGATTGGCGCCAACCAGAGCCAGACGCGGCAGTTCGATAAAATACTTGCTGAAAAAACCCAGCTTTTTCTGCTTAACCGACTTGTCGTAACTGGCTTTAACGCCCATCATGCCTTCCATGAAACGACTGTTATAGCTGTAACCCGGCAAAACAGAAATCAATTTGTACCAGTTCTTAAGATTGTAATAAATGCGCCCATTCAGGAAACCCAGCATGTTGGCAAAAGCGTAATCGTTTTCCTGAATTTCTTCTTCGGGCACCATCAGAACCTGGCAGAACTGCACGTAAACGCGGTGATAAGCGTAAATTGCGAAAGAAAAAGTCAGCGGCGTGGTAACACCGGAATAGCTTTCGACAATGTTCGAGTTATCCCAGATCGTGCTGTAGCCACGTTCTGAGGGAATCGGACGATCGATTGTCGTGATCGGGCGTGCCTGCAAAATGCGCACGCGGCCGGCTGAGTCGATCGTCCATTCGATATCCTGCGGAACCTTGCCGTAACTGCCTTCAATGCGGTGGCAGACGGTTGCGATGCTGCGCAACTGCGCATCGCTGAGACTCGACTTCTTTGCCTCATCGGCGTTAACTTCGACAGTCACGGTGCCATAATTTTTCTCGCGGTCAAACACCAGCTTTTCAACCTTATCGGCAAGCTGCTTTTCGACAACCGGATAACCATCTTTCTTGAGACAAATGAACTGGTCGGAATCGAGAGTGCCCGAAACCAGGCCTTCGCCCAGACCAAATACCGATGTAATCAGAATTTCATCTTCATATCTGGTGGTCGGATTAACGGTAAAGGTGACACCAGACGCGACGCCATCGATCATTTCCTGCACGACAACGGCCATTGATACGTTGTCCTGCGCAATCTTGCGCATGTTACGATAAGCCACAGCGCGATCTGAATAGATCGAAGACCAGCAGGTCACAACTGCTTCACAGATCTCGTCTTCGCTGCGTCTGAACAGGCAGGTATCGAGCATGCCGGCGTAGGAAAATTCCTTAGAATCTTCACCGAGTGCCGATGAACGAACAGCCAGAAAAGAATTTTCTGGCAAAAGCTTCTTAAGCGCGGCAAAAAGATCGCTCTTGATACGGTCTGGTATCGGATGCGAAAACATGCATTTACGCAAGGCACCGGCGGTTCTGGCGATACTTTCAGGCGTCGAGCAGTCAATAGCCTTGAGGAGTTTATTGAATTCGCCACGAAACGAGCCGATGAATTCATCGAAACAGCTTCTCTTGAGCACTACAAAAGCCGGCACATCGGCGCCAGCTGCGGTCAGCTTCAGCAGATTTCCGCCTTTTCCGCCAACCAGCGGCAGAACCTGATCAAAATTCCGGTTTTCGTTGGTAACAATATACATCCTGTTTCCCCTATCCTTCAGAGTTTGAGTATTATTTTCACCGATAAATCAGCAGATAAAGCGACCCGGCAATGGCAGCCGGGTAAGCAAGCAGATAGAACGTAACTATGCCACGATAAAGTTTGGCATTGGCCAGCACCGGTTTGCTCGCGTAAAGCAGCCCGATTACCGCCACCAGCAGAGAAACGGCCGCCGCCGGCCCGAGCAGGCGCCAGTCAGCAACCGCTGCGAATTTTGTTGTCGCCACATAATAAAAGGCGCCATAAGCAAGCGCGATGTTGACGAGCAGCAGCAGAACCGCTCCGATTGGCTTGAGACGGTTAGAATAAGATTCAACGCCGGCACGTTCTTCTTCGACAGCAAAGGTTTTGCGGCCGAATTCAAAAACATTGAAAACAAACCAGTTGCCCAGCGCGTAGGCGAGCATTGCACTATCAGCACCGGCGGCGTCTGTGAAACAAACGATACTGTGAATCAGCATGCTGATCATGGCTGCCGAAAAAGTGTGAGTGATCGCGTATAACTCAAGCTGCGGACGCATCCAGTCGCCGACAAAAAATTCCATGCGCATCAGCAGGGTAAAACACAGAACCATCATATATGCCGGCAGCATCGGCCAGCGCATTGCTCCTGCCAGTGCAATCTCAACCGCGAGACAAACCATGGTCATCGCCGAAAATTCACTAACACTGATCAAACCACGGGCGAGCGGGCGATCTGGATTGTGTTCGCGGTCAACGTCATAGTCTTTGACTTCGTCAAACAGGCGCATATGCAGGAAAATCAACCAGACAATGACAAAGCCGACGCCAAGGCGTGTCCAGCAGGGAGCGTCATGTACTCCGGGTTGATAAGCGACTAACGCGACTGCCGCGAAGAAAATAGCAACCATCAGCGTAATGCTGAACGGTTGGTGCCGCTCTCTCAGAAACTGCCA
>MFYY01000063.1:875-4878 GCA_001787855.1 Candidatus Riflebacteria bacterium GWC2_50_8 | reverse complement strand
AACACGCCACCCGTACACTGACAATATTTTGTTTGAGCATGGACTGAGCACTCAGTCCCCTGCCCGAAAACCCTTTATGGAAGATTCTTGCGACGGCAGATCGCATTAAGATCTGCTTCATTCAAGCTGACGGATTCATTTACCATTCTCACGCATGATTTGCGAATAAAGCCAAAAAGATACAAACGTCGCATGCCAGCGACAAAAATGTCGCAGCACAATTGCATAGACCGGCATCATCAGTAGCTTTGCGTTATGGCATGCCGATTGCTTATTTAACAGTAAAAATAATCAGGGAGAAACAATATGCTGGCGATATACATTAGCCTCGTAGTAGTCGGTGTAATGATGGCAGTGGTCGGACCCAGAAGCTTTGCACTTGGAACAGTGGCCGTTCTCTGCGTTCTCTTTAAGGGTTTGAAAATATTGTTTGATGTGCTTGATGTGCTTGAGCTGATCATTAACATTCTCAGTCTGTTTGGTTGAAAAAAATCACTCTCAGTCTTAATCGGGCAAGATCCGATATCGTCTGGCCAGAGAATCCAGTATTCAATCAATTCATTGTGGCGAGTGGCGCTACGCCCATTGCAGGTGATATCAGCTTCGGCGGCGGCATGACCGCCACATTTGTGCCTTCTTTAGCCATGCCTTACGACGCAAGCATAACTGTAACTCTTACTACCGGAATCACCGACCTGGTTGGCAACCCTCTTTCTCCGGACAAAACCTGGAGTTTTCATACAGAGCCTGTACCAGACACCACACCTCCAACGGTTCTGAATGTTTACGCTATTACTCCTGATGGAACTTATGCATCAGGGTCGGTAATGGATTTTATTGTGAATTTTGATGAAAATATAACCAACAACGGAATGCCCCAGCTTTTGCTTGAAACCGGTGTAACTGATCAGGCAGCATCCATGATTAGCATCACTGGAGCTACTACGACTTTCAGAGTCACAATCCAGGCTGGTGGATATTCGACGGATCTTGATTACGTAAGTAGCGGTTCTCTAATCCTTAACGGTGGCTCAATTGTTGATTTTACTGGTAACAATGCGGTGTTGACTCTGCCAATCCATGGCGCTGCAGGCTCTCTTGGTGCAAACAATGCTATTATTATAGATGCAGTTCTTCCAGTGGCAAGTGCGTCAATCAGCACTGGTCAGTTGTTGAAAAGTGGCGATATATGTGCGGCCGGGAAGGCTTTCAGGTTCCGTATCGCAAAAAGGAAGTGGTCGTGTCAGCGGTGTTCTGCGGGCTTTGTTTTGCGGGCTGGTATGTATGGGTTTGGCGACCTCAGGCTTTTATCAAAACCCCTTTTCGATATATTACAAATTTGTTATACTATTATTGACGGTATCCCAAAATTGTTATATTATTCGAACATGAGAGCAAAACAGATAGTCAAAATACTTGAGCAAAACGGCTGGTCACTTAAACGAGTCAAAGGCAGCCATCACATAATGGCAAAGGCCGGTTTTCGCTCTGTTCCCGTTCCGATCCACGGCAACAAAGACGTGGACGAGAACTTTATCAGGGAATTGGAAAAACAAACTGGAGTAAAATTATTATGAATTTTGAATATCCTTTCGCTATCGAACAAACCAGGCCTGATAGCTTCTTTGTGAAGTTCATTGATATAGATGAAGCTATTACCTGTGGCAGCTCTGTTGAAGAGTGCATTTTTAACGCAACAGAAGTTTTAACGGCAATGCTTGAATGTCGTCTTGAAGACAACGACGAAATTCCAATGCCATCAAAAGGCGACTACCAATACCGAACTGCACCTTCTGCCTCCGTTCAGGCTGCCCTGCTCGTTCGTTGCACACGTAAAGACAAAAGCCTTGCTCATCTGGCGCGTGCTTTGAATGCAAGCTGGCCTGTTGCGCAGAGGCTTGAGAACCCGAAACACTACCCGACTCTGAAACAGCTCGAAAGAGCCGCTGCCGCCATGGGCAAAAGACTTGTGCTTTCATTTGAGTGATTCGCTTTACAATTCCTCGCCGTCATACTTGGATCCCCTATCGCTACTGGCGCAAAAAGACCTGGCAGGAAATAGTCTTCCAGCGACTTAATTCTTGGTGTTTTTGAGACCTGATCTCTTCACACCTTTTTTAT
The DNA here is from genome assembly GCA_001787855.1 of Candidatus Riflebacteria bacterium GWC2_50_8. Taxonomy (GTDB): domain Bacteria; phylum Muiribacteriota; class Ozemobacteria; order Ozemobacterales; family Ozemobacteraceae; genus Rifleibacterium. The sequence goes on along the minus strand of MFYY01000063.1, from coordinate 2,757 downwards.
AAGCCTTATTTCTGTTATATTTCTGTTATAAGTGGCAGGTTTGACCAGAAAGAGCAGGATTACTTCCCTCGGAACAGTGCGTAGACGGGGATCATCTGAATGCAGTCAGCTTCTGCGTATTCTTCGCCGAGGTGCAACAAGTAGCCCCGTGCGGGTTTGCCGGCCTGTTTTACAAATTCTCTAAGATTTGCGGTGTCTTTGATGGATGGGGCTCTTGAGGCCTTTATTTCGACGGCATGCAGAGTGTTGTCGGCTTCAAAAACCAGGTCAATTTCGCGGCCGGCAACGGTTTTGTAGTAGTAAAACTGTTCGGCTTTTATGAAGCCAAGTTTTCGTCTTTTCTCAAGCTCTGAAATTACAAAGTTCTCGAGAAGCTGCCCCTCGCTCAGGCGCACATTGAACGATTCGATGATTCCGTTATCGGCAAAATAGGTCTTTGCGGCCTTTATATACCTTTTTGCCGGGCCATATTGATAGCCATAAAGCTTAAAAGCGAGCTCAGACTGATAAAGAGTGTTGAGATACTTTTTTGCAGTTGGAACACTCAGCGACGACTCCCTGGCGAAGTTGCTGATTTCCAGGTGCGAGCCAATACTTCGGCAGATATTCATAAAAATGGCGTGGAGGCCTTCAATATTCTCGATATTGGCCATCTGCATGATATCCCGGGTAAAGTAAGTATTTTTGTAGTTTTTCAGCAGGTCTTTCTTTAATTCAACTGTTATAGCAGTAATAATTTCGGGGAAAAGGCCATAGATAAGCGATTCGTCAAAACTGCGCAAGCCATTTTTCAGAGTAGTGCGATCAGCCTGTTCTGATAAAATCGAGTGCCCGGGTGCTGAAAGGCTTTCTCCCCAGCACGCTGTAGGCATTGAGTAAATATTTATTCTCCCGGCCAGAGTATCTGCAGCTGAATCGAGAAGTCCGATTGAGCTTGAGCCTGTCATGATTATATGCGCACTTTCGTTGTCGACTGCATATTTTACCGCGATGGTAAGCTTTGGTACCCGTTGAATTTCGTCGATGATACAGTGCTTCCCAAGGCTCTTTAAAAACCCCTTAGGGTCTTTGTTGGCCCAGTCGAAGGAATCAAAATCATCGAGCGTTGCATAGCTGTAGTCAGGAAAACTGTTCTTCAGATAAGTGGTCTTGCCGCTTCGGCGCGGACCTATGATCAGGGCGCTTTTGTCTGGGTCTACTTTTAACCAGCGCTTGAACATAATTTACCTCTAATTACATAGCTTTATGGCACAAAAAACGAATGCGTCTTTTCATATTAACATGGATAAAATGAAAGTCAACTTCAATTATTGCATGAATAATGTGAAAACCTGCCTTGTTTAACAGAAACGCTAAGGTTTTCGAGCAACATGTTAACCAACACATAAAGGCGAGGGGTTCTCCATGCCAGAATGAAACCCTGAATGAAAACCTGCCGCCTGCGAAATGCTTATTTGAGCATTGTGAATAACGACTCATAATTTTTTATGCGGCGTTCGGGCAATTTCTGTTAAAGTGTCAGTAATTCGAGTAGCAGGAAGGTTCTTAATGTTTAATAAATTTTCTAGAAAAGCTGTTCTTTCGATCGCAATCCTTGTTATTTCAGTGCTTCAACCGGCTATTGCAAAGGCAATTACCGGTAAAGAAGCCAGAGATTGTCTGATAAAGTCCGGCTGGAGCCAGGAGCTTGCTGACAAGATCATCAGCAAAGTCGAAACTGCAGAAGGGCGTTTGATTGCAGTGTTTGATCATGACAATACTCTGGTTTGCGGCGACATTACAGAAGGAAACGGAAAGAGCCAGCCAGGCTTCATGCATAATATGCTGAAACGGCTGCATGCCGAACGCAAGATTCCTGTTCCTGTTGCGGGTTTATATGAAT
>MFYY01000063.1:0-842 GCA_001787855.1 Candidatus Riflebacteria bacterium GWC2_50_8 | reverse complement strand
TTGCACAATCCTGGCCGGGCAAAAGCCGGAACAGGTGTTGATAGAGGCAACAGAGTATTTTGAGAACCATCTGAAAAAAGCTATTTTCCCGGAGATGCTTACTCTGGTAAACGTACTGCAGCAGATGGGGGTTGATGTTTACATCGTCTCGGCAAGCGCGCACAATGTGGTTGTTGCGGCAGCAAAATATTTTGGCGTTCCTGAAAACCGAGTTCTCGGAGTAAGACTCGCGATTGAAAACGGCATCATTCAGCCAAAAGTAATTAGACCTTTCAGCTTTTCAGCTGGAAAGACCTGGTACATACAAAAATTTGCCGGTGACTTTCCGCGCGGCAATATCATGGTCTTTGGCGACAGCTACAAAACCGACGGGCACATGCTCAGATTCGCGGCTCAGCAGGAAGGCCTGGCGCTGCTGGTGAATCCTGACGCGAAAATTGCCGAGACTCTTGAAAAGAATGGCATTTTGTCCTACGATCTCCCCAGCAAGCCGCTTCTGGACAACTGAATCGGCAACGGCTGATCAGCCACTAAAGCCCCAGGCCGCGGCGGCGGATCTCGACAATCTTTGCAGGCGCCGGGGTGCGCGTGTAGTTGATATGCTCGGTGCGGTTCGGAATGCCGACAAAATGCCCCTCGCGGCTGATGCGTTCGAGGTTGCGCAACAGACAGCCCGCTTCAATCTGGCTGGAGCGATATGGGATCTCGATATACGAGCGACAGCCCTTTACATCAACCTCGCAACGATCGATTATATCGCCGTCATCAATCTTTTCGTTCATCCAGTGAATCGAAAAGCCGACCGGGCGGCCTTCGATCCAGGCCCACAGGTCACAGAGAGT
>MFYY01000062.1:45122-52807 GCA_001787855.1 Candidatus Riflebacteria bacterium GWC2_50_8 | reverse complement strand
CATCGGTTAGCTGCTCAAAGTAGCCATCGAGCTCTGCTGGCATTTTCTGAGTATTCTCGTTAGCCAGAATACCATCCGGTGCCAGTGCGCGATGGAACATCTTAAACACTTCGATTCTTTCAGCAGGCTGAAAGTGCAACATCACGTTTTTGCAGACAATCAGATTGAGTGCCTCTGATATCGGGTTGAGCTTGAGAATATCGTGATGGGTAAAGGTGATCTGCGCGCAAAGATTGTCAGAAATTTTGAAATTCCCCTCTTTTTCAGACGGCGAAAAATATTTGTCACGGTAATAGTCAGGAATGCGCTCGATCTCGTTCGCCGGGTATTCAGCTCTGCCGATTATGTCGCCAAATTCTTTTTCGATATCGGTAGCATGAATGATAATTTTTCTATAGCCAAAATAGCCAAACTTCTCAGAGAGCAGCATGGCCAGGGTAAAAAGTTCATAACCCATTGCACATCCGGCGTCCCAGACCCTGATGCGACTCTGACCGGACGTTGCTTCATACATAAAATTGACAGCCGATTCAAGTGTTGGCAGATCCCTGAAAAAAAAGCTGAAAGCCATCAGTATTCACCGCCATTCACATCGAATTTGTGACGTTCTTCGTTGATCAGCTTTGGCAGATCTATTATAAGGGCGACAGCTCCATCACCAAGTATGGTTGCGCCTGCAATACCAGGAACATCGCCACAGAAGCTGCCCCATTTTTTTATGACCGTCTGATATTCTCCGACGACCTGATCTACAACCATACCAATGCGATAATTTTCAACAACCGTAATCACTATCTGCTGAATATCAGGTGGACATCCAGATATGCCGAAACTCTCACGCAGGTTGAGGTAAGGCACCAGGCTGCCACGAACCATGACCAGATTTCTCTGGCAGGCCCTTTCACGCAGTTCTCTGGTTAATTCGATACATTCTTCGACAAGTGCAAGGGGAATCAGAAAAAGCCCATCTTCTATCTTAACCATCAGGCCTGCAATTATGGCAAGATTGAGAGGCAATTTCAGGGTAATCTCAAGACCACGGGCAGCGCTGGAAACAACACTTACACTGCCTCGCAGATCAATGATTGCATTCTTGAATTTCTGCGTTCTGGTTTTAAAAAGATCCTGACCTGCATCAGCTGTCTGGCTCTCGCTGGCCGAGTCAAAGTTGACAAAATTAGGCACATTCTGCAGCTTCATATCCTGCAGCCAGCACATGCCGGTGTCAGAATCTTCAAAACGGGCTATTTCACTGCCAATCCGAACGTATAGAAACCCTGAAGCCTGCCACGCGCCAATATCAAGACCTGCCATGGCAGGCTGTCCTGATTTTTTCTGCAACCTGCCGATATTGTCTACAACGCATTCAAGCAACTGGAATAATGGTTGCAGAAGCTTTTCAAGGGCTCCCTTGTCAAATTCGGTATCGCCACCATTGAATCTGACCTGCACAGTACAACCATTATTACCGGCAAGAGCATGAACCCTTTCTTCGAGCATTCCAAAAACACTGGATATCGGAAGCATGCTGATCTTAAGAGTGTTTTCGCGCAATTCACCAGTCAGTGCTTCAAGCTCACGCGAGATAGTAGTAAGCTCGGTATCTGCCCGCAACTCAGCGACCTGGCTAAGACGGGCTTGTATAGCGACCAGTTCACCCAGCAGGCCGATCAATTTATCAACCTTTATAGTGTCTACGCTCGTGTCAATACAACTACCATGTCCAGCTGGTGCAACCACATTATTCAATTGAATATCAGCTCCTGGCCGCGTATTCTCCATTACCAAGCCCGAATTTTCTGTCTTAACCTTCTTCTGTGCAACCGAAGCAGTTTGAGAAATTGATGCAGACTTTTCTTTAAACCACTCTGGTGGCTCATCAACCTCTAAGACTTTGAGTTCACAGGAGCCCTCGGCAAAGATAAAAACATCGTGAATAGCATTTCGTGAAACAGTGGTGTCGAGAAGGATATCCCAGGCTAGATAACAGTCAGTCGGAATCATCTCGCTGAGATCTGGCAGTTTCGAAAGATCGACCAGCATATCTGCTTTGCCAAGACCGTCTAGTTCAGTCAATATAGCTATAGGATCGTTGCCCGTTCGATAAAATCCCGGGGAAGGAGCAAATCTGATCAACCACAAACGGCTCTTATTATGAGTTTCTGCACCGTCAGAGTTCTTTACCAACAGGTTTTCCGGTTCAGAATAGGACGGCCCAGCTTTCTCTGTCAGGATTTTACCAGTCAGTAACCCGACAAACGCTATTGAAAGCCGCTCTTCGCGATCCGAAAGCTCAGCCGGATCACTTTTGTCAGCGATAACAAGCGACATAAAATCGCAGGCATCAAGACTGATCTGCAACAAATCGTCATTCAGATTAATACAGTTCTTTCTGACCTGGTCAAAAACAGCCTCTATATTGTGCGCGAAAGAAGCCAGGCGCTCAAAACCGAACATCGCGCCTGTGCCTTTGATGGTATGAAGAATCCGGAATACGGTATTGATCAGCTCAGGATTGTCGGGCTGTTGTTTAAGATCGAGCAAAGAGGTTTCGAGCCGCTGAAGCAGCTCTGATGATTCCTCAAAAAAGCTTTCGAGATATTTCTTCTTGCTCAATATATTGACGCTTGCCTTTTTTTGTCACCAGCTTAATAAGTAATACAGCAGTAACTCCTATATACGGTCAGGCAATATTTTTCGTATTACAGCCAGCAGCTTCTCAGGCTGAAATGGTTTTATCAACCATCCGGTGGCTCCGGCGGCACGGCCAAGTTGAATTTTTTCCTGTTGTCCTTCGGTTGAGAGCACCAGAATCGGGATGAACCTGAAAGAAGCTTTGCTGCGCAAAGCTTTTATCAATTCAACCCCATCCATGTTTGGCATATTGAGATCGGTAATGACGAGTTCCGGGCAAAACTGTTCTGCTTCTCCGACCGCAAGAGAACCGTCAGCGACGTCAGCGACCTCATATCCTGCATCAATCAGGACGCGACGCAACATCACACGTATTGATGAAGAATCATCAGCTATCAGGACTTTTCTGGCCATAATTTTCCTTGGTAGAATCAGAAACTTTCCAGCCAGAACTAAAGCACGATATCGGCTAATCCATGTGTGATCAATCTCTATCCCTCATCCCCATTAAAATTATACTCGGGTATCAGAAGAATCTGCAACAAATTTCTAGGACATTACGGATATCTGGAAAATACATTAAAATAAGTGTGTGAGTTGTGTACTGTCTGGCTTATCGCTTATCAGACGATGGCAGCTATGGCCATGCCTATGGTGTACCAGCAACACTATTTACGAACGTGCTGTCTGCAAAATCGGTATTATACCATGCCTGCCATGGATGACATTTACCTGTTCACATAAAAGTGCTATTACTTTTTGTAGTAAGAGTTCGTATAAAAATAATATATATATTCTGGATCTGGAATGACAGTTTCGATTTCAAATTATGGGTGAATCAGCATGACCAGGGATATATCAAGAGAGGTAAACTATGAGTAATGTTCAAATAGGAAGTTCTATATTGCAAAAGAAAGCAGAGAGTCTTCTCAACAAGCTCGATAAACAGCAAACAAAAGGGGAAAAGCTTGATTTTGGGCCAGTAAAGGCCATTTTTAAAGACCTTCTGGGTCAGCTGAAAAAGCGGGAAACAAGCTACGAAGAATCTGAAATCCCTGACAAAGAACCGGAGGAAACTCAGGATCATCTCTGGCAGCTGTTCAATTTTGCTCCGGTAGGTTTTCTGGCTGTAAACAGCACTGGCTTTATACGCCAGGTAAATACAACTTTTGCCAGAATGGCCGGGCAGTCTATTGAAAAGCTTTTGAAGATGCCTTTTATTGAATTGATACACCCTGATGACAGAAATGTTTATAAGAGTCACTTTAACAGCATGAAGAACCTTTCCGGCAATGAAATAGAGATTCGCATACGTGGATATAATGACTACGTCTGGACTATTTTGAGCGGTCACGCCAACCGGATAGAGCTTGATTCAGGAGACTACAAAGATTCTATACTGTTTACGGTAACTGACATCACGTATAAAAAACGAATCGAAAACGAACAAAAACTTCTTTTTCACCGGATCAACAATTTTCAACGAGCTGAAAGCCTTGGACTGCTGGCCAGCGGCATTGCACATGATTTCAACAATATTCTGACCATCATCATGGGTAACGCGGAAATGCTTGAGATTAAGAATAAACAGGCAGATCTGCAACTATTTACCCGCGGGATTCTCGACGCAACCAATAAAGCAGCCAATCTTATCGGACAAATGCTTGACTACTCAGATGAAGGGCAGGTCAAAACAGAGAAACTAGATGCCAATCATCTGATAAAGAACACATCTGCATTTTTGCGTTCATTCGTGCCCACCACTATCAGTCTTTCATTCGACCTGGAAAAGTCTGAAGCCGGAATTGAATGCGACCCTGAGCAATTAAAGAAACTGTTGATCAACTCAACGATAAACGCTTCTGAGTCCATCGGCAAAGAATACGGTAAAATATCGATAAAAACGACTACTGTCGAATTAGGACCAGACAAAAAAACAGATTTCATGATTGAGCCTGAAAGTTTTGCAGGAAAATTCCTGTGCATTGAGATATCTGACAGTGGTTGCGGTATGACAAAAGACGTAAAGTCGCGTATTTTCGAGCCATTTTTTACAACCAAGCTGACCGGCCGTGGACTGGGTCTGGCAACAACACCGGGCATAATCAAAAGACATTTTGGCGGTATTGCGGTAAGCAGCGAGCCAGGCAAAGGAACTTCTTTCCGGATTTATTTCCCGATAACACAGATGCGCCAGGAAAATTTTCCCATACAGTTTCGTTCAGACAACTGTCTCGAAGAACTAGACATGTCAGGCCTGGTCATGCTTATAGATGACGAGGAAGAAGTTCGCACTGCCGGCCAACATATTCTTGAGCAACTCGGTTTTCGGGTCAAAGCCTTTGCTGATGGTTGCAAGGCAATCGAACATATTAATACGACTTCCGATTCAGTAGACATTGCTATGGTCGACTTGACCATGCCCAAAATGAATGGACTCGATTTCTTCATGGAACTGCGAAAACTGGGCAAGGAGCTTCCAGTGTTATTCTGCAGTGGTTACACGAGAAGCGCTCTCCCCGCCGATGTTAACAGCAACCCGCTTGTAGGCTTTATACAAAAGCCTTACAACCTGAAAAATCTGCGCGGTGAGATTGCGCGTCTGATCGTCAGAAATCGCAACTGAGCTCACTGAGCAATAATTACGGCAGTCAGTGGTTCAATAGTTATGCTGTCTGATGCCAGCGAGAAACCCGCCGGACTGGCAATGTGGTCAGTTCCGGCGGTTTTCTCGTCAACCAGAACCTTTTTGCCAGTAAGATCGAGGTCGAGAGTCAGCTTTCGCTGCTGACTGTCAGCATTAACAAAAACATAATAGACTTCTCCGCTGGTGGCGCGGCAGCTATAAGCTATAACCAGGTCTTTTTCGAGAATCTCGGGAGCATTTACCAGCAGGATGTTTTTGTCGACAAGTTTTTTGCTGCCGAGTCTGAACGCATCGGTAGAACGGCGTAAAGCTATCAGGCCACGAGTATACTGGCTGGTGATCTGGTTGGCCGTATATTTTTCGCTATCAGTCGCCTTCGCCCAGTCAAACAGGTTGATCGCATCTGAAGAGTCGTAAGAATCGTGAATGAAATACTGGTGCTTAAACGGTTTGTCATCAGCATCGGTGAACACGTGAAACTTGTGTTCAGGTGTATTCTGACCTTTCCATTGCTTACTGCGGCCAAATTCCTGGCCGGCATGTAAAAAGGCAATGCCCTGAGAAGTAAGAAGAATAAGATTGCCAAGACGCAGGCGGCGATGAATCTCCAGGTCGTTTTCTGCTATTGCGGGGTCTTTTTTGATCGACTGTGCAATAACATCGTAAGCCGGCAGATTATCATGTGCCTCGATATATTGAACCACGTTGCCCGGCGACCTTGCCGGGATATTTGAAGGCTGGCCCTTAATATTATGGAAAAGGCCGGCGATGTTGCGTGCGCCACCAGTCAGAAACATCGGGTCGCCTTCACAGCCAAAACCCGACTTAAGCTCGTTGCGAAATTCGTCGCTGAACACGCCAACATCATCGGTTTTATCCATCCAGTCCTGGTCAGCAGCCTTACCTTTCAGCGCCGGATCTTCGAGATGACCTTTAAAGGTGCGCCAGCCTTCGCCAAGAAACAATGCCTGCGAGTTTATCGCGGCAGCAGAATTGTAGGCGCTTTGCACCGCATCATAAGTAGCATCTCCCATCATGTCCCAGCGCATGCCATCGATACCATATTCCCTGAACCAGTGCTTGACTGAATCGATCATCAGCTTTCTCGCCATTTTGTGAGTAGTCGCCAGGTTATTGCCGAAATCACCGAGAAAAGCACCTTTGCTATCACGGAAGAAATAATAATCAGGCACAATATCGTTTAAAAAGCTGGCCTGAGCCATGTGCGTATAGACGACATCGAGAACCACGCCCATGCCGGCCAGATGAATTGCATCGATAAGTTCCTTGAACTCGACAACGCGAAGCTCAGCGTCATTCGGGTTTTCTGAATAGGCACCATCAGGCGAAAAATAGTTCTGCGGGTCATAGCCCCAGTTGTAGTTGCTGTTTTTTGCTGAATAGTGCATTTCACGCTGCCCCATCTGCGTTTCGTCACCAAAATACCAGGCCATAACCGGCAAAAACTGTATATGCGTAACTCCCATGGCTTTAATGTAGGGAAGCTTATCAATAAATGCGCGATAGCTGCCCCAACGATGCCGCAGATCCTTCTCGATCGTCGGATCTGAAGTAAAGTCTCTGATATGGACTTCGTAAATAACGGCATCTTCCCGTCTTTTATAACCCGCAATGTCAGCCAATTCCGGCTTTTTGCCGAGCGCGGCCACATCAATGATTGCGGCCCTGCCCACAAAGTCGCCGCTGCTGCCGGCTGACTGACCAGCAGCATCAACGGTTACCGCTGCCATCGATCTGGCATAGGGATCTAATACTCGTTTTGCTGACAAGCCGGGATTTGTCACCTCATACTGGTAATAGCAACCGCGCGGATCGGCCAAACCCTGCGGTTTTCCAGAGCCAACAACCGAAAACCACACGCCGCGGTCGCCGCGTTCCATATCGATACGCCCGAGTTCACGGGTCTGGTCGTCTCTGGCGAATAGAATCAAGACCACTTGACTCGCCAGCGGCGCCCACAGCTTTATCGTGGCACTGCCTTCGACGTATGTACAGCCGAGATCGTCACCGTCATAAGCATACAACTCATCGATCAGACGCCAGTCAACACCCGAAACAACAGTTTTGTCTGCACAGGAAACCTTAATGGGCAACTGCCCAATCGTAAAATCTGCGCTGATTTCAGCCTGCTGCAGTTCAGAATTTATCGACAGCGAAGCAATTTTTATCTCCGCACCATTGGCAGCGCTAATGCTGAGCTTTGCAGCCAGAGACTCGGCATCGAGCCCGACCAGACTGTTAAAAGCGGCATTAATTCTGCCGGCAGCCTGCACAGTTACCAGAAGCAGGTCGTTGTTGATTTTGAGTTCCGCAGACTGATAAACATTGTCGTCACCCTCATTTACCCAGACCTGGCTCTGGTTTTCTGCAATCTTTACCACTT
>MFYY01000062.1:27718-45111 GCA_001787855.1 Candidatus Riflebacteria bacterium GWC2_50_8 | reverse complement strand
TCTTTTTCACCCGAAACCCGGTTAACAATCAAAAGACCAACCTGCTGCGCATTATCAAGCAGCGGAATATCAGCATAAGCGCCGAATGAATCGCTGGCGGGAAAAGGCTGCGCTCCCTTTGGCCAGTCGGCTGAGGGCTGCTTTACTTCGTCCCAGAGCCAGAGACCAAAACTTTCATAGTCACCGTCATTGCGTTGATAATGTATTCTAAGGTGCCCCGCCAGAGGTTCAGCAGCCAGAACCAGTTCTTCTGCCATCGCCATGCCAGCTGTTAACAGCAACACCAACACTGCAACCAGATACCCGCATTTAATACTGACATGCATACAAGCGCTCCTCGCTGATCTTTTTTGTGATGATACAGGCAAAACCCCGTGCCGGCAAACATAGAATTCTCATCTCAGCAATGCTTTGATTGCGTGCAGGAATTCGTTTCGGTACAATTTCGCTGGTATTTGCGTCATCAACCTGCCTTGTCTTGTTTTACCTTGATTCTCGGAAAATTTCTTCGATTTCACCGCTTTGCTGCTTACAGCTTTAACCAAAACGCACAAAACAAAACAGGCCGCGGCTAAACGGCAATATTTGATTTTTTGCGGCTTTGTGCGAGATATCCAGTATTTAATTCGCGGAAAGCGCGTCTTGCAGAGTTGTTGGCCATAATCTGCAACCGCGCAAAGTTGCGCTGTCCGGCAAACTGTGTTATCTAAGCATAGAAACGAAATGTACCAGCAAGCAATTAAATGCAAAACCTGTGGAATCTTATAAAACACGTTTTTAACCGCGTCGTTGAGACAAAAGTCACCGAAGCGGCAGCGGCAATTGCTTATTACGCAATTCTGTCATTTTTTCCGCTGATTCTTTTTCTGATCGCCTTCAGCTCATCGTTTCTGCAAAGCGTCGAGGTGCAGACCCAGATTCTAAAATTCGCCGAAGAATACATGCCGGGTTCAGAATCGCTGGTTGCCGGGAATATTCAACATCTGATCAGAGCCAGCGGCGCGGTAGGACTGGTCGGCACCGTCATGTTGCTGTGGTCAGCAACACTGGTGTTTGCAGGCTTTGCGCAGAATATTAACAGTGCGTGGACAGCGGCAGAGAGTCGGCATTTTCTGATCGACCGCCTGATCGGGTTGATGATGATCGGCATTCTCGTAATTTTTCTGATATTGTCGCTGATCCTCAACACGTTGCTCGACGTGCTGCCGAGAATTTTTCCGACCTATCTGGAGACCTTATTCGCTGAAATGACACGCTTCAATCACCTGCTGATCGAATATCTGCCACAGGTCACCATATTCGTTCTTCTGCTGCTGCTCTACAAATATATACCCAGCCCTCTGGTATTATGGCGCGAATCGCTGGCCGGCACCCTTTTCTCAATACTGGCGCTGCAGCTTACCAAGCATGGTTTCATCTGGTATCTGTCTTTTGGTACTGACAGTTACAGCCTGGTCTATGGCTCACTCGGAGCCGTGGTCGCCTTTATGCTCTGGATATATCTGTCATCATGCATTATTCTGATAGGCGGGCATGTCAGCGCTGCAGCAGCGCTTTTTTTCAGGCCGGTTCGTGAACCAGCCGGCAACGGCGAACCACCATATTTTGTTTAAAGACGACTTTGTTTAAAGGAAAATCACCACTTTTCGGCTGCCTTCTTTTCACTTTTCATGCTTAAAGAAATACGGCGCCGCACGGCATCTACCTCAAGAACCCGCACCAGTACCTTCTGCTGAACCTTAACCACCTCGCCAGGATCTTTTACAAAACGGTCTGAAAGCTGGCTTACATGAACCAGGCCATCCTGATGCACGCCAATGTCGACAAAGGCGCCAAACTGTGTAACGTTGGTAACTATTCCGGGTAAGATCATGCCAGGTGAAAGGTCTTTGATCTCATTGATGCCTTCGGCAAAAGCAAATGCCTCGAATTTATCGCGAGGATCGAGACCCGGCCGGGAAAGCTCTTTCATGATATCACTGAGAGTGGGCAGACCAGTTTCTTCAGTGATGTAATCTTTCAGTTTAATCCTGTTGCGTAATTCCTGGCTTTTAATCAGGTCAGCCACCGAACAATCGAGATCCTTAGCCATCTTTTCGACAATTTTATAGCTTTCAGGATGCACGGCACTGTTGTCGAGAGGGTTATCACTGTTACGTACGCGCAAAAAACCGGCGGCCTGCTCAAAGGCTCTCGGCCCGAGGCGGGGCACCTTGTTGAGTTGCCGACGGTTTTTGAACGCACCATTCTCTTCGCGCCAGCTGACAATGTTTTTGGCCAGCTGTGGCCCGAGACCGGCAACATAACTCAATATCTGCCGGCTGGCAGTGTTTACTTCGACTCCAACACCGTTCACACAGCTCATAACCACGTCATCAAGGCCCTTTTTGAGCTTGCCCTGCTCGACATCATGCTGATACTGGCCAACTCCAATAGACTTGGCATCTATCTTCACCAGTTCGGCGAGCGGGTCCATCAGGCGACGGCCGATGGAAACGGCGCCACGCACGGTAAGATCCTGCGTCGGAAACTCTTCGCGGGCAACTTCAGAGGCGCTGTAAATCGAGGCGCCGCTTTCGTTTACCATGACTACCGCTATATTCGAAGGCAACTGCAAACTTTTTATAAAGGCTTCGGTTTCGCGACTGCCAGTACCGTTGCCAATGGCCACGGCTTCGATTTTGTGGCGGTCTACCAGCTTTTTTATCATCAGCGCCGAGGCGACACGCGCCTGCTCTGATTGCGAGATAAATATGACCTCATGCTCAAGCAGCTTGCCCTGCGGGTCGAGACAAACGACTTTGCAGCCGGTTCTAAAACCGGGGTCAACTGCCAGAACCGACTTCTGCCCCAATGGCGGAGCCATAAGGAGCTCGCGCAGATTGGCGGCGAAAACCCTGATTGCTTCTTCTTCAGCTCTTTCGCGCAACTGCTTGCGAAACTCGTTTTCGATAGATGACGAAAGCAGGCGTTTATAAGAATCTTCGATGGCTTCGCGAACCTGTTCCCAGGCTGGACAGAAAGCCTGGCGATAAAACCGGGTGAGTGAGCGCGAGGCTTTTTCAGAATCGGGTTGCAGTGAAACCTTCAAAAAGCCTTCGTTCTCGCCGCGCAATATGGCCAGAAGACGGTGCCCGGCAATCTTTGCGGCCGGTTCCTGCCAGTCAAAGTAATCACGAAACTTGGCGCCCTCAGTCTCTTTATCTTTAACCACTTTCGAGACCAGAAAAGCTTCAGCAGCGAACAATTCGCGCAGAGAGACCCTGACTTCGGCATTCTCGCTGACCATCTCGGCAATAATGTCGCGAGCGCCCTGCAACGCATCTTCAACTGATTCCACACCCTTTTCGGCAGCAATAAACGACACGGCGACGGCGGCCGGATTAAGATCAACCGCCTGCTTCAGCAACATCTGCGCCAGGTCTTCGAGACCCTTCTCCCGTGCTATTGTCGCCCGCGTGCGCTTTTTCTGGCGATAAGGCAGATAAACATCTTCGAGTTCGCTTATATTGGCGGCCTTGTCTATTTTAGCAGTCAACTCATCGGTCAGCAGGCTACGTTCAGTCAGCGATTTAACAATGGCCTCGCGGCGTTTGTCGAATTCGGCAAACTGCTCAAGACGGTCTCTGATCGTCTGAATCTGCACTTCATCGAGAGAACCGGTTCTCTCTTTCCGGTAACGCGAGATAAAAGGCACGGTGCCGCCCTCATCGAGCAGCTGCGCTGTCGCCATTACCTGCAGTGAATTGACTTTAAGCTCATCGGCAATACGGGCAAACCAGTTATCGTTCATCGGTAAACCTCAAAAATTAACTGTCATATCTATATACCCGCGCTGCACAATCGTCAACCGCCGCGCTGAAATCCTGATAATTAACCGGGCAAATCTGCAAGAACTGCGCCGCAAAGTTGCCAATAATAAAAGTTTTCGGTAAATTGGCTGAAGCGAAATCTTTGCTCCACTGTTTCAAAAATCTGGTATTCTGTTAAAAAGTATAAAGCCGGATCACAGAAAGGCCTGTTGAATGGAAGATTCTCTTAACAGGAAAATGCCGCCAGATCTCGACAAACTGCAGATGCTCGGGCGACTAATTTCCGGCATAACACACGAGATAAACACGCCTCTGCATTACCTCGAACACAATCTGACCTTCCTCAAGATTTCATTCAAAGATCTTCTGTCATTGCTGACCAGTTGTCGCGGAATGCTTAACCAGATCAAATCAGGCGAACAGATCGACAACGACCAATGGCAGGCTCTCGAACAGCTCGAGTCCGAAGTAGAACCTGAATATCTTGAAGATGAAATCGCCAAAACTCTTGCGCAATCTCTCGAAGGCATGGATATGGTCGCGCGCATCGTTCTGGCGCTCAAGGATTTTTCGCACCCGGCACAGCAGGATTTTTCGATAACCGACATAAATAAATGCGTCGACACTGTCTGCACGATTTCTCGGCATGAGTGGAAAATTGCCGCTGATCTGCAGCTCGAACTGGCCGGAGATCTGCCGTTTCTGTTCTGCTCGCGCGACGAAATACACCAGGTATTGCTCAATCTTGTGGTTAATTCGGCCCACGCGATCAACGAGAAAAAAGAAGCAGGCAAGTATGATCGTGGCTTGATAACTGTCACGACTGCATCACTTGGCGACCGGGTCGAAATAGTAGTGCGCGACGATGGCATTGGTATTGCACCTGAAAATCAGGGCCTTATCTTTAATCCAGATTTTACCACCAAAAAAGCTGGTGACGGCACCGGTTTCGGGCTCAGCCTGGTGCGCAAAATCGTCGAAGAAAGACATCATGGCAGCATCAGCTGCGAAAGCAAGCCTGGTGAGGGCACTGTATTCAAGGTAATTCTACCGCATCGTCAGCCTGACAAGAGCGAATCGGGAGAGAAAAAATGATCGCTTATAAGCTTTTGTTCGTTGATCCTGACATGAACGCACTTGACGCATACAGAAGGCTGCTCAAGGCTATGCGCCCGAAATGGTCGGCAAGCTATGCGGCAAACGGGCGCGAAGCCATTCAGATAATGCGAAAAAGCAAACCTGATGTTCTGATAACCGAACTTAACATGAAAATTGAAAACGACGCCGACCTGCTTAAGGCCGTGCAAAAGTTCTACCCTGAAGTTATCAGAATCGTGCTGTCGAGCGAACCTGATGCCCAGGCCGAAACGATTCTGAGCGCCACCCAGTCAGCACACCGTTTTCTTGCCAAACCCTGTAAAGGCGAAAGCCTGCTCGCACATATTGAGAAGGCCGCTGAACTGCGAAAAATCATCTACAGCCAGGAATTGCGCGAAATAATCGGCGGCATGCCATATCTGCCAAGCCTCCCGCAGCTTTATCACGAACTGCTCAGTGCTATGGAATCACCATTAGTTTCTGTCGCCGATCTTGGCGACATAATTGCCCGCGACATGTCTATGACCACCAGAGTTCTGCACCTCGTGAATTCAGCATTCTTCGGACTGCCACGCCAGGTTTCGAACCCGCGCGAAGCCGTCGTCATGCTTGGATTGAACGTACTTAAATCACTGATTCTTTATGTAAAGCTATTTTTTGCCGCGCCAGATTCAAAGCTGCCGGGTTTTTCGCTCGATGACATGTGGGAGCACAGCTCCCTCACTGCTCGACTCAGTCGTGAAATCGCCAAGGATCTTGCGGGAAATTCACGCACTCAGGAAGACGCCTTTCTCGCCGGCATGCTGCACGATGTCGGCAAGTTGCTGCTGCTTGAGCAACCCAAATACATCAACAGTGTAATGTGGCGGCAGAGTCAGAACAGTAACCTTTCATTTGCTGACGCTGAATACCAGGAATTTTCAGCTTCACACGCAGAAATTGGCGGCTACCTTCTTGGCCTGTGGGGACTGCCTGATCCCGTTGTCGAAGCGGTTGCCTGTCACCACAGGCCTTCACAGATTTCAGGCGAACCTTCGCCAGTACTGGCGGCCACCCATCTGGCAAACGTATTGCTTTGCCGACAGGCCGGAAACGAGATAAAATTTGACGAAAACCTGTTGAGTCAGGCTGAAATAAAAAGGATGCTTCCGACCTGGGAACGCCAGGCCGCCAAACTTTATGAAGAACATAATTACAGTTAAACCCAAAATTCTTCTGGTCGACGACGAACCCAACATACTGGCCTCCTACGGCCGCGGACTGCGCAGAAACTGGGATCTGGTCACTGCCAGCAGTGGCGAAGAAGGTCTGCGAAAAATTCACCAGAAAGGTCCATTTTCGATTATTGTTGCGGACTTTAACATGCCGCGCATGAATGGCATCACATTTCTGTCACATGCTTTGATGATTGCCCCGGAAAGTATTCGCATGATGCTGACTGGCGAAGGCGACTTTCACATAGCTACCAAAGCGGTTAATGAAGGTCATATCTTCAGATTTATGACCAAACCCTGCTCGCTCGAAACCCTTGAAAAGACGCTTTTATCAGGCTATCGACAATATCAACTGCTGCAGATAGAAAAGGAAGCCAGGCAGCAGGAAATACAGATTGCCGGTGAAATACAGCAAACTCTGCTGTTTGAGCCGACTCCTACCGAAATCGATGGCAGCGAACTGGCTGCCATAAGCATTCCTTCGCAGAGTGTCGACGGAGATTTTATCGACTTTTTCACTTTCACGCCGACAAAGTTCGACGTTGTAGTTGGCGATGTCATGGGAAAGGGAGTTCATGCCGCCCTGGTTGGCGCTGGCGCCCGCAACCGTCTGAGCCGTACGATATGGAGTCTGTCACGCGGAGCATCCGAAGATCCTTCGCCAGCCCAGATCATGCAAATGCTCGGCGACAACATGCAGGACCAGCTCGGCCAGCTGTGTAAATTCATCACCATGGTTTACGCACGCTTTGACCTCGAAAACAGGACACTGACTTACGTGGATGCCGGGCATGTGCCGACCCTGTGGTATTCGAAAGCCAGAAACGAGTGGTCTGCTCTAAAAGGCCGAAACTTTCCGGTGGGTATCCCGATGGTCCGCGCGGCTGAGCAGTTCGAGATCAGCTTTGAACAGGATGACCTGTTTCTATTTTATTCTGATGGCCTCTCCGAAGGTCGCAATCCGCAAGGCTGGCAATATGGCGACAAGCAGTTCATGCAGACGCTTTGTGAACTGCCAAAATATTCTGCCACAAGATTTCTTGAGCTTCTCGTCGACGACTTCAAAACCTTTGTCAGCCACGACCATTTTGCCGATGACCTGACGATTGTTGTGGTCCGCATCACCTGAACTGCCAGACCGTGCCTGGTTCTGCCTGAGATGTCGGTGAGTCCTTCGATTAAGACAGCTTTTGTCAAAATCATTCAGATCATTGGATCCAAAGCAAAATTATTTGCACAGGCGAATTATCAGGATTCTTTTATAAAAAATACTGACTATTGTTCCGAGTTCTGTTAAGTTAGGGAACCTTAAACAGTTCTCGATGTACATTTACCAGGAGAATATATGTTGCATAAACCTGCAGAGCAAAGTGGAAAAGACCCGGCAGCCAAGTTCAAAACCGCCCTTGGCGTAAAGATGTTTATCGGCTACGCCCTTTTTTATGCCGGATTTATCGGCATCAACCTGATCAGCCCTCTGATGATGGAAAAAGAGGCATTCATGGGCATGAACCTCGCCGTAACCTATGGATTTGGTCTTATCGTGTTCGCGTTGATTCTTGCCGTCATCTATAATCAGCTCTGCAACAACAAAGAAGCCGAACTCGCCGGCTCAGACGAAACCAAGGCGGAATAACAATATGGAAGTAATGCCTGTAGTACTTTTCGCCACTTTTGTCGGTCTCGTTCTCGGGTTGTCCTTTTACTTCGCCAGCCAGGCAAAGTCAGCGGCCGGCTATTATGCGGCTGGCGGCTCCATACACTGGTTTGTAAACGGTATCGCATTTGCGGGCGACTATCTCTCAGCCGCATCATTTCTCGGCATCTGCGGCATGATCGCCACCTGCGGCTATGACGGCTTTCTCTATTCAATCGGTTATCTTGCCGGCTGGATTGTCGCACTTTTTGTTGTTGCCGAGCCAATGAAGCGTCTTGGCAAATACACTTTCACCGACGCGCTTGACGCCAAGTTCAATTCAAAGGGAATTCAGCTCGCCGCAGCTCTCAGCACCATCATAGTTTCGTTGTTCTACCTTATTCCGCAAATGGTTGGCGCCGGTGTTCTCATCACGCCACTGCTTGGACTTCCGCACTATGTTGGTGTAATACTGGTTGGCATCGTAGTTATCACTATCGTTGCATCTGCCGGCATGACATCAACCACTTACGTGCAGTTTCTCAAGGGTGGCCTGCTGATAATATTTTCAACAGCCCTGGTCATTGCAACTCTTAACCGCGGCTTTACAACAACTCCGGATCAGGGTGGCAAGGTGCCTTTTTATAAATATGCCACAATTGAGGCTACCGAAAGCGATGGCACAATAAAGCCTGCTGATGCCGCATGGCAATTTGCGGGCGCACGCGAAGAAAGCGGCACGTCCCTGGTCAAACTGGTTAACAACGGGAAAACCAGCTGGTGGCATAAAGCCAAATCAGAAAACGGCCAGATTCTTCTTCATGAAACCCAATACATGATCAAGAAAGCTGATGGCAGCAGTATTATCAACGGCAGTCCAGCCTCTTCAGAAAACGCGTTGCGCCAGATCGGCAACCTCGAAGTAATCAAGGGCAAAACTGGCCCGGAAGCCTCTACTGGCGCTGTTGGCCCAATTGAATTTCTTGCCAATCTCGGGCATCCCGACACCAGGGTAAAAAGCTGGAAGGCAGTTAAATTCAGCGAAGACACCGACTCAGTTACCGTTTTCGTTTCCAGTCTGGTGCCCGGCAACCGAATTCTGCGCCCCGGCCTCAAATTCAAGGTCGAAGGAACCTGGCTGCAGAAACTTGACTTTGTCTCGTTGATGCTCGCGCTGTTCCTTGGCACAGCCTCGCTGCCACACATTCTGATTCGATACTATACCGTACCCAGCCCGGCAGCTGCCCGCAAATCTACAATTGTAGCAATCGCCGCAATTGGCGCATTCTACATTCTCACCCTGTATATGGGTCTCGGCGCAATGACCAACGGCACCATAAACCTGCTTGATGACAACATGTCAGCGCCGCTGCTCGCCAAATCTTTTGGTACTTTCCTGTTTTCGGCTATTTCGGCAATCGCCTTTGCCACCGTTCTCGGCACAGTAAGCGGCCTGATTGTCGCAGCTTCTGGCGCAGTAGCCCACGACCTTATGGATCGCTATCTCGGCCTCAATTTAACCGAACACCGCAAGGTTCGCGCCGGCAAGATTTCGGCTGTCGTCATCGGCATCATCAGTATCGTTCTTGGCATCATCTTCAAGGGCATGAACGTATCGTTTCTCGTCGGCTGGGCCTTTTCGGTGGCAGCCTCAGCGAATCTGCCCTCGATTATCATGCTGTTGTTCTGGAAACGCACCACCGCCAGCGGCATCATCGCTTCGATCATTGCCGGAGTCTTTTCTGCAATGACCATGATCCTGCTGTCACCGAGCATGTTCAAGCTTTATGGTCTTGACCCGGCAAATGCGCCTTTCCCGATTGATAACCCCGGCATCTTTTCGATTCCGATAAGCTTTGCAGCTCTCATCATCGTATCATTGATGACACAACCTGATCAGGGAAAAATGCCAGAAGCAGCAACAGCCTGATTTCGCACCGAACAAAAAGTCCGTCGGGCAGCTTTGCCCGACGGCTGTTTTTTTGTTATGCTGAACTGGTGTGATATTCTCAGTTTCGCAGATGAAGCAGTTTCCGTCCTGCGATCCTATGGAATGATTCTGATACGATCTCAAAACAGATAACCAGCTTGTCACGAGGCTTAGCATGAAATATTTTCTGGTGCGCAGTGTTATTCCAACTCTGCTGACTATCGCACTTTTCGTGCTGGCAATTTTCTTTTTTATACTGCCGGCTCTCGAAAAGAGCATCATGGATCAGAAAAGAGAGATGATCAAAGAGCTCACTAATGCCGCCTGGAACATCCTTGCCCGTTTCGAATATGACGAGCGCATCGGCGTGATGACTCGCGAGCAGGCCCAAAAGCTTACAATAGAAGCTATTCAGAGCCTCCATTACGGGCAGGGCATGAAAGATTACTTCTGGATAAACGACATGCATCCGCGCATGATCATTCATCCGTATCGAACCGATCTCAATGGCAAAGACCTGACTAATGTTACCGACCCGTCAGGAAACCAGCTGTTCGTAAGATTTGTCGAAATGGTTAAAGCCAGGAATGCCGGTTATGTCGAGTATATGTGGCAGTGGAAGGATGATCCGACAAGAATATCGCCAAAACTCTCGTATGTAAAAGGTTTTGAACCATGGGGATGGATTGTCGGCACCGGCGTCTACCTTCACGACGTGCGCCAGGAAATTAACTCGATCAGAAATAATCTGATTTTCTTCTCGGTCGCCATCCTGTTTATCACTACCGGTCTGCTTGTCTTTCTGCTGGCCGGCAGCTACATTTCCGAGAAAAGACGCAAGCTTGCTGAGCTGAGCCTGCGCGAGAGCGAAGAAAAATACCGCATGCTCGTTGAATCGGCCGGTGAGTATATGATCATGTCACTGTGCGGCCAGGATCTTTTCGCCAACAACAGCATGCTCAAACTGCTCGGCTACTCAGCTGAAGAATTCATGCAGAAAAATATTCTTGAGATTGTTGAAATGTCGAGCGCAGAAAAAGAGATGGGCTATCCATATTCAGTGGCTCTGGTAAAGGGAGAGAGACATCCGCATCAATATGAAACTTACCTGATCAAAAAGAGCGGTGAGCGTTACCGGGTCATGATGTATCTTTCGAGCATACCGCAGAGCAACAAGTCTGGTTTTCTGATGATCGCCTCAGAAGTTACCGCTCAACAGGAACGCGTCATCCGCCAGGACCGCCTTCTTGAGGAATTGCAGCGCAGCTTTCTCTACTTTCATCAGCGCATCGCCGATCTCGCCAGTCTGCCGGCGATAATTTGCTCAACCGCAGAAACCCTGCAGACGGTAGGCAGACATTTTCAACCTGATGGAATAGATGCAGTGCTTGTAGAAGACGGCAGCGGTATAAGGGGCGTTTTATCGCTGCAGACCTACATTCAAATTCTTCTCGCCGGCAGCTATGATCTCAAGAACACAACGCTTGCCGACATCAAGCTCGAAGCTCCGCTTTATGTCGACGAATCGTCCCTGCTTTTTGATGTCTATCTCAAAATAGAGAAAAGCGATTTCAACCATGTCTTTGTTGCCAACGAAAAAGGCGTGCCAATCGGTCTGGTCAACAATCACAGCTTCATCTTTCTGCAGAATTACTCGCCAACCATACTGCTGCGCGAAATCCAGCTGATCAACAACGAAGAAGCTCTGACCAGAGCAAACCGGATGCTTCCGGAACTGACAAGAATATTTATCAACAACCAGATCGGAGTTGGCCATCTTAGCCGCCTGATTACCGACATTGCCGACCTCATTCTCGAAAAGGCGATCGAGCTTTCGGTAAAAAAACTGGGCCCGCCACCGGCCGACTACTGCTTCATGGTTCTGGGCAGCCAGGGCAGACGTGAACAGACCCTTTGCACCGATCAGGATAACGCCATAATATTTGCTGACGCAGATGAAAGCAGCAGAGAACTGGTCCAGAAGTATTTTCTGAAGCTCGGCGAAAGTGTCTGCACTCTTCTCGACCGTTCCGGATACAAGTATTGCGACGGTGACATTATGGCGCAAAATCCGTCATGGTGCCAGCCACTGTCGGTATGGAAAACAAATTTCTCAGCCTGGATCAACACTCTTGAGGCTAAAGACCTGCTGCAGACCAAGATATTCTTTGACTTCAGGGCTATTGCCGAGCCGGGAAACCGCTCGACCTATCTTGTCGAAGAACTGCAGAAGCATCTTGCGAGCGAACTTGCCAACAGTCCGCGCTTTTTCTTCCTGCTGGCCATCAACATTCTGCAATTCGACCCGCCGCTCGGTTTTTTCGGCGACTTTATTCTTGAAACTCGCGGCCATCAAGCCGATGTGCTTGATCTTAAGAGCGTATTAAGCATGGTAGTTGATTTTGCCCGCATTTATGCTCTTAAACACGGAATACGTACACGAAATACTCACGAAAGACTGTTCGCCCTCAACGAAATTGGTGTCCTGACCACGCAGAGCTATGATGATCTCGAACGTGCGCTTAACTACCTGATGACAATCAGACTCGAAAACCAGGTTGAAGAAGCGGACCAGGGGCTTAAACCGGACAACTTTATCAAACCAGACCGGCTGACCTCGATCAATCAAAAAATTCTCAAAGAGATTTTCGCGCAGATCAAAAATTTTCAGGTCAGGCTGAGCTACGATTTTACCGGAACGACAGGAGTTAAAGCCTGATGATTCTCATCTCCGGAGACGTGCATAGTCAGTATCAGGTTATTAACGAGCAGATACGCTTTGCCGAAGAAAAAACCGGCCGGGCTCTTGACGCCGTAATCGTGCTCGGCGACTTCGGCTTGTATGAACAGCCACTCAGGCAGTATTTCGACAAGGAAGGCGGCCACTTTCTGCGCAAGGTCTACTTTATCGACGGTAACCACGAAGAGTTTGCCCAGTTCGATCATCTGGTCAAAAAATACAGCCATCACCTCATCCACCTGCCGCGCGGGCAGATTACGAATATCGCACAACGCAGGTTTTTATCGCTTGGCGGCGCTCGCTACATGGATGCCCTCAACTCGCCTTCCGGGTCAGAAATAAGGGATTGTGACATCGCCAGATGCCTTGCCCACAAAGCCGATGAAATAGATTTTATAATCACTCATGATTGCCCGGCCGGCATTGGCGTACCAAACGCGACCGGGTTCGAGTTTTACGGAATCCCCGGCTTTGAGCGCGGACCGGAGCTGATCGAGCATTTTAAGCCAAAAAAGTGGTTTTTTGCGCATTACCATCGCTGGTTCAGCTGCAAAAAAGGTGAATCAGAATTCCATGGCCTGCCCGAGAGCTGGAAAGGTTTCGGTCTGCTCGACGAAAATGGCAACTACGAAGTCGTCGAGCACCCGGTCGCCAAACACGAGGACTGGCTGCAGAAATTCATCAGAAAACTCTTCAGCCTGTAACGGTTACGACGAACTGAGGCTCAGCTGGTTGGCCACGCCGAACTTGAACAACTGGATACAGGCATTATGCGATATGAAAAAGTAAAAACGCGCTTAGTCTATGCCAATCATGACGCTGGAGGCCTTGATAACGGTATAGACTTCCTTGCCGACTTTAATTCCAAGGTTCTCGAAAGATTTTTTGGTGATAATCGACGAGATTTCTTTGCCTGGTGCGATTTCAACTATTACTTCTGCATTTACGGCGCCCAACTCAACAGACTTAACAATACCTTTCAACGCGTTTCTTGCACTGATCTTCATCTCAAATTCTCCCTGATTCAGGTTTAATAAAAACAGGCACCAGTAACAACTTCGCTTCTGCTTTAACGGTCATACAGTTTCAGCAAATGCTTTTCGTTAACTGGACACGAATCCTGTCGCCATATTCTACTACATAATTGTAATACAGCAAAACACCCGCAGAACCAGCTCTAAGCGCCTTATTCAAAGGGAGTCCGTTACTGAAATAGAACCCGGGGCTGCTTTTACCCGCTGAGCATGCGAATACAAAATAAAACGACGGCCGCGGGCAAAACCCACAAGGGTTATACCCTGCGCGCGGGCGATGTGCAAGGCTCCAAGAGTTGGTGCAGAGTGAGACACCAGAAAGGCAATACCGGCGCGAACTGCCTTTACAATGGTTTCTGAACTGATACGGCCGGTCGACAGCAACATGGCTGACTCCGGAAGCGGCCAGCGGTTGCGAAGAGCATGACCGATAACCTTATCGAGGGCATTGTGGCGACCGATGTCTTCAGAAAAATGAATGATCGCTCCATCGACCGCAAGCGCGGCGGTATGAACGCCGCCGGTGCTGCGAAAAAGCGCCGAAGATTCCTGAATCTGGCCCATCAGGCTGCTGATGATTCGACAATCAATCTGATAATCAGATTTGACTGCAGTTACCTTTTCTTTAAACCATCTTGAAAGAAAAGTACGCCCGCGGCCACCATTGGTAAAAAACTCGACGTGATCAGGAAGCCCGTCGGCAAGTGGCCTGGTCAGTTCGACCTCGACCAGCCATTTTTCGCGATCAAGTCTTAGCGAACGCACCTCATCAGGGCTGTCAATAAGACACTCGGTAAAAAGAAAACCGAGAGCGAGTTCTTCGATCTCAGTGTCAAGAGCAAGAAGGCGTGCTACTTCACGGCCATTAACCAGTAGAGGCGTCTTTTTTTCACAGATCAGAGGTGCCAGGCAACTGTTGCACAAGCCATCCTGAAAACTGTAAACCTCAACTTCTTCGATCAGGTTTTCTGATAAAGCAGTACAATCAATCATGCAACAAGCATTTTCTGCGGCAATAGTACATCTGCTTCGCTGAAATAGCCGAGAATACCGGCACACACCCGGCAGATCGAACCATGTTCGCCCGGGTAAGCTTCGTTACATTGCGGACATATCGATATGGGTTTTCCCTTTTTTTTCTGAAAGCGGGCAACATCTATCAGCACCGGTTTTGTCGAGAGAATGTCACAGCCGGCTTCCTTGATTTGCGCCATAAGAAGCCGGGTATCCTGTTCATGCTTCGGAACAAGCTTGAGGAACCAACTTCTGATCTCAGGCCAGCGTTGCAGCTTTTCGGTATCAAGATAAACCCTGATACCGTCGCCTGTATGCTTATCATAAAAGGTCACAGCAAAACGACCGATTTTAAGTATCTTCATCCAGCCGTTGCCAATGGAACAGGGCGTCAGCAGTTGAACCGCATCGGGCAGGCACTTTGCTGACTCACAGATTACATCATACAGCGCGCCACCGGGCAGACTTCTCAGCGCCAGATCAACCATAAACCCGCCGATCAACAGACCGGGAGAAAAACATCCATGAAAGGCAACCGTTCTGTTTTCGTATTCTTCGTAGCTTAAAGAGCCAATATTCATAAGATTCACACTTGTCCTTGACTATCAAAACGAGGCTTCTGGTAATGATAACCGGGCTCAGATAGAGCAGACGCCCCATCTGAGCCCGATAATCTTATCCGATTTTCTCGATATTTACCGCACAGGCCTTGTATTCGGCGGTTTTGGTTTCGGGATCGAACACGTCGTTGGTCAGCCAGTTGGCATTACCTTCGCGGAAATGGAAAGCCATCCAGACCATTCCGGCGGGGATTCGGTCACTGACCTTGGCCTTGACCTGAACATGGTTGCGACGAGAACTGACTTTTATCTTTTCGCCATCCTTGATGCCAAGACGCTCTGCATCGAGATGGGAAATATCGGCCGTTTCTTCCGGGAGTATCGCATCCATACCGCTTCTGCCAGTCTGCGTGCGAGTATGATAGTGAAACAACCGGCGCCCGGTGCTGAGCACGAACGGGTATTCCTTATCGGGAACTTCAGCAGGCGGAGTCCATTCCACGGGCATGAACATACCCTTGCCACGGGTAAACTTACCGTCGCGATGCAGAAATGAGGTTCCAGGATGCTCGACGTTCGGGCAGGGCCATTGCAAACCGTTGTTTTCGATACGCGAATACTTGATGCCACCAAAAGCAGGAGCTTCTACCGAAAGCTCGTTATCCCAGATTTCCCGGGCACTTTCCGATTTCCAGTGCTGTCCGAAGCGTTTTGCCAGTTCCTTGAAAATCCACCAGTTCGGCATAGCCTTACCGGGAGGAGTCTTGAACTTGCGAACCATGTTAACGCGGCGTTCACTGCTGGTAAAAGTGCCTTCGTTTTCGCCCCAGGCGGCTGCCGGCAGAACAACATCGGCAAATCGGGTGGTTTCGGTTGGAAAGATATCCTGACAGACCATGAACTCGGCTGAATCAAGACACTTTTCGACGTGCGCAATGTTGGGTTCTGAATTTGCGAGGTTTTCGCCAAAGACATAGAACCCGCGAATCTTCTTATTCAGCAGGCCATTCATCATGTCCGGCATCATTATTCCGACCTTATCAGAAAGACCGGTAACGCCCCAGGCTTTTTCGAACTTTTCTTTTACCGCAACATCGGGAACCTTCTGATAACCAGGGTAAACATTCGGCAGAGCACCCATGTCGCAGGCGCCCTGTACATTGTTCTGGCCGCGCAGAGGGTTTACGCCGCCGCATTCGCGACCAACATTTCCCAACAGCATCTGCAGATTGGCGGTTGACATGACATTGTTTTTACCACAGGTATGCTCGGTAATACCAAGGGTGTAACACAGCATGGCAGGCCGGTTAGCCGCGAGAGTTCGCGCGATGTCAACGATCATTTCTTCTGAAACACCGCAGATTTTTGATGCCATTTCGGGCGGATATTTTTCGACAGCGGCTTTTAACGCGTCAAAATTTTCGCAGTTGCTGGTAACGTATTCTTTGTCGTAGAGGTCTTCTTTGATCAGAACGTGCATCAAGGCATTGAGAAAGGCTACGTCAGTACCAACCTTAAGGGGCGCATAGATCTTGGCATGGTCTGCCAGCGCATGTCGGCGCGGATCGACCACTATCAGCACGGCGCCCTTCTGGACAGCCTGTTTAACGAAATACGCAGCGACCGGATGCGCTTCGGTCATGTTGGTGCCAATACAGAAGAACGTTTTGGCTTTGGAGAACTCTGAGAACGAATTTGTCATTGCGCCTGATCCAAATGAAGTTGCCAGACCGGCAACAGTAGGCGCGTGTCAGGTACGCGCGCAGTGATCAATGTTGTTGGTCTTGAGCACTCCGCGGAAAAGTTTCTGCATGTAGTAAGAATCTTCGTTGATCGATCTGGCGCAGCTCACGCCGGCAAGGGCGTCAGGGCCAGACTCGTCAATGATTTTCCTGAACCTGTCGGCAACCAGATCGAGAGCTTCATCCCAGGAAGCTTCACGGAACTGGCCGTTTTCTTTGATCAACGGTCTGGTCAGGCGATCGCCGGAATAGACAAAATCATAGCCAAAGCGCCCTTTAACGCAGAGTGAACCGTTATTGGGAGCGGCACCTTCGACGCCTTCGATTCTGACAACTTCTTCATCTTTAACCTGCACATCGAGCTGACAGCCGACGCCGCAATACGGGCACGTAGTGCGCACATGCGAAATTTCCCACTGACGGGCTTTGCCGTTGGCCTTTTTCTCGGTCAGCGCGCCAACCGGGCACAACTGTACGCATTCTCCACACTGCACGCAGGTTGATTTGCCCATGGGTTTTGCATCGTCAAAAACAATCTCAACGTTATGCCCACGGTAACCAAAATCAAGAACGTTGTTAACTACCGACTTATGACAGGCGGCAACACATCTGC
>MFYY01000062.1:10594-27709 GCA_001787855.1 Candidatus Riflebacteria bacterium GWC2_50_8 | reverse complement strand
TCGACCACAACAAATTCTGAGCTGTCATCGGTGTGCGGCTTAAAGTCTTCGAAGCAGAGCGAAGGGCGCTCAAGACCCAGAAAGTAAGCAGCATCCTGAAGTTCGCATTTGCCGTTCTGTTTACAGGCAAGGCAGTCATGCGTCCCGCTTGACAGCAGAAGATCGACAACAATCTTCTGAGCTTCGCGGGCTCTTTGAGTATTGGTCGACACCACCATACCATCGCGAACCTGAACAGAACAAGAGGTCTGCAAGCCCCTCATTCCCTCAACTTCTACTACGCAGACACGACACTTTCCGGCAACCCCGACCTTCTCATGAAAGCACAGGGACGGGATGTATATACCGTGTCGTCTGGCCACCTGCAGAATGGTTTCGCCATTCTCGGCCTGCAATTGCTTTCCATCAATGGAAATCAGCATCTCTTCCTCCTAGGTTAGTTTCAGCTGTCACGCAAAACGGGCCCGACTCAACGTCTGACGCTTTCGCAAACAAAACCGGCTTATCCACAAAGCCGATTTGCCGGCAAAATCGCTGGTTGAGCGGCTCAACCATGCTATTCCGGAGGGGGTATAAAGTCAATTGAAGCAATTTCATGCTTAGCATGAATAAAATTCATGTTAAGCTGATTTACTGCTGCTGACGACTTTTCTGTTACCTGAAATTTCACCAAGTTCTTCGGGCTTAAGTTGCTGCATGAACGATAGAAAAGCCTGAATCTTAGGATTATCACAGCGCATTTTCTTACAGTACATGTAAAACCTGTCTTCGCTGATCTGAAGATGCGAAAAAAGCACCTTCAGCCAACCCTGACGAACTTCATACAGAACACAATATGCCGGAATAAGGGCAACACCAACGCCCGCCACTGCGAACTGCACCATTCCGCGCAAATGATTGACCGGCAGCAAGCGGCACGGATTAAGTTCTGCGCCCTCCGGCAACTGCACCAGAAGGCGCTGCCACCATTTTCCAGACGGGTCAGTGGTCAGCCATGGCACGCGCTCAAGATCAGACAACCTGCGGATTTTCTCATCCTTGATGAGCGATGGCGAGGCAACCAGCACATAGCGTTCCCGAAAAAGCGAGGCACGCATAAGGTCATCTCGAACGTGGGTTCTCGAATCAATGATCACATCGAGCTCATCGGCAAGCAAAGGCTTGAGAAGTTCGTGGCTGAAAGTAAAACCCGCTTCAATGCCTTTGTTCGCCTTGAGAAATGGCGCTATTCTTCTTGCCAGCACGCTGTTGCCAAATTCAACAGGCGCACCAAGACGCAGGCGGCCGGTCAGAGGGCGTTCAGCATCATGTTGTAACTGATCACGACAGCGCTGCAGATCAAGAAAAATTCGTTCACAGGTGTCGAACAATGCCTTGCCAGCATCGGTCAGGCGTATTGGCACCTGATCGCGCACCAGAAGCTGTTGTCCGATACTTCGCTCGATTTTTCTGATCGCGTGACTTACCGCCGACTGACTTATGCTCAGGCGTTCAGCCGCCTCAGTGAATGTTGCTGAACTGGCAGTCACATGAAAGGTTAATAGCGGCTGAAGGTCAATATCGCCGTGACGGTTAACAGGCAAGTGTCTGCCTCCTCATGAATTGCCTTCATGATATCACACTGCCTCTATAAGTAAAATTTTTGCAGCGAAAAAGCTTATAAACAAGGGTTTATACCATTTACGCCGCCGCTGACTGTAGTTAAGACAATCAGTCAGACAGCGATTCCGGCTTCCAGATTACCTTGCCGATTTCTGAAATATCGTACCCGGGGAGGTTTTGCAGGTGCTTCGGCATGCGGGTCTGATCAAAACCGCTGAGAAAATTGCGAACAATGCGACTTTCCCATTGATCAGCGGGCACGATAAGGTTGAACGGCTCTTCGAAGACCGGAAGGAACTTCAGTTTCAGCATTTCAGAAATATTCTGTATGCCGAAAGAAGCATCAGCCTCGCCAGACAGAACCTTCATCGCGGCGCCGATATGCGACTGCGCATCGGGTGGAGCAGCAACATCCGGCTTAACATTGATTCCAAGCTCTTTCATCAGCTGATCAATGAGAATTCTGGTGCCCGAACCCTGGTTTCTGTTGGCAAAACGCAGTCCACGGGTAAAAATTTCTTTAAAAGACTTGATCGCATGCGGATTGTCGGGAGGAAGATAGACACCCTGTTTTCTATTGAAAAGGTGCATTACCACGTAGTCAGTGCGATTCAGATAGCGGTCGAGAAACGACAGCGAATACTTGCCGTCCTGATCAGCGATGTGTACACAGCTCATGGTTGCCCGGCCACTCTTAAGAATCTTAATGCCGTTAACACTGCCAACGGTTGCGCAAAAAGCGGTATTGGCGCTGTCGCGGTTGTAATGGTCGATCAGTTCCCTGAACAACAGGTCGTCACTGCCAGAGATAAGAATATTTTTCTGGAGTTCGGTGTTCTGATGAATCCAGCGATCAATTATTTCCTGGGCAAAAATGATTTTGCCGCCAAGTCGTGTATAAGGGATTTCGCCGTCTTTTACCAGTTGGTAAATCTTCTTCTCATTGATATTAAGATAGGCAGAAACCTCTTTTGTAGAAAGAATGCGCATCAGGCTTTCTCCTCAGTTCGGGCTTTTCGACAAGTATAACCGATACCCGGCAATCCTTCAGCAAAATTCGTCGCAATACTGCTCTGATCAGTCTATGGTTTGACACAACAGTAAGTCCGGGTTAGTATTAGGTAGGATTAGTATGAATTTGTACGAATTTTACAGGCATTGGAGTAAAAATGCATAGAATACGCATTTTTTTGGTCAAGAGAATTAAGATTCTTGCCGCTCTGCTGGTTTTTACGGGCTTAAGCCTGGCCGGGCTGGCTGAACAACCTCATGAGAAACAGAAAGAGTCGGCTGAGAAAGCGTCACAATGTTCAATAGCTGTTGTCCGCTCCGGTGCGCAGATCGCTACGGTTACCGCCGAACTTTTGACCGGACTTGAAACTGTTGACCTGACCCTGCCGGATGTAAAGAAAACACAGAGCGGCCCGCGCCTGCTTGACCTGCTGACCGCCCTTAAAGTCACCGAATACAAGCAGGTAAAGGCTTACGGCTACGCCAAGGGACGACTGGCAACCGCTGAATACACTATTTTAAAAGAAAACATGCATGATCGTATAATACTCAGCTATTCGCGCCGCGGCACCGCCAAGCTGGCAGTGCCCGAACTCGCTTTCGACGACTGGCTGGTCGATGTTTACAAACTGGAAATCGAATGACAAGAGTTATTTACATAGGCATCGACGACACCGACAATCTTGAGAGCGTCGGCACCGGCCGGGTTGCCCGCGGTCTCGGCAAACGTATCGAAGAGCTCGGACTCGGCAACTCTCTTGGCGTAAGCCGACACCAGCTGCTTGTTCACCCGGAGATCCGCTATACCTCGCATAACAGCAGCAAAGGACTCGCCATTGAGAGCACTGCCGCGCTCGCAGATTTTTTCGAACCGTGCATCGAATACATGAAAAGCTGCTGGCAGGAAGGCTCTGATCCAGGTCTGTGCATATGTGAGCAAATGCAGCTCAGCCCGGAAATCAACGAATTTGGCGCAAGAGCAGAGAAAGAACTGCTCAGCAAAGAAGAAGCTTACAGCATGGCGCAGAAGCACGGAATATTTCTGCGCGAACTTGGCGGTGACGGTGGCGGCGTAATTGGCGCCCTGTCGGCAGTAGGACTGCGTTCTACCGGCAACAACGGTCGACTTGTCGAAGTGCGCGGTATAAGAGACCTTAAAGGAATTGTAACAGTATCTGAGATTCTTAACAGATCCGGGATTGTGTCAGTCCATGACACCGAAGGTAATGTTCTTGGCAAAGACGAACAAATCGACAGCCTGGACTGGATCAGACCGAGCCTGATCAACTGGCAGCCGGTTCTGCGCGTAACTCGCCAGGCAGACGACCAGGGAAAAGCGAGATGGATTCCGGCAGAACGAGCCTTTAGAAACACAGGGGGAAATCGCAATGACTGACAAATACATGGTGGCAAATCAGCACGAGACAGCAATCGGCCTGAGCGAAAGCACGGCACCGCGCGTGCTGCTGCAGATTCTCGGCATTGTTATTTTTGGTGCCATAGCAGCAATGGGCAAAAAGGCAACGATGGATCTCGGCATCTCCGGCCACAGCGCTCTGCTATGGCTCAGCGTAATGATAGCCGGCCGCGCACTGATACAGCGCAATGGGGCTGGTTTCGCGCTTGGCGTCTCGACTGCGCTATGGGGCATGCAGACAGGCATGAACAACTCTCTTCTGCACAATATCGGCCTCTATGGCACAACCGGCCTGGTTCTTGACCTGGTCGCACACCGCTCTTCTCTCGACCTGAGACACCCGCTCGGAGCCATTGTCGGCGGCGCCCTCGCCCACATGGTTAAATTTCTGTTTATTATCGGAAAAGCATCTGTGAGCGTTACCGCGAAACGCTTTGTGCTAATGGGAGTTCTGCAGTCAGCAACCCTGCACCTGATATTCGGCATCGGTGCCGGACTGATCGGATTTGGCATCTGGAGTCTGTTTAAGCCACGCTTCAACAGATCAGACCTTAGTTCAAGCTGATTTTCCCATTACCTGAATTTGCAAGGCCGCCCGCTCTGCCGATCGGGCGGCCTTTTTTATTCTTGTAATTTTAGTATATTTATTGTAATAATTTGTAACTATTTAAGACTTTTATTCTCGGAGTGCCAAATGAAATCAAGATTTTTTCTAATACTGATGCTTGTTGCGTCGCTGTTGCCGCACACAGGCTCAGCCGCCGAAACCCAATACGCCGGTGTATTCAAACTCGATGAAATAGTTGTCGAAGATACTCGCCCTGAGCTCGAAAGCTCAAGCAGGTTGCGGGTTATAGACGAAGAAGAGCTTGACCAGAGAGGCGTGCGAACGCTTGATGAAGCACTTGAACTGCTTCCCGGAATCAGCGTCAGAGTTGGCAATGGCGGCGCACCACGCATCGACATTCGCGGTTACCGGTCACGCCATGTCGTATTACTTCTCGATGGCGTTCCGATCAATTCAACTTACGACGGCCAGCTCGACCCCAGATTGATTCCGGTTGAGATCATCAAAAAAATCAAGGTTTCATACGGAACAGCCTCGTCAATCTATGGATCAGGCGCACTTGGCGGCGTGATCAACATTGTCACCAAAGGTGGCGAAGAAAAAAAAGACAGATTGTTTCTGCAGACCGAAACCGGCGCGCGGATTCAGCAATATGGCCTGCTACGCGCAAGCGGCAATGAGGGCGATTTCGATTATTTTCTCGGATTGAGCAATGAATCGCGCAACGGCTACGAACTTTCAGATAATTTCACTCCAACCAGCACAGAAGATGGCGGACGCCGCGAAAACAGCGACCTGCGCCGATCATCTCTGCTTCTCAAAATCAATCTCACCCCTTCCGAACGCTGGAAATACGGCGTTACTGTCGGCCAGCAGCAGGCAGAATTCGGATTGCCGCACTCAACAATCAATGACAATACCGATCTCTTTGCCAGCCGCGCAAAATTCGAAAGAGTCGATTATTCGCACAACGACATGATCCAGCTGTCAGCCGCCTACGATGCCCCCGGCCCGTGGGAATTCAAGCTCTGGCACTACTACAACCGCAACGAAGAAGAGACCAACGGCTACGATAACGCCGATTACATCGGCATGACTGACTACACCGTCAAAGGAACCTTTCACCAGACATCGAAAACCCGCATCAGCGGGCAAACTCTGCAGGCCATATATTCTGCCAGCGAGAAATCCAGTCTGGTGTTCAGCCTCAAATCAGACCGCAGCGACTGGGATTCTTACGGCCGCATAAGAGATATCGTGGTAAAAGACGGCAACTATGGACTCAGAGCTTTTTTGAACGACCGTTATCTCAAAAACCAGTCATTCGCGCTGGAATACAACCTGACCACGGGCAGCGATATCGACATAGTTCTTGGCGGCAGCCTGAATCGGCAGAAGCGTCAGGATCGCGGTGATCAGCAGGGAAATGAATTCAACATCGGTTTATCACGCGAGTTTGGCGAAAAGACGGTCGCGCATATCGCAGCTGCGAGAAAAATCAGATTTCCTGCAATTCAGCAACTGTATGATGCCGTCAGCGGCTCACCAGACCTGGATCCCGAGAAAGCCATGAATTACGAAGCCGGCCTTACCCACGACTTCAACAAGAAAACCTCAGCCGGCCTGACTGTTTTTCATAGCACCGTTGAAGACTATATTGAGAAAACTGAGAGCACCTCGGTCTATGAGAACTTCCAGAAATACCTGTTCAAGGGCATCGAGTTGTCAGCCCGACATCAGTGCCGCCAGCCGCTGCTGCTTAAAACCGCAATCACTCTCATGGAATCAGAAGAAGTCAATTCAACCGTGGGCAGAGATGAGCTGCAATACCGCCCCAAGACCAAGTTCTCCTTTTCCGGCACCTATAACGCCAAAAACGGCCTTGAGACCTGCTGCGAATTTCTGCATATAGACGGCCAGAGCTTTTATTCCAAGAAAGCGCCCTATATTAAAGCCAGTCTCAACGAGATAAATCTGACCAACATCAGGTTCTCAAAACCGGTTCGCTATGACTCTCTGCATGTCTATCTCGGTGTAGACAACCTGTTCGACCGCAACTACGAAACCTCATACGGCGTGCCGGCCCCCGGCCGCTTCTGGTATATGGGCCTGCAGGCCAATCTGTAACACCACGCTTTACAGTCAGAAATAAACCGTCATTTTCGCAGGGGCTGTCGCATAGCAATATGAAACAGCCCTTTTTCATGTACAGCCACCTTGAAGCGAAGCATTAACGAAACATCAGCTTGCATCAGAAACCTGAATCTGGGGCTTGCGAGACAGCCTCCTGCCCCCGGATTGACGCAGCCATGGCTTTTTGTCAATAATTGCTGCATTTCAGACACATAAAAATTCCCCCGGACAGAGGCTGTCCGGGGGATCCACAGGTATCCGGCATGGTCCGACCATGCCGGAAGGTTCACTTATTTTTTGACGCCGAAATAGAAGTTGCGGGCGCTGCCTGTTCCTTTTTCGACAATGCAGTAGAGTTCGCCGGTCGGGTCGACTCCGGCACTGGCATCGGCACCGGTCAAGGTTATGGCGCCTTTGTTGATGGTGAAGTCGAGCGCTCTGAGCGCATCTGCCTCGGCTTTTTCGGTTTTTGCGTCACTCTGTGCGTAAGAGTTGCCAGCAACAGCTACCTGTGCGCCATTCGAATATGAGACATAGGTGCTGTTTTCGGCACTGCTTTTTACAGCGGCTTCAACAAAGTTGCCGCCCCAGGTCGAGGCAGAATCCTGTTTGACGCCGACTGCGAAAACGCAGCGACCACCTGCTTTATAACTGACAAACGCAAACATGTTCCCCTCAGAATCGACCTGAGCATATTCGGATTTTGAGCTTGAGAAGGTGATGCGGCCGCCGCCGGCCACAGAGTAGGCTCCTGCGGTAAAGATGCTGGCGAGCGAATCGGGATTATAAGAAGACGTGACGGTAAATTCGCCTTCACCGTCAAATTTAAGTGCATACGCCTGAACTCCCGATTCGGTCGGCTTGTAAGAGGCATCAACAGTATCAGAATATTCAAACACATTGTAGGTGCCTTTGAGCGTGGCGTTGGTGGCGGCTGTCGGCTGCTTGATGAAAAGGCCGACATAAGGGGTTTTATTGAAAACATGAACCATGGCGACATTGCCGGAAGTTGCTACTGAACCTCGATTTTTGGTGACAGTCGAAAAGGTCAGTTCGCCATTGCTCTCGGCCACGGTATAGGTTGCATCAACCAATGATGCATCGGATTTTACCTTAAAGGTTTCAGTGACATCGCTGGTTTTCAGACCACTGTTGTAGACTACAGAGACGTCACTGACGCCAACCCAGCGGGTAGAACCGAGAGCGTTAACGTAGAACGCCCGGTAGTCACCAGAAAAGCGCGTCTGCGAAACAACGATGAGTTTAATGGCGGCGACAGCATTGTCTATTGCGGTTTTAAGTGCAGCTGCGGTTAAATCAAGACTGACAGTGCTGCCAATCTTGCCGTCGACGATGATCTGATTCTGAATAGCGGTCTTGACGGCGCTCAGATCAACCGACATTTCATCGACGGTTTTGCTGGTATTTTGCGACCAGGCCTCGTATACCAGAGCTTTTGCCGTAGAATCATAGTTTATCTCGACGTTTTCGATGTCATCATTGGTCTGACCGACAGCAACAGTGACGTGACCTATACGCTTCATAATTGCGGGAGCATCAGCGGCCGCGCCTTTGGCCACAATCTCGACAGTAACCCGATGGGTTCCGGGAGTTACAGAATTGACCACGGTCTTTGCCAGCGTAAGCTTCTTGCCGTCATCAGACAGATCAAGGTCGAAATAGAGCGGAGTGCCGTCATCGATTTTGACGCGCGCCTGAAATTTTTCAGCAACAGCGCCTCTGAGAGAAGGCACTTCACTGCCGCGCATGGCTTCGACAAACGTGCCCTTAGTGCCGGAGTCAGCAAAGGCCGAAACCACTATCTCACCGGTCAGAATTGGCGAATAGCCGTCGTCGTTATCATTGCCACCAATACAACCAGCCAGTGCAAAAACAGAGACAATAAGCATCAACGCAAACAAACGATTCAGAACTTTCACAACGACCTCCAGAAAATTTGCTTGCAGAATCTTAACACATTGCCATCTGGTTTTCGAAGCAAAACATAGATTATAAGTAACAATTTAAGCGTTTTAGTTTCTTTTTGTTTATTATTTTCCAAAAATTGCGAGTCGGCACATGAACTAGTGCTATTTCAGCAATTCCCGGCCAGAGTCGTCATTGCGAAGGTGAAACCATGAAGCGGCATGACGAAGCCATAAGCCAGCTCTTCGCTAATTGCATTGCACGCGAGGTTGCTGATGATATTTTGCCTTCTTACTGCGCAAGCATAAAGTTTGCTGCAGAAGCGAAATAAAAGCGCCCATAAGGTATAAATACCTTATGGGCGCTCGCAAAGCACAAACAGACTGTTACAGAATTTCGAGGCGTTTTACGGCTTCGATAAAGTCTTCGCGATGACCGAAGGCCGAGAACCTGATAAAGCCTTCGCCGGCCGGGCCAAAACCGGCACCGGGCGTGGTTACGATCTGGCACTTTTCGAGAATCTCGGTGAAGACTTCCCAGGATTTACGGCCGGGAAAATGCGCCCAGACGTAGGGAGCGTTGATACCACCGCAGCTTTTGATGCCTTTCCTGTCGAGCGCCTGCTTGATGATCTTCGCGTTGTCCATGTAGTAGGTGATAAGGCTACGCATCTCGGCCAGCCCCGCAGCTTCAAGCGCGGCCATGCCGCCATGCTGAGCAATATTTGAAGCGCCGTTGAACAGCGTGGTCATGATGCGGTTCCAGTCGTTGCGCACCGGCGTGCCATCGTCGAACTTGAGTTGATCGGGAACAACAGTCCAGCCCAGGCGTACACCGGTAAAACCGATTGGTTTTGAAAAAGAGCTGACTTCGATCGCCACTTCGCGTGCGCCTTCGATTTCATAGATAGACTTTGGCAGTGAAGGGTCGGAAATATACTCGCTGTAAGCAGAGTCAAAAATGATGATCGAGCGATTTTTGCGGGCAAATTCAACCAGTTCGCTGAGCTGCTTTTTGCTGGCAACCGCACCGGTCGGGTTGTTTGGCGAGCAGAAATAAATCAGGTCGGTTCTCTGCTGACTGCTCAGATCCGGGAAAAAGTCGTTTTCAAGACAGCATTTCATGTAAACAATGTTGTCGAACTGACAGCGCGCATCATTATAATAGCCGGTAACTCCGGAAATGACCGAGCCATCAACGTATACTGGATACGAAGGGTCCTGCACCGCCATGGTAACTTCGCTGCCAAACATGGTCTGCAGGCGTGCAATATCACACTTGGCGCCGTCAGAGATAAAAACTTCGTCACCCTTAATCAGGCCGCCATAGAGCTTTTCAGCCAATTGCGCGCGAAATTCAGTGATTCCCTGTTCGTCGCCGTAACCACTGTAACCTTCGCGGGTGCTGAGACGGTCGACTTCCTTTCTGAGTCCTTCGACAACATGCGGTGTCAGCGGCTCGGTCGTATTGCCGATTCCGAGACTGATTATCTTCGCCGAAGGGTTTTTCTGCAGATATTCGCGTTTGCGTCGGTTAATCTCGGGAAAAAGATAGCCGGCAGTGAGTTTCGCCATGTTCGTGTTGCGTTTAACCATGATTAAGCCTTGAATCCTTCGAGTTTATTAAAGTCGAGTGTTGCAAAATAATCTTCGAGAGTCTCGGCGCGCCTGATCTCGACCGTTTTGCCGTTCTCGCGCAGCAGCAGTTCTGATGATCTGAGCTGGCCGTTGTAGTTGAAACCCATGGCATGCCCATGCGCACCTGTGCAATGTATCACGATTACATCGCCGATTTCCAGTTCGGGCAGCATGCGCTCGACCGCAAATTTATCGTTGTTCTCGCACAGCGGGCCGGTTACATCGTATTTGTGGTCAGACGGTAGTTTTTCTTTGCCGAGCACGGTAATATGATGATACGAGCCATACATGCCAGGTCGCATCAGATTCGCCATGCTGGCATCGAGGCCGGCATACTGACGATAGATGCTCTTGAGGTGCCTGACACGGCTGACCAGCCAGCCAAATGGCCCGGTGACCATGCGGCCATTTTCCATGACGATTTCGAGCGGAGCCAGACCATTGCCGACGATCAGTTTTTCGTAGTCGGCCTTAATATGCCGCGAAACCAGCTCAAGATCGACCTCTTTGTCGCCAGGATGATAAGGAATACCATAACCACCGCCCAGATCAATCATCTCAATGCGAACGCCAAGTTTCTGATGAATTTCGACGACGAGCTCGAACAACATTCTGGCGGTACCAACATGATAGTCTTCGCCAAGCTCATTCGAGGCAACCATGGTGTGCAGACCAAAGCGCTTCACACCCTTGTCTCTGACGATTTCATAGGCTTCAAGAATCTGTTCGCGCGTAAGACCGTATTTAGCCTCTTCTGGCTTACCAATGATTACGTTACCCTCTTTCAGCGGGCCAGGGTTATATCTGAAGCTGATCATATCAGGCATGCCAGCAGCTTTGTCGAGAAAGTCAATGTGACTGATATCGTCGAGATTGATGATGGCGCCAAGTTTGCTGGCCGCCGCGAATTCATCAGCCGGAGTGTCGTTCGACGAGAACATGATGTTTTCTCCGGTAATGCCGGCTTTTTCAGCAAGCACCAGCTCGGCCATTGAGCTGCAATCAGCGCCCATACCTTCTTCGCACAGGATTCTCATGATAAACGGGTTGGGCAGTGCCTTTACCGCAAAGTAATTCTTGAAACCGGGCATCCAGTCGAAGGCTTTTTTCAGCCGCCGGGCATTAGCGCGAATCTGCTTTTCATCGTAGAGATGAAAGGGTGTCGGATACTTTTTGAGCAGTTTGAGCGTCTGATCTTTGGTTAATGGGTATTGTCCGAGCATATCA
Source organism: Candidatus Riflebacteria bacterium GWC2_50_8 (assembly GCA_001787855.1). Classification (GTDB taxonomy): domain Bacteria; phylum Muiribacteriota; class Ozemobacteria; order Ozemobacterales; family Ozemobacteraceae; genus Rifleibacterium. The sequence continues at coordinate 16,188 of MFYY01000062.1, read as the reverse complement.
GTCAAAATATCCTTTGGCTTTGAGTAATTCAGCGTTGAGAATGCCGCCGCCGGCGGCGCCCCGCACGGTGTTATGCGACAGGCCGACAAATCTGATGTCGAAGACATTGCATTTTCTCAGGCGACCGACGCTGACCGCCATGCCCTTGTAGGCATCGCGGTCTTTGCGCGGCTGCGGCCGGTTGGGCTCTTCGCGATAAATAATCGGCTGCACCGGCGCAGAAGGCAGATTCATCTGTTGCGGCAACGATTTGAAATCGTGCCAGATACGTATAATTTCTTCGAGATCAGGCTTTTTGTCGCCGAATTCGAGGCTGACGCAGGCGGTATGACCGTCGACAACCGGCACCCGGTTGCAATGCGCAGAAATTTTTATTGTTTCCTCATGAATAATTTTGCCATCGTGGATTTTGCCAAGAATCTTGTGTGGCTCGTTTTCTGATTTTTCTTCTTCGCCGCCGATGAATGGCACGATATTATCGATCATGTCGAGCGATGGAACGCCAGGATAACCGGCGCCAGAAACCGCCTGCATGGTGGTTATAATCATTCTTTTTATCTCGTAGCCGGCCTGCAGCAGAGCGAAAACTGGTGTCATGTAACTCTGCAGCGAACAGTTCGGCTTGACCGCGACAAAACCTTTCGTCCAGCCGCGTTTGCTCTGCTGAGCGCTTATGACAGCAATGTGCTCGTGGTTGATCTCAGGAATCAGCATTGGCACATCATCGGTGCCGCGATGGGCTGAAGCGTTGCTGACAACCGGAATGCCCATAGCAGCGTAAGCGTTTTCGAGCTCGCGGGTCAGCTGTTTATCCATGTCGAGCGCTGAAAAAACGAAAACACATTTTTTATCGGCCAGAGCCGGGTTATTGGCGTCCTGAACTATCAGTTCGCGCACGCCAGCTGGAACATCAACCGTCATCTGCCATCTGCCGGCAACCGCTTCGCCATATTTTTTGCCGGCGCTGTTAGGCGAGGCGGCAACATAAACGACTTCAAACCAGGGATGCTGCGCAAGCAGGTTTATATACTGCTGCCCGACCATACCGGTCGCCCCAAGAACTCCTACTTTTATCTTATTCATATTACCTCTTAACTCTTGTTTCTATAACCCGGGCTTTCGGCGGGGATTTGCCGACAAATCAGGTGGTTTCGAAGAAAGCGCGGTGCAGCTCTCTGATGCAGGTGTCAGCCTCTTCGTCATCGACGATAAAGCTGATGTTCACTTTGGAAGCGCCCTGAGAGATCATCTGCACATTGATGGAACTGGCGCTCAGTACGTCAAAAGTGCGTTCGAGAATCTCAGAAGAGCGTTTAACGTTACCGACCATGGTAACAATAGTTTTGCCGGTTTTGATGTTTACATTGGCAATTTTTTCAAGCTCGGTTTTGAGGCCGTCTATACCGTTTTCGCGATTATCGAGCGTTACCGAAATACTGACTTCGCTGGTTGCCAGCATGTCTACAGAAACTTTCTGCTCGTCGAATATCTGAAAAACCTTGGCGAGGAAACCGTATTGCCCGAGCATACGGGTCGATACGATATCGACGACCGTGACTTTTTTCTTGAAAGTCAGCACACGCAGCATTTCGTCGCTGTCGTCAATCATGCTCAGAATAAGGGTTCCGGGGTGTGTCGGATTATACGAGTTTTTGACTCTGACCGGAATTTTCTTGCACATTGCCGGAATAATCGAACGCGGGTGCAGCACTTTGGCGCCAAAATAGGCCAGTTCGCTGGCCTCTTCGAACGAGATGTTTTTGACCGGCTGCGCATTCTTAACAATGCGCGGGTCAGTGGTCAGAATGCCGTCGACGTCTTTCCAGACCTGAATTTCTCTGGCACGCAGGGCGGCGCCCAGCACCGAGGCAGTCAGATCGCTGCCGCCGCGGCCAAGAGTAGTGATGTGACCGCTTTTGTTTTTAGCGATGAATCCGGTGATTATTGGTGTATATGCGTAATGGCTATCGAGATGGCCAAGCTTCTCGTCGATTCTGGCATAGGATTCTTCGAGTATTTCACCGTTGTTGTGATCATTGTTACTGGTAAAACCGATATCCCAGGCATCATAGAACTTTGCCTCAATGCCTATCCGGTTAAGATAACCAGAGATCAGCCGCACCGAAAGGCGTTCTCCAAAAGACACGAGATAATCTTTTGTGCGCGGTGAAAATTCCTTGAGCATTGATATGCCAGAAAGCAGGTCTTTAAGCTCATCAAGCAGACCTTTAATCACATCGACATTTACTTCGAGAGCCTCGGCAGTGGCCAGATGCAACTTTCTTATGTCTTTGATGCAGACCTTGCCGGTGAGTGCTCGTTCAGCGGCTTCAAGCAGATGGTCAGTCGTATCTCCCATTGCAGAAAGAACAATCAGAGGCTTTTCGGCAATATGCATTTTAATGATGTCGACTACATGCCTGATTCTTTCGGCATTTGCCAGAGAGCTGCCACCAAATTTCATGATGATCATCTGCAGTTACTCCTCGCGCAAGGTTTTGAGCAGCAAATATTACCTTTTTTGCCCGGCAACTTCAAGCGGCAAAAAAGCTATTGTGCCATCTTTCAGCTAAAATTGCGCTGCTGGCAAATTCGAATGTGACGGATGATCAGTCTTGTGGAAGCGGGTAATTGATGATGATTTTTTCTACCGCGCCGTAATCATCTTCGTTAAGTCCGATACGTTTCTCGACTTCTTTCTGGACAGTGGTCATGGCGCTCTGGGTTACCGCTTCTTCAACGAGGCGGTACTTTTTGGCAATATCGTCTTCGATTTTCTTCACTTTTTCCTGGTAGGCTTCCAGGCGCTTTTTCGTTTCTTCGCTGACCAGTGAGTCGACGACGTCGCGGCCGGCAGACTTGAGTTCGAGCGTAACCCGTTCACGAATTGAATCTTCCAGACGCGCCTGAAGCAGCTGCGGGTTGTGCATTATTTTGTGAGCCTGCTCAAATGTTTCAAAGGCTTTTTTAAGTTCTGGCTGTGAATCAAGCACACGCATGGCCTGTTCAAAACCTTTCTGAGCGATAAGATCACGAATATTGCCGCTGCGTGCGGTATTTATAAGGTCAACGGCCTGTTCGACCTTGCGTTTTACGTCTGGTGGCAGATTTTCGACGACAACTTCCTTGAGGATATCCTGACGGTTTACGGCCTCACCCTTGATAAGGCGCTGAACCAGGGGGTTTTCCAGCACTTTATCGGGCAGCAGTTTGGAAGCAAGACGCTCGGTCAGGCCTTTGCCGGTAGCTTCTTCAAACAGGAAGTTCACGGCATTATAGGGGTTACTGCTGTTCTTAACGAGATCAACAACCTTTTTTAACTTTTCGAACTTCTGAGTTACTTCATTGACCCGGTCGAGAGTTTCACTGATCCATTTTATCGCCTTAACAAAGCCGGAATCCTCTTTGGGCAATTCGGTCAAAAAATCATGCAGAAGAAACTGTTCAAGCTCGTTGCGGCGGGCGATGAGAGCCGCAACCTTTTCCTCTTTGAGTCCGGCTTCTTCCTGCAGTTTGAGAATCTCCACGTGCAGATATTGCTGGCGCTGGCGCAGTTCTTTGCGGTTGCCCCATTCTTCAGAAGTGTATGTAGCACGATTTTTTTCAATTTCAGCACGGGTATCAGCAATGATTTTTTTACACTCGCTGATTGAAGGAGTGCCATATGTTCCGGCATAGCGATGTTTCATGCTTTCGTCGGCCAGGGCAGCGTTTATCCGGTCAATCTCGGAGCGGCAGTTTTTAATGACCTCACGAAATCCTTTAGTGTTCGCCCAGTTGCCAGCACGCGACTGGTAGGTTCCTTCAGCAATTTTTGCCTGCATGTCAGCGATATACTGGCGCGAGTATGCAACCGCATCTTCAGCGCTTTTAACATTGTCAGCCGTAGCTTTGCCGGCGCCATGATTCTTTCTGGTTTCTTCAAGCACGCGCATGTGCTCTTCCAGACTTTTTTCCTGAGTTTTCACATCTTCTTCGTGGCCCTGAATAAGTGCCGCGAGATCTTTTTCAGCCTGAGCAATCTGATCTTCGTTGCGTTTAATCTCGCCGGCAGCATAGTCGTGAATGCCCTTTATCGCGTCTTCAAAATATTTAATGTATTCGAGCTTTTTCTGGTTCTGAAAAAAGTAGTCCCATTTATTCTCGTCAAGCTGCGCCTCGACAAGGCGTTTATCGGATTTGAGGCGCTCAATGCGCTCGTTTAATGCCGCGCGCTGCTCTTCGGTAAGATTGGGCGCGTCTTCGCTCTGTGCCTTTGCTATTGAGCTTTCGGTAAGCGTCATCAGGTCACGGGCCCAGCTTTTTTTCTGGTCGACCATCTCTTTAATTTCAGCAGAGAGACGTTTAACCTCGTCTTCGTTACCAGCCTTGCGGGCTGCCTGCATCTTTTGCAACGCCGTGCGCTCGGCGATGTAAACCGAGCTGATAATGCCTTCCTGAGCCTGAACGGCAAAAGCCGCCAAAATCAACACTCCCGCGAGAATCCCCTTAACCAGCCTTTTCGCAATATCTTGCAGTCTTAACATTGCTGTCTCCCTGTTTTGTATTAAAGTGTAAATTTAAGTACCTTCTTATCGCAGTATTATAACAGCCATAAATGATATTTCAAGGAACTTGCTTTCGAGACGTAGAGAGACTGGAGCTCGCACAGCATGGCATGATAGCGGCAGCTGGAGAACTTTTCGACTGTCTCGACAGCCTCAGTGGTAAGCTGTGATTACTTGCCCTGTTTTTTTGATTCGATAAATTTCATTATGCCTTCAACTTCGACGAAGTCTTCGTCGAAAGCCTGAAGGAATGTGGGTGATCCGGGAATTTCATTCGCTTTAACACTCAGCAGGGCTTCGAGAAATTTTTCGCGCAGGTTTAGCGGACAATCCTGTCGGCAGACGATAACATCAGAAGGAATCTCGTTGGTTTTGGCGAGCACAATGATCTTGTCAAGAACGCTTTTGTCTTTGATCGAGTTCAGAGTGTCGTCGAGGCAAACCCCGGCGTCGATCTTTCCGGCAAGAACAGCGCGCAGAACATTATCGTGGTTTTTCAGAAAAAACACCTTGGAATCCCGATATGGGTTGATACCAAGCTGCAGCAACAGATACAGCGGGTAGATATAGCCGCTGGTTGATTCGGGATCGACAAACCCAATCCTGGCGCCTTTGAGGTCTTCAAGGCCCTGAACCCTGCCTTTGGCTGGTGCGATGAACACGCCACGGTAGGTGGTAGCCGCACCGAATTTCGCCTTGGCAACAGGCATCAAATGGTCTTTGTCACGACGGCTCAGATAGGCAGTCGGGCCAACCCAGGCGAAATCGATGTTGCCACGGGCGAGAGCGTCGATAACACTGGCGTAGTCATTGCGGTTTGAAACAAGGCGAACTTCTTTGGCGCCGGTCTTTTTCTGCAGCAAGCGCAGCAGCGGAACCACCTGAGTCATCATTTCACGCAGGCTTCGGTATGGAATGCGGCCAAGGCGAATACTTTTTTCTTCGAGCTTGATTGGCGCTCCCGGCTCAAGCAGCGGCGGCCGGGCCTCGACAACCGGCTGATCAGGGCTGGCGTATTCCCCCGAATCGGCGTTGTCAGAATAGGCA
>MFYY01000062.1:0-10561 GCA_001787855.1 Candidatus Riflebacteria bacterium GWC2_50_8 | reverse complement strand
CCCTTGAAAAATTCTTCGGCGGAATCATCAGAATAATCAGCGGGTTGATCGCTATCACTATAGCTGTCGAGATAATTGCTATCGGTGTCTTTGGGAAAATCCTCCCAGGCGCGGCAGACTGCCGGCAACAGAAAGAGGTTCAGATACAAACAGGCAAGAATAAGACAGACCCTGGTTTTGCGATTCAATTCTGGTGCCTCCTGGCAACGATGATATTTCAGATTATTATGGCTTTTTAAAAGGTTCATTGATAGATATCTTAGGCCAGACAGGCATCTCTGGTCAAGAGTCAGCTTGGCTAAGCATAATTTGCACCATTGCGCTGCAAATTTAGTATAATGCATTAGAAAAATTACCCGTTAAGACAGCGGAAACGGAATAAGATTGCGCGCAGGGAGAAGATTATGCAAGTGCTGCAGCGAACACCGGAAATTTTGAGCGAAGCCAACAGTGCTTTCGACACCAATTCATTTTTTGAACCCCTGAGCGATGCACAGCGCGATCAGGTTATCAGCAAGGCCGGCACAATCGAGGCCTATGATGACGGTGAATTTATTGTAAAAACCGGCGACCCGGCAGATTTTCTTTTTGTGGTAATTTCGGGTCAGGTTGCCGTTGTTATCGGAGAAGGCGAGGATCAGATTGAACTTACCTGCCTGGAACGCTCGCAGATGGCCGGAGAAATGGCGGTTATTCTTGACGAAAAACGCACGGCCAACTGCATCGCACGCGGCGAAACGCGCATTCTCAAACTTGCGCGCGAGGTTTTCCGCAAAGTAATGACTGCAGTTCCTGAAGCAGGTATGTCAATGCTGCGCATGCTTGCTGAACGTCTTAAAAAGACTTCGCGACCGCCGATCCATAAGGATTATCGCGGTGACGCGGCGATCCCGGCGGTTGAAGTTCTGCGCCTGATCCCAATGGCATTTATGCAGAGACATCGCGTAGTTCCGGTGCGCAAGCAAGATACCAAGCTGCTGCTGGGTTACTGCGACCGCATGGATGAGAACCTGCTTTCCTCAGTGCAACAGTTGTTACCAAGCATGAAAATAGACCCAGTTGCGATCGAAGCGGCCTACTTTGAAAAGATCATGCAGAACTACGCCGGCGATGCGGCGGCAGAAGCGACAGCCAACGTCGGTTCCGGCGCTCAGCACATAGACGATCTGCTCAAAAGGCTCGTGGCTGAAGGCGGTTCAGACCTGCATCTGTCAGCCGGCCAGGTGCCAAGATGGCGCATCGATGGCCGCATATTGCCGATTGCAGGATTTCTAAAACTGGCTCCCAACGAAGTTTTCAAGCTGGTTGCGCCAATTATGCGCCCGGATTCAGTCGAGAAGTTCAACAAAACCAGCGACGAAGATTTCGCTTACGCCATGGACAAACACTCGCGTTTCCGCATCAATCTTCTGCGTGATTCACAGGGAGTCAGCGCGGTATTTCGCCATATCCCGAACACAATATTTACACTCGAAGAGCTCGGAATGCCTGATGTACTCAAGCGCTGGGCCGAATCTCCCAAAGGCCTCATTCTGGTAACCGGCCCTACAGGCAGCGGAAAAAGCACTACTCTCGCGGCCATGCTCGACCACATTAACCGCAACAAAGAATGTCACATTTTAACAATTGAAGATCCGGTCGAATTCGTGCATCAAAGCCGAAAGGCACTGGTGAACCAGCGCGAAGTCGGAGTGCATACAGCTTCGTTTTCACGCGCGCTGCGAGCTGCTCTACGCGAAGATCCCGATGTCGTTCTCGTTGGTGAAATGCGCGATCTCGAAACCATCTCAATGGCACTGGAAACCGCCAACACCGGGCACCTGGTTCTGGCGACCCTGCACACATCAACTGCGATAAGCACAGTAAGCCGCATTGTCGACCAGTTTCCCGCCGAAGCGCAGGAACAGATCAGAACTGGCCTGGCTGACAACCTGCTCGGCGTCTGCTGTCAGACGCTCTGCCGCAAAATTGGCGGTGGGCGCGTTCCAGCACTGGAAATTCTGGTAATGGACTACGCGATGGGCAACATGATTCGCGAAGGGCGCACCCACATGCTGCTGACCGCAATGACCACCGGCCAGAACAAAGGCAATCGCCTGCTTAACGATGATCTTGCCAAACTTGTGCAGACAGGAAAAATAACTAAAGAAGAAGCCCTCAGCAACGCTGTTGACCACGCCGACATGGCCCGTAGGCTGGGAATGGGCAAATAGCGAACCGCTTACAACTGCTCTTCGTGGTGAATCTCACCGTCTTCGTAAGTCTTGAGTATCGCCAGGCGCTGGGCTTCGTGCTCGCGTGCCTGACGATACAGCATAATTATTCTGACAACGCTGTACAGCGAAAACAACGCGAGATACAGCCATGAAGTGCTGTAGATACTTCGTGCCTGAATAATTCTGGGGTCGGTAAACCGGTCAAAGTAAATATTGTAATACACGATCACCTGCAGGCCCAGCATACTGAGAAACGCGACTGTCATCACGCTGCCGGGACTGGCACTCGATCTCTGCCGGTCAATGCAGGCCAGAACGAACACAATAAACGCGGCAAAAGCCTGAAAAAACAACGCCTGAACCATCACAGCGGTGAACGGGAAGATACCGCCCACGTCATACTCCAGGCTGCCGTCAGCAAGCACGACAAGCTTCTCGCGCATGATCAGATAGCAGTAAGGCGCGTGCAGAGTGAAAAGAATAAACAGAAAAATATACATAAAAAGTCTGAACAGAGAAGGCTGCTCATATTTTGTGGTCATCTGTTTACCCCCCGCGGTTCAAGGTCTGTACAAATTACCGAATGCAGATCTTTCAGGCAACAACAATTTTATAACTGAGCAAGAATACCGACGCTGACAATACGTTGTTTCAGCAAGAAATAGCAGGCACTAACGCCGTGCAGATGACCAATTGCTTTTAGTTTTCTGACAATGTAAAATTTTGTTAGAGGATTTGCGCCTAAGAGAATACAGTCTTGTGCAGCACTGCTTCTATCTGGTTCTCTGGCAAATCTAAGTGCTTGCACACAGGCAATAAAGAGGAGATCACATGACTATGCGATTATTTGCGACGGTCTGGTTTTGTCTGTTACTTTGTACTATTGTTACTGCCGGCACAGGTGATTCTCTGCTTGGTTCCTGGGTTTATCAGAGTCCGCAAGGCTATATGAACCTTCAGTTCAATTCTGCCAGTCAGCTGACCCTTGATGGCGACCCGGCCTATTACCAGATCCAGGGCAACAATCTTATTGTCACAGCCGAGGGCGAAACCATGTCTTACCCTTATTCGCTGCAGAATAACCAGTTGCTGGTTACCTTTCCAGATGGAACACAGCTGATGTTTGTCAGAGCCGACACTTCTTCTTCACCAGTTGCGGGAACAGGCACTGCGGCACCTGTTGCAGCCGGCGGTCAGGTTTTTCAAGAATTAGTCGGGCGCTGGAAGGATATCAGATCGAGTGGACACACTATCATTGAACTTTTTGGCAACGGGCAGTTTTCGTACTACAGTGATTATGCAGCCAGCAACAGCAATGCCGGCGAAACCAACTGGGGTTATGGCAATTCATCGGGCACTAAAGGCACATGGCAGGCGCGCGGCACGGCACAACAGGGTGTCATATATTATCAGAGCGAAGATGGCACGCAGGACACGCTGGACTACCGTTTTAATGTCGAAAAAGGTCAGGTTTTCTGGAACGAATGTTATTTTGACGGCAAGCTTTACCAGAAACAGTAAGCGGATCAGTCGATTATTTCATTGCAGGCCATTGCGCAAATTCGTTGTACCGGTATGATTAATAAATGAAGTTTTGCGTAATGAGGTAAAAAATGACTAACCGCCATGCAATGAAAGTTTTGCTGGTCGTTCTTGTGACTGCGGCAGCGCCAACACTGGCGTGGGGTCCGGTCAGCCATATAGCGTTGACTTATGAAGCTGGCGTAAAAAGTGGGTTTCCGGTCAGCCAGGATCTGGTTGGAGCCTATCTTGCCGGCTCAACAGAGCCTGACGTCGGGCTTGACGACGGGAAAAGCGAAGATTACGGCACTTATCACAGCGAAAATTTCGCGAAAGCCATGGAAAATATTGCGCAAAGCAAGAAGAGTCCAGACCGCGAAATTTTGCTGGCGCGTGCAGCAGGCATCAGAAGCCACCTTGCCGGCGATTCGGCAGCGCACGGAAAAACCGGTTACGCCGAAGCAAAAAAGATGTTTCACGGGAATCCGACCGGTCTGCCCAACCACACTACCAATGAACTTGTGGTTGACATGATCATGTACGACCGCAACAAGGATGCTCTCAAAAAACAGAGCCTGAATTTTATCGATGTCGATACTCTGATCGAAGTCAGAAAAGAATTCACCAGAATAACCGGGCACGAGCTTGCCAATAACCGTGAACAGCTAAAAAAAGAACTGCTCAACCATAAAGCCCTGGTGCTGACTGAACTGAGCATTGCCCACCACCTTTCAACATCTGATCCAATGAAGCTCAGCCAGATGAAAGAAGAGTATTCAGATCTGAATGAGGGCACTACCGACGGCAATGGCGCCAACAAAGCGATAGAAAGAATTTCGGAGCAGGCGAAACCCTGTGAAGATCTCAGCAACTTCAAGACAACCAATAAAGGTTTCAAGATCAGGAATTACCTTGAAAATTCGCTACTGGCTAAGAGCATGCAGGCTCTCGAACGCGGTTCTCTGAAACTGACAAAGTCTGCTGTCATCAGGGATTCTCTGCAAAATTTTGCCAGCGGCAAGGTAGAAGCACCTAGAAACAAGGCTTTCGTCAATTTTGGCGTTAACCTGCTTAACAAAAACCTGACTTTCAAACAGGCAGTATTTCTTGCCGGCAAAGCCACCAGCGGTTACCCTGACGATGCCGCGCAAAAACTCGCTTATCTTGAGATTGAAGCCGAAGCCCTCAAGGCCCAGCGCGACAAAGCACTGGCAGATTATAACAACCGCCCGTGGTGGAAATTCTGGCTTATCTTCACGCAATCCGACAAGCAGAAATACGAACAGCTTGAATTACAATATCAGGCCAAATTGCGTGAAATTGAGCAGGTATACAGTCAGATTGCCTCAACCAGGGCTGATCCACCCGATTCTGATGCCGACTATGCTGCAGCGGTTGTCGAGTGTACGACCACCAACACGATATGCAGCAACGCCGAACCGGGCCTTGAAGAACTTCAGGCCGCTGTTGAGGCCGCATATAAGAAATACGTTGCAGCATCAGATGCTCAGGATCAGGCCAAAATCAAAGAAGCCGAACAGGAGTTGCTGGAGTCCAGAGAAAAGCTCAAGGCAGCCATGCCGCAGTAAAACACTGCTGATTACGACATGATCAATGTGTCCATCAGATTTTACGAAGAGCTCAATGACTTTATCCGGGCCGAACATCGCAGAAAGCAGATAGATCGGCAGCTGAATCATCGCACGACAGTTAAAGACTTCATCGAATCTTTTGGAGTGCCGCACACAGAAGTCGACCTGATTCTGGCCAACGGCATCTCGGTCGATTTTGACCATCGCGTCAATGATGGTGACCTGATCAGCGTTTACCCGGTATTTGAGTCTTTTGACATTTCGGAGGTAACACGTCTGCAGGAAAGACCTCTGCGCAACCTGCAGTTCATCGCAGACTGCCATCTCGGCAAGCTTGCCGGCAAAATGCGCCTGCTCGGCCTCGATGTCGAGTTTCATAACAATATTGTCGATGAAGAACTCGTTGCAGCCGTTGTTAATAAAAAAAAGGTATTGTTAAGCCGTGACCGACGGCTGTTAATGCGAAAAGTTATCGACCGCGGCTATCTGATACGTTCACAGAACCCTGATGAACAGATCGTCGAAGTTATTCGCAGGTTCGACCTGGCTGGCCAGCTTCATCCTTTTACGCGATGCGCCAGATGCAACGGTATTCTTGAGCGCGTCGAAAAGGCTGCAGTTATTCAACTTCTTGAGCCAAAAACCAAACGATATTTTGACGACTTTTTTCAGTGCCAGGTCTGCCGGCAGGTTTACTGGCGGGGCTCACACCTGGGCGCCATCACCAGCTTTATCAGCCGCTTCACCAGCACAAAGTAATTTCTCGAGCCCTATGTTGTGCCTGCAGTTTCTGGAATCGGCTCACTGATGGGCATGAGCCGGCTCTCAACAAAACGCGGGCTTTCAATCAAATTCAAGCAGTACTATTGTTACATCGTCTGACCACGCGGTTGTACCGGTGAGCATTTCGAGTTTGTCATAAAGAAAATCGATTGGTTTTGTTTCGTTTTTAATAGCGGCGCTTACCATCTGCGCAAACCCATCATAGCCGATCATTTCGCCGTCTGGTAACATCGCTTCAGCCCAACCATCGGTATAGAACACGACCGCACTGTTGTCGCCGACCTTAGACTGCATGCTCGGTAGCTTCATCTTGACATTTGCCCCCAGCGGGAACGCATTCATCTCGAAAAAGTCAAACGAGCCGTCAGGCATCACATGAACAAGCCTGGGATGAGCCGCACCAGACAGGGAAAACTCTCCGGTGCGCGTATCTATGCGCATCAACATGATCGAGCTCATCCGCAACCTTTTAAGAATAGGAGTCAGATGCTCGTTGATTATCCTGATCAGCTGATCCGGTGTCTTTCCCGGGTTTTTAACGACAATCGGAATAGCGCTCGAAATCATGGCAACAACTATTGCCGCAGCCAGACCGTGACCGGTGACATCGCCGATAAACACATAAACAAAATCTTCATCAAACGGGTCAGGAAAGAAGTCGAAAAAATCTCCGCCGACCTGTTCCATCATTACCGATTTACCTTCTATACGCAGCCGACCCCTTTCAAGGCGGTTGCTGGGGAAAAGGTTCTCCTGAAGTGCCTGGGCGAGACTCAGCTGGTCGAGACCTTCTTTTACCTGACCAAACAGAGTGGTAAGGGCAAGAACTTCTCCTACCGGGTCCCGAATTACCGGCAGAGACCTTCCAACCTTAAACAGTGGCTCAATCGCGGACTCCAGATCATATACCGGATGCAGCAGAAACCTTCTCAGAATATAAATGCCCAGCGAGATCCAGACTAACCCTAAAACTACCGCAGAATAATAGGATCTGGCTACCCTGCCACATTCATTATAGACTTCGCTGAGTGGCAGAGACCGAGCGATGATGAGGTGGTCCAGTGATTCAGAGCTTTTCAGCCAGTAGAGGTTCCAGATGCCCTCTTCGCTTTTTGCGATAAAACGGCACCATTCGCCGGTCGCCTCAAGACCTCCGGCAATCGCCACCATATCCTTTGGAGCTGCTCTGGAAGCGAAGTCCAGGCCTTCAGAATCCCGGTTAAAAATGTAGGTGGCACTGCCATCTGTGGCTGTTCGCGCCTTATCGATCAAAGAACGGACCAGTGAAAACGAAAAATGCCCGCTGCGCCAGTGCAGCAGAACAAAGTTTATGATATCTGCAGTCGGATCGCCCAAAATGCATGCAAAGTTATAAAATTTTTCGTTTCCGGTAGCGATTCTGACAATTTTTCCGAGATCTGCAACCGTCTCATTGACGTAAGCTTCCTCATCAACGCCAGCCGCAGCAGCCATAACCGACATTACACCCTGCTTCTCACCTTGAGACAATATGACTTCGCAGTTCGCCCGCACGCGATTACAAGTTTGCACAGCCAAACCCGACATGAATTTATCGATAGCCGCATCATTAGGGTCGCCGATTCTTTCACGGTCAGGGCCGCGGAGGTATTCTTCGAGTTCGCTGGTAGTTAACTGTTCTCTGGAACTGCGTTGCAACAGAGTCTGGTAGACCTGTTCAACTTTGCCGCCACGATTATTTACCCGCCGCAAAAACCAGTGGCGCAAATGCTCAGGCATTGCTGCGACATAGGCATATGATGGGCGGTATTGAAACCAGGTGGGCGACAGCTTTTCGCCAGTTGCAGAAAAAATATGCAGGTAGCCAACGTTCCATTTGCCGCAGTTTGCTTCTTCACACCAGGCACGGGCAGCTTCTTTACTGGTAATCGGCTGCCTCGTGCTAAGAAACTCGGTAATTTCCTGTTCTTTGACAGATGTATACTCCCGAAACTCGGTTTCCATATTCTCGAGTTCCTGGGAAAGGCGGGCAAATTTTCTGTGCAAAATATTTGAGCTTTCAGAAAACATCTCGAGATTTCCGACCAGAACAAGCCCCAGAAGGGGCAATCCTATTGCCGGGCCAAGAAACAGCCATAAACCCTCTCTGAGGCTTTTTGAATCGATTTCAAAGGCGGTCGTTTCGGACCTGTAAAAGCTGACCAGCCAGACAAAGCTGAGCAAAACAAACGCCAGCAATGCAATTCTCTCCCAGATCAGAACAAAGTTTGAAAATGCTGATCGAAAAACAAGCAGCTTATCTTCAAAGTTAACCGCCTGATAAACGAATCGCGAGTCATGGCCGGTTCCGATGCCATCCGGCCCGATGTTCCAGTAGCTTAAATCCGTTTGCCAGGCTACAGATTCAGCAGCTGAAAGCTTTGTCCACAGCGATGGCAGCTCCTTCTGAACCCGGCAGAAAAAAGCCTCAAATATCTTGTGCCAGTCGACATGCTGCTTCTCAAAAAACAACAGATATGCATATTGCCTGTTTTCTGCAGTCATAAGGCCCTGGCACATCCACCAGTCATTTCGCGGCAGTGGCAGGCTATAAAACTGGTATCGCCTTGGCATCGTGTACAAAAGATGCACAGGCAACTCTATGAATCCGGCGTCAATAGTCTCTTTCTCATCCATCAGCTGGATCAGGCTGGAACTGAAAAGCTTCTGCAACAGAGAGCCGAATTTTCCTGACAGAGCTGGATTTTCTTCATTTTGCGCGGAAAGAAAAAGATAAGGCCGGCTGATGCCATGCTCTTCCAGGCTAAGCAGAGCTTTTTTTCGCCAGTCAGCAACGCTGCCGACCGATTCAACGCTCTTTATAGTTGTCTGCCAGACCAGCGACAGACTTGACTCACGCGATTTAATGCGCTGAAGTTTCTCGACCTCGAAACGCAGCATTTCAGAGAGCACTTCTCGCTCAAAGGTGCGGCGCATCTGGGAGCCCTGAACGATTCCGCCCCAGATCAACACGGCAAAAGGAAGCCAGATCAGGAAACCCGTGAGCAATCTGATTCCTTTGTTCCAGTTCATATTATGCGGATCTCCTTAACACGGCCATGGATCGGTCCGCATCGGAAGCCTCGGCGTCATCGTCACGTTCTGTCGAGTTCCAGAAATACTTTAACTTTTCAGAACACCAGTTTTCCGGTCCTGCTGCAAGTTCGGCCCTGAACTTTTCGAGACCGTTTTCGGAAGACATCTGATCAAACAGCTTTAAACAGCCCGAAGTAGCAAAAAACAGGCTTGTTCCAGCCTCCATCAAAATATTTCTACGAAAGATATTCGGCGGTTGAACGCTGCCGAGCGGCGCAGAATCATCTTGCAGGCATACTGCACCATATCCTGACAAAAGAATCGCGGCATAATGCCCGGCACAGGCGATATCCAGATTGCCGCTTTCGTCTGTAACAACGCAAGTTATACTGATCTGCTGCGCGCTCCCTTTGTCCCTCACAAAATAATCATTCAGGTCAAGCAACAACTGGCGGGAATCAGGAACACCGGCTGTTGACAACGAAATGCACATCTTCATTCGAGCAATCAAAAGTGTTGCTGGAATGGGCTTTCCGGAAATCTCGCCAATACAGAACAGGAGACGATTCTCTGCAAGCGGCATGGCTTCTACATAATCACCGCCGAGAAATTTTCCTGGATGAAAATATGATTCAAGCGCAAAGCAGCCGGCAGTAATTGTTCCCTCGAATACCAGCTTTTTGCGAAGGGGTTGCGCATTGTATATTTCGGCAAGGGTGTGAACAGCCTTGCGTATACCAGAGTATATACGTCCCTCCGAACTGCTTTCGGCGTGCAGAATTGCGACAAACTCATGATTTCTGATCCGCTCAAGAGCTTTGGCAACTCGTTTGATCGAGGAACCCAGGTTTCCGGAAATAAAGAGTGCCGAAAGAATCGCCGAGCAGAACGAGAAGACAACAAACAGGATGAAAAAAGAGAGAGTCCGGTGGTTCCGCTCTGAAATGGGCCGAAAAGGAGTCGCGCCGACCAGAATTACATCTCCCATATGCCGGGCAAGAATGCCGGTCACGAGATATTTTCCCCGGCCCGGCAAATCTATCAGCCGGTCGATAGTGCACTTGAGACGCCAGACTTCTTCGCTCAACATCAGCAGATCGGTATTCAGAAGCAACTGATCTGGCATACTTGATTTTGGGCCGCTCTCAGTCATTTCAACGACACCGAAACGCATATTCATTTTCTTCTGCGACAGCTCAGCAAGGTAGTTCCTGAAAAGGCGGTCAGGGTCAAGCAAAGCTACGAGCACCCTCATATCGCGACTGCCCTGATGACCTCTGACAAAGGCCAGATACAGACCACGCCGGTATCCTCCCCAGTTAACATCGATTATTTTTCCGAGGTTCTGATGTACATTGCGCGAAAACTGACGGATATAGCTCAGGTTAAAAGTAG
>MFYY01000061.1:8027-10976 GCA_001787855.1 Candidatus Riflebacteria bacterium GWC2_50_8 | reverse complement strand
AATCAAAGCAGCAAAGAGTGGCCATGGCCAGCGCCCGATCGGGATGATCCGCGTTTTCCATAACCCGAATCATTGGCAGATAGATGAGCTGACGGCTGCCTTCGGCGCCGACGAACACGACCATATCCATGAGGGTGGCATGCATGTCGCGCAGATACTCGACAACGCGCTCCCTGACGTTTTCGGGCGGAATCTTCTGCAGATACTCGATAACCCGGTCAAGCGAGACCGGGAACATCTTCCCCTTGAGAAAATCGATGATCTTGCGCTCGATCTTCGGGTTGCCATCTTCGATCTGGCGAAGCACCGAAACCGAGATGCTGGTTAGAAACCCGTCATACTTTATCAGAAGGCTGGTCATCACATTACTGTCAAGCATGGTCACACCTTTTCTTGAGAATTACTATTTTCCTTCAATACGCAGCAATGCATCGCGGGCCTGCTGCTGCAGACTGGAGTTGGGATAGAGGTTAAGAATGCGTTCATAGTTCTGGCGGGCCCTGGTGTAGTCACGGCGATAAGTCTCATAAGTGTAGGCGATCGCGAACTGCGCCTTGTCGGCAAACTCGTTGTTATAGAACTGATCGATGAGGTCCTGCCAGTATTTGATCGCTTCGTCGTAGGCGGCAAAACCTTCTCTGAGAACGAAACCGACCCTGAAATAGGCCTCGTGCACGACCGGATCATTCTGCCTGGTGTCGATTATGCGCAGATAGATGCGGCGCGCCTCGTCGAAGTTGCGGATAAGCAGCTCGTTGGACTTGGCGAGTTTAAGCTCGATATCCATTGTTTCGATGGAAATGGGGTGTTCGCGTATGTAGTCTTCGAGGAGTCTGAGAGCCTTCTGGCCGTCGCGCAGAACCTCCATGTAGTGTTCGTAGAGCTTCAGAGTGTATTCTTTTACGAGCGGGTCGTCGGGATTCTCGTCGAGCCAGCGCTGGTAATACATCGCAGCCTTCTGGGGATCCTGGAGTGATTGCATATTAAGCTCGACAAGAGTTTTCATGATATCGAGAGTGGCCAGCGACTCGATGTTTTCGTTCCAGAGGTCTTCGAGTTCACGCTCAGCCATGCGGAAATCCTGAAGATCATCGACCTGACGGGCGACGATTTCTTCCATACCTTCGATAACAATTTCGTCATCTTCTGAATAGACTCGCTTAACAATCTTTTTGCCGCGTGCTGGTCGAGCCTTTTCACGTTTCTGTTCTTCGATACGCCGGAGTTTGGCAGTAGCGAACTCTCTTACGTTGCGGATCTTCTGGTAATCGGCAAGAATCGAAGTATAGAAAAGTTCGGTAAGCTCAATATTGTTAAGCTTGTCTTCGACCAGCGAACCGATGCGTATTATCAGGTCAAAGTTATTAAGCGATGGTTCATAGGTATCGAGCAGCATATCAAGATAGCTGACCGCCTTAACAAAGTCGCCCTTCTTTTCGTAGAGGTCAGCAACTTTGGTTAAAATCTCGCGACTGCGCCTGACCGGAGGATTGGTTTTCAAAAATTCTTCATACTGTCGAATGGCGCCGTCGTAGTCGCGCAGATTGTTTTCGAGCACCTTGCCGATATAATAAGGCATGTCGCCGCCACCTGATGGCGACAGCTTTTTCAGGCGTTCGAGCTGTTCAACATTCATTTTGCCTTCGATCTCGTATAGTTTTTTCTCAATGGCTTCACGGTGCAGCGGATTGAGCGACCTGAACTGCAGAAGCACATCGAGATAGTGATGCGCACGGGTCAGGTTGTTGTTGCGTTCTTCATATTTATGCAGCCAGTAATAGCCAGACCGGCTCAGGCGGCTGACAGGATAACGATTAACCAGCGACTGATACCACTTTACCGCTTCCGCCTCATGGTTTTGCGCGGCATGCATGCGGGCAAGCCTGAACAAAACCATATCTTTGCGACAGCCTGGATGATAAAGACTGCGCAGCGCCTTTTCGTATTCTGCGGCGGCTTTTTCGTAGTTTCCGGCATCTTCGTAGATACGGGCGGTATAGTAACGCATTCTGGCAACATCGGGCCGGTTTTCGAGCTTGTTTATTGCAGTCTCAAGAAGGCCCAGAGCATAAAAGCGGTCTTTATTGACGCGCCAGGCACGAAAGACCTCACTCATGCCGACTTCGTTGTCCTGAGCTTTTTCAGAGAACAGCACGCGTTCGCTGAACAGCTTAAGCCTGTTGATGCGACCCGTCAGATCTTCGCGCATAAAGGGATCGCGACTTGCCGCCAAGCCTTTTTCCCAGTAGACGAAGGCTTTCTGCGGATCTTTGAGTTCGGTAAGTGCCAGTTCTCCGAGACTGAGGTATACCTCGTCAAGACGTGGCGAAGCCGGAAACAGCTCGATGAAGCTTTCGTAATTCTCCATCGCGGCATTGAGATCTTTCAGAGATTCCTTGAGCAGGCGGGCGCGCTCGATAATGACTTCTTCGCTTTCGCGCCCCTGAACACCAGTCTTAAGCATATCGTTGAGCTCGGACACCGCGCGAATAGCGCGGGTGTTTTCGGCCCTGATCTTGCTTTCGCGATAGTATTCGGAATTCGGATATACCAGGGTAATTTCATAAAAAAGGTCTTCAGATCTGTATCTGGTGTTTTCGGCGCCCTCGATCATTCTGGCGAGCCTGAACATGCGGCCGGCAGTTTCTGGCTCCTCAGGATACTGATCGATCAGATCTTCAATCTCACCGATTACACCTCGTTTACCAAGGTCATCAGCCTTTTTTTCGATCCAGAGTTTTGCTTCAGGCAACTCAAAACCAGCACTGAAATCGCGTAATATTGCGGCAGCACCGGTAAAATCCTCTTCTTCTTCGCATCTTTCAATAAGCCTGGTCAGAGCTTTGAAGCGTGCCGTTTCGGCACCTTCAGACTCAAGGGCGCGTCTGACATAAGAAAAGTCCTCGGTAAGTTTTTCGAGCCGCAGACAGATATCGGGGCGGCTGTCTG
>MFYY01000061.1:4033-7910 GCA_001787855.1 Candidatus Riflebacteria bacterium GWC2_50_8 | reverse complement strand
TGTCTTCGACGAGCTTTTCAAAGAATCGCAGGGCATTGCGCTTGTCATCAGCCTTCACGTAAACCTGCGGAATGCGCCGTCTAACCTCTTCTGCCCTTCTGCCAGTCGGGTAAAATGACAGATACTCAAAATATGACTTATTGGCCTCAACCGGCTTTTTAAGGAAATATTCCTGCGCCTGAGCCAGTCTGAAAAGCAGTTCAGACTGCCACTCGGCATAGTTGTTTCTGACCAGCATCTGCTGAGCCTCTTCGGCAAACTCTTCGGCCTTGCGGAACCGGAAAAATCTGGTGGAAATATACTGCCGCAACGCCCGGTTTCTGAGATCTGCCGGCGCCTTGTCGCGGCGCAGAACCTCTTTGAGATACAGCACCATTCTGTCGGCAGCAGGTTTCTGATCGGCCACTTCATCGAGAAAGAGGCCGTAGACGGTAGCTTCGCTGTATTGTGCAAGATCTTTTTCAGTCAGCTTAGCAGCGTTCTTGATCTTTTTAACATCGACGGCCGCCACTGCTTTTTTTTCGTCGGCGCTCTTGTCGACCGACTCTTCGGTTTCTGCCATGTCTTCGCGCAACTGGGCGGCCCGGGTGTTAAGCCACTCCTGCGATGTCGGCAACTTTTCGGCAGCAGCGATCAGCTTGTTGACCTCATCGGCCATGTGCGGCGCTATACGCAGCACGCGCCGATAGTAGCGCACGGCGCGCTCGGGATTATTGAGAGCAACACAGGCCTCGCCCATGGTCAGATAAGCTTTGGCAAGATGGCGGCTGCGCGGAAATCTTGTCGTGAACACCCGCAGTTTTTCAAGGCCTTTGAGGCCATGCCCCTGCACCAGATAAAGCCGACCAAGTCGATATGAAGGTGTCTCAACCAGCGGGTCGGTCAGCGGCAAAAGTTTTTCGGCCCGTTCATACCATGAAACCGCTGAATCAACATCTTTTGACACGCGGTAGGCAATGTTGCCAAGAGTCAGCAGGCCAGATACCTGAGCTGTGCCGGTAGCGTTATCAACCAGTTCAGTGAACAAAGGAGCTGCCTTATCAGGAAAATTTTGATACATGCGGGTAGCCGCATCATATACCAGCAACCAGCGAGTTTCATCGTTCAGCTCACTGCTTTTTACCTCGTCAACCAGCGTTTCAAGAGGCTGGCTTGAAGAAGCAAGGCACATGACATCCATCAGGTTCTGGTAGATCTCAATACGATCGCGCAAACCGGCTGTATTCAGGATTTTGCGCAGGCTTTCTTCGCGGATTCTGAAAGCCAGATCTCGCCATTCCTGCTTAAGGGCAAAGTAGTTTTTGTCTGATGGCAAGCTGTGATCAAGATAATCGCGCAGCATGTGCAACGCCCTGATCTGCTCGTTCTTTTGCAGAAAGACCTTGTAGAGCGACAGTCTGTAGTCTGACGCGTCTTTGCTGTCGGGATATTTTGTGATGAATTCTTCACGAAGAGAATTAGCCTTATCAGGATCGCCAAGATCATCTTCGTAGATTCTGACACTGTCTTTTAGACCCTGCATTGCCCAGTAACTGTCTGGATAAGTGCTGGCCAGCTGCGCAAAGATGTCGAGAGCGGCAACCGGTTTTTTCAGATGCAGATACTGCAGATTGCCAATGCGGTAACGCACTTCGTCAATGCGGCCCCAGTCATAGAGAACGTCGAGATCCCAGCTCGATTTAATCGGAGTAAACCTGATCAGGTAGCGCTGATACATTTCGAGCGCCTGGTCAAACTTGCGCAAATCGTCATCGACAATCACCGCAGTGCGAAACAACGCCTCTCTGAACAATTCGTGCTCAGGGTATTTATTGATAAACTCTTCGTAAAGCTTGAGAGCCTCGGGCATCTTGTTGCTGCGATACTTCTCGTAAGCCATATCAAAAAGCATCTGGGCTTCGCTTACGCCAGGTTCTGTGCGCTTCAATGCAGCTTCGGCCCAAGGGTCTTCTACCGGCTCGCTGCGCTCTTTATTGAGTTCGGCGATCTTCTGATAAAAATAGCGGGCGCGATCAGGGTTGGCCAGCCTGAACTCAGCTATGTATCCGGCCATGCGGCATGCCAGCATGGCCCAGTCGATCTCTTCGTCACGCTTTTCACGGCGGCGCTCAAGCGAAATCGATTCAGAAGCCGCCAGATGTGGCGGTGATTCAAGAAGGCTCGCCAGCGTATTTATGGCCGATTCGTAGTCTTTAAGGCCCTCGTGCAGAAGCAGCCCCTGAAGAATGCCCGCTACCCGGTAACCATCAAGGCTGTCAGTGCTTTTGCGAAACAGCGAATAGTTATCGAGACAGATTTTCAGATCAGACCCGGGAGTGTATAAATGAGCGATGACCGCCTTGAGTAAAGCCGCTTCTTCTGAGACGGCTTCACCGTTCTCGATTTTGCTCAAAAAGGGCAACGAGCGCGACGGGGCGTTTAAATCAAAGGCATAAAGCATGGCTATATGAAGATTTGCCAGATTGCTGGCGGCGGTTTCAGGAAATCCGGCGATTTCTTCCCAGGCTTCGAGCGCCTGCATGGCAATCTCAAGGTCATAGCCACGCTCAAACCCCATAAGATATTCGATTGCCTCGACATCTGGCTTTTCGGGCCACGGCCAGTAATATCTCTTAAAAGCCTTATACAGCTCTTCCGTGGTGGTAAGATTGCGCCCGATAATTTCTGCGCGCGCTATTTTGGCGCGAACCAGGTAGTTGCGGGCCGGCATCATGTCGATCAGCCGGCTCAACTCTCTTGTTGCACTCGCGTATTCTTTCTTTTCGTTGAGAATATCGGCGTTAAGAAGCATTGCTTCCCAGACTATGCGGGGATTGATGTGCTCAGAACGCAAAAGAGTGCGCAGGTACAGCAGCGAACGGTCAGGCTGTCTGAGTTCTCGATAATGACTGGCAAGATAGAGCCAGCCTTCGCCCGGTTCACGTTCCTGGTTGTCTTTAACGAAGTCCATGACTTCGCGACGCAGCAGCTGGTCCTGCTCTTTTTGTTCGGCTTCAGCCTTGATTGCCTTTTCGGCGCTCGACTCAACCGGCTTCTTCTGAGGCGCAGCAAAGACGGGCGCTGCGAACAGCGCCATAATCAGTGCAACGGCACCGAGCAGCGGGCTTGTTTTAAATTGTATTTTCATCGGTATAAAAATTGTTCCTGGTGCTTTTGCGCATCAATATACCAGATTTACAAAGCGGGCAACAATAAAAAAGGGCGGTTGTGCACACCGCTGTTTAAACGCACAACTGCCCTCAAGGTCAAATCAAGAAATCAGTTTTTCCAGCCGAGCAGAAAGAATGCCTCGTCAAGCTGGTCGACAGAGGTTCCTACCATCATTGAATCAAGAGCAGCCGCTTTGTTCATATACACTTCTGCCTGGTCCATATCGCCGGCCAGAGCATAAGAGAGAGCTGCAAGCGCATGAACCTTGGCGGCATTGAGCGAGAGACCGGAATGCTGAGGTGCAAACTTTTCGGGCGGCATGTTGCCAAGCATTTCTGCAGCACGAATGTAATCGACAGTGGTCTGGTGCCGATAAATCAAGGCACCGGCCAGGCCTACCTTGGCTTCGTTATCATTTTCGGCGGCAATTTCGAAATATGGAATAGATTCAAGAATTTTGCCATTTTTGGAAAGAGCCCAGCCCATGCCGCTGTGCGCCGAAGCGCGTTGGCCATCGGTCAGTGGTTCTTTAAGCGCGTTGGCAAAACTGGCCTCGGCGGTAGAATAGTTACCGAGTTTAATCGCGTCCCAGCCTTCGTTAAGAAGGCGGTCAGAAACGATCAGATTGCTGGTACCACCGCCATTGCTGCTGCCACCACAGTTCTGAATCATCGGAAAAGTCATCAGAACCACCAGCAGAAGGAAAAACTTAGCTCTTTTCATGGTT
>MFYY01000061.1:0-4013 GCA_001787855.1 Candidatus Riflebacteria bacterium GWC2_50_8 | reverse complement strand
GGCTCGCCCTGACTTCGGCATAATACAGACCGTTGGCAACACCCTTGCCTTTACTGTTGGTCAGATCCCAGCGCACTTCGTAATCACCGGCACCAAGATTGGCCAGTGGCATCTCTGACACCTTATGACCGCTTACATCGAAAATCTTGACGCTTGCCTCAGCAGTTGCCGCTGCCGGACCGGCAAACGATACCCTGATATTTGAGAAGTTGCGGGCAGGGTTTGGATACGTATTGATCTGCACAAGCGAAGTAGCACCGACAACCAGGCCTCTTACACTCGCCTGCCCAATATTACCGGCATTATCAACAGCCTCAACGAAAATTTCTTTTTCGCCATCCTCAACACCGACGGCGTGGACCCAGAGATAGCCATCGCTCATTCTTACCGGCAGATCGGTCTGCCCGTATTTTGCCTTGATCGCCTGTTCATTGATGCCACTGCCGAAATCACTGACCTTAACTCGCAACCAGCCACCGCGCTCGGTTTCAGCGGTGCCGGAAATGACCGGTGCAACTTCGTCTGCCGCGACAAACAAACTACCAGAAACGTCGATCTGACCGCGGGCACTACCATCAATCAAGCTGATCGGGCCAAGCCACCTGGCTCCGGCCGAAGTGGCGCGATATAGGCCAATTCGCGACGCATCACAGGCATAGCTGCTCTGCAGAGGAATATCGACGCCAATGGCCACGGCAGCCTTTTCCATCGGCAAGGTAATGTCGATGTTGCGGCTGAGTCGGTTCAATTCACGGTAAGACACGGTATTTTCGGTAGAAGCTACCACAACGGTGCCGCCGCTGCGCAGAGAACCGGCCGGAACGTCGAGTTTAACGAACGACGCGGTCAGCAGTCCCTGGCTATTGGGCGGGTAGTAGACGGCAGAGAACTTAATCTGGTTCGAAAGAATTACTCCGTCAGCATTGGTGCCGTTTGCTACTATTGTTCCTTCACCAGACTGCTTGAGCGAGTAGTTGGTGATATAGGTCGAATCGTTGACCGGGACCATCACGAGATAGCCCTGCTCACCTTCGTAAGTCATCTGCAAACGCGGCTCGGCCGAGAACTTCTGGTCGGTGCGAACAATGATGTGCAGCTCATTCTCGAAAGTCGGATTCGGAAACAGCGCCACCTTCAGGTCGTCGAAAGACGCTGAATAAACGTAGCTGAGCTTGTTAAAGTCGTTGTTGTGCAGCACCATCGGCACCAGCACTATGTTTTCGTAAGTGCTGCCGGCGCCGTAGTTCTGGATAATCAGATTGCCAGTCTGGCGATCATTGAGATAGAGGAACTCGACAGCGGTATCAACGTCAGGTCCGCGCTTGATCAACGCAGCCTTGAACTGGCCGGTATCTGACCCGTCAAAACCGATATTGAGATTGCCGGTGCTACCAGAGATCTCTATGTAATCGGCTGCCCAGGGGTTGACGTTCGATGAACGCGCGGTGACTTTTTCAGTCAGAATTACTTTCTCTGAGAACCTGACTGGCAGCCGCTCATATTTGCCGACGTCATTGGTTGTATTGGTGTCGTTATCGACGCCATAGCCCCACTTGCCGTCGTTGAGAAGACTACCATCGCGCTTTCGCGTTTTATCAAGATAGTTGGCAATAGCCCAGTCAGCAAAGACCGTCTTAGAATCGGTGTCAAACGACTTAAGAACCGCATCGACACTGCCCATGCCGCCATCGCGATAGCGAATCATGTTGCGGAAAAAGCCAGGCAGATTCGAGCCACCATACTTTTCGACCAGATAGAACATCCAGAGAAAAGACGCGCCGTAGTTCGCAAAGGGACTTGAACCCAGCCACACTTCATTAACGCGATTGTCAGCGAGAATAGTGTCGGGTTTCTTGATAAACTCGTCAAGGTTGCTGCTGAACTTGCTGTCGAAAAGATACTGGCCATACTGGGTCAGGCCTTCTTCGAGCCAGCGCTCAAGACCTTTGAGCACGTTGTTCTCAACGTAGTAACCTTCGTTGTAGATGATCATGTGCACAAATTCGTGCGCGACAGTGCCAAACGTATCAGTTGGCAGCTGCGAAAAGCTCGGGAAAAGGTCGATGTTGAGCAGTTCTTTTTCGTTGCTGAGTGCCTGAGAGGTTCTGGCAAACTGGTTTCCGGCCCAGAAATAACCGCGATAGCTTCCTGAGCCGTCGCGAATGTCATCTAACAGAATGAATACCTTGGGGTCACCATCGATATCAGGCTCATTGCCGAAATGTTCGCGCATCTTGGGATAGATGATGCCGTCAAACTGGTCGGCCATTTCCTTGAGCTTCAGGCGCGCATAGTTTTTGTCGGCGCCGAGAACATAACGTGGCTCAAGAACTGTACCGGATGCATCAGGTGCGAAGTAATAGGGGCCGTTCTGCATGACAGAGCTGTCTGGCCAGTACATTCCCCATGCTGCCTGAGCTGCCGGGGTAACGTCTTCTGAAGTAGAGAGTGAGCGCGGCAGTGTCGGAAAATACATAACCGGCACAAATATATAGCAGTGGGTTCCGATATAGCGCAAAACAGCCTTTGGATAATGACCGTTGCCATCGAGATCGTAGATTTCGCCGGCCCATTCGTTGCCAAAACTCGAAGCACCATCGTCGGCGGCGGTATTGCCATTGGTGCCCGGCCATTCGCCCCCATCATGATAGAGGTTGCTGAGGCCATAGCCATTAAAAGTGGTAAATGGAACCATTGCATTGTCAACATCGGCTGCTGAAAAGTTGCGACCACCGACAATAGCCCTGATAGTGCCTCTTAATCCGCCGACAGTGGCGGCTTCGATTTCCATGGTGCGGTTAATAAGCGGCTCATTGATGAATGGGCCGAGGTCAGCAGAAAGACCAGTCTTTCTGGCTTCATGACCTTGCTGCACAGCAATTTCCCGCACGTTGTCGGGAAAAGCACTTACCTGCGCATAGGAAACCTGCGCTGCACAAAGAACGGTCAGCAGCAGTATCCGGATTACTGTTCCAAGTTTTATGTTCGCCTTTTTCATACCAGCCCCTGTATTAATCGGGTTGAGATAATATTATTCCTCAACTACATCGGCAGTTATTTTGAATAAACTGAGAAAAATTTAGCAAACTGCCGGCGCCCTGGTGTCAGAATTCATTGAGTAACCAGCAAAGGGATGGAATTTTATTCTGCGATTCCCTCATATGGTGTAATTGTTTTTGAATGCTCTTTTTTTGCTTGCCTGATGAAAGCCTGACCGGTATTCTATCTTTTGCATTTTCTTTTGCGGAGAGGAGCCTTTAAAGACTCTATGAAACATTTACCGATCTGCGTACATCGCCAGGTGCTCTGGCAATTGCTTCTTATAACCTTGCTGGCAACTTTATTTAACGGCAGCGCTGTTTTTGCTGCCGAAGAAATGACGCTTAAGATCTGGGACTTTCCGCGCTGGCTTGAGCCAGGCGAAACCACTGACCGCTTTACCTGGATGACCCGCAAAATCAAGGAATTTGAAACGCAGAACCCGGGCGTAAAGGTTGAACTTACCAAGCTGACCTGGCAGCGCGGCCATGAGAAGCTCAAAATCGCTGCAGTCAGCGGCAACTACCCCGACATTGCTCCTGGCGTAGTTCCCCTGCTCTTTATCCGTGAGAACCTTATTGAGCCTGTAGATGAATACATGAGCGAAGAAGACCGCGCCGATTTTTTCCCGGGCACACTGAAATCGTTCCAGGTTAAAGGCAAGACTTACGGCTGGCCATGGTACATGGGTGGGCAGCTGCTTTACCTGAATGCTGACATCTTTGCGTCAGCCGGTGTCGAGCTGCCAGCCGAAGGGCGCTGGACCCCGGAAGAATTTACGCAGAAAATGCACCAGATAATGCTCTATCTCAATCCAGCTGAGAACGCAGCCGGCGACGCCAGTGCCAATAATTCGCAGAACCAGGGCCATTACGCGCTCGGTCTTTATTTTCAGAAGGATGAAACCGCCAACCTGCCGTTTCTGATGTGTTTCGGCGGCAGCATCATCGACAGCGACGCCAAATATGCCGGAG
>MFYY01000060.1:8615-13798 GCA_001787855.1 Candidatus Riflebacteria bacterium GWC2_50_8 | reverse complement strand
CATAGGCCGGATAATAGCGCTCGTTCAGAGCAGGCATTCTGAACGCCTGCCCCCATGCTGCCGACAACTCAAGCTCCGGGCCAGTTCTTACCAGAGTCAGGTTTCCGGTAAAAACGCCATTGTGGTTCTGGGGGTCGTCGTAGCGGGCGGTAAGATTCGCGAAAAGCTCTTTTCTCAGCTGATTCTGAGCAGCAAGAAAAATGGCGAGGTCGCTTTCGCGATGCACAAAAAGCCCGTGGTTTTCGGCTCTGGTCTCTGTTCTGGCAATCTCACCAAGATAGCTGCTGGTGCCGGCTTGATAACTTCTGCTGACAGACTGCTTTTGCCGACTGACTTCCAGCCCAAATTCATTAAAGGGATTGCTCTCATCAATGCCAGTCATGTTGTTGTGAGTGAAAATATGCGCTAAGCGCAACTCTCCATTGTTCAGGTGATCTGTCAGTCCGACATTGAACTGGCTGGCCAGTTTTTTCTGGCGAAAAGCCAGATTATCCGCTGGCAGCCCTGAAACGAAATCGAAGCCATCGAGATCGGTCATGCTCTCATTGCTTTCAGCACTGACCTGCAACTGCAGGTCTTGGCGAAGATCGCTTTCCATTGCGACATAGCCGCTCGTAAGTTCAAAGGCATCACGTTCAGAATTGCCGTTCTCAGGCGCTGCTGCCGAAAAACCCGGAGTTGTAAACTGGCTCAGCCTTATGCCGATGCGGGCCGTACCCGGGTGAATACTGGTCTCGACGGCTCGGCCATTGCCGCCAGAACCGTCAGTCCACAGGCGCAGCCGGCCACTGTCGGGAAAGCGGCTGGTAAGCCTGAGAGTGCCACCGATACTGCTGCTGCCCCACAAAGTCGCGCGATTACCCTTCCACAGGTCGGCCTTATCATATTGGAGCGTTGAAAAGTCGCCAATGTCAGGGCTTCCGGTGAATGGGTCGTTAATCGGCATGCCATCTTTGATCACGAGGATCTTGTTGCCGGAAAGCCCGCCCGAGCTGATAGCTGCGATATGTCCGGCGCCACCGCTGATTCGCAGATTTATGCCCATCTGACCATCAAGAGCTTCTGAAATCGTGGTCTTACCGGTGTCTGACAGAATTTCAAAATAGGTTTCGCCGTCGGGTTTGCCGGTAATGTCTTCTGGGTGATTCCATGATGGTGCTGCAACCGTCAGCGTACCAAGGTCAAAATCACTTGGGGGTTGGGGTTGCGCCGCAGCGCCTGCCGCCTGAAGAAAAGAGCCGGAAATACAGAAAAAAAGGGTAACAAAAAACTTTCTGAGCATGGGTCATCGCCACCTCGCATATAGTTCACCAGACATAAGGTCCGATGGGCTTCTACAGGTATTCCGGCTTATGGATCATTCTCCTGCCCGGTCTTCCCATCTTGCGACAGTGACCTGCTCTGGGCATTTGTCCCCAAATACGGCGACGGACTCACGCGGGATTTGCACCCGACTTCCCTTATTCAGCCAGTGCGATAGTAAATCATCCCGCGGCTTTTTGCAACAGATATTGTTTTTATGCACTGTTTGTCGGCACCAACACGCCATTCATCGCAAAATTTTGCGTTACGATTTATCGCTTTCGCTACAGCACGAGCAACCAGCCGGCGATATATCTCTCAGCGCATGAGCTGCAATTTTAGAAGCTGAATTCTTCGCTTAGAATCGCCGAATTCGGGTAGCCAATCGCTGCCAGCCCACTCCTTGTTTCGCGCATCATTTGGGTTGGGCCACACAACAGAATCAGGCTTCCCGGCTGGTATTCAGGTATCAGCTTCGCCAGGGCCTGTTTGTCAAACCGCGCACAGGCGGCTGCGTCGCCCGAAGCTTCTCGGGTGACAATTTTTACAAACTCAAACGCTGGAATAGCCTGACGCATGCCTGCTATTTCATCGAGACATGGTGCACCGACGCTGCGCTGGAAAGTCCAGATCAGCTTGACCGCCAGAGAAGACTTTTCTTCGCGAAGCTGCCTGAGAATGCTGAGCATCGGGGTAATGCCGATCCCGCCGGCGATCAGTATCAGGCGACTGGTTTGATGTCGCCAGGGTGAAAATACGCCGAACGGCCCGGAAACTCGAACCTTGTCACCTGCTCTGACAGAATTAAGCTGCGCGGTCCAGTCTCCAGCGGCTTTAATCAAAAACTGCAGAGCGCCGGTTTGCGCTGGGGCTGAAGCAATGGTGAACGGGTGTTCTTCTGGGCCTGGTTCGGCGTTATTGAAGCTGAGGAAGGCGAACTGTCCGGGATTGAATTTGAAAATATTCTGATCGGATGCTGGTTTCAGGTCGATGCGCCAGATGTTTTCGGCAGCTGCACCGGCCGAAGCTACGACAAACGCCTCGTTGAGAGCTCGTCGAGGCCGAAAAAGCAACTTCTCTGTGAGCAGGATTGATCCCCAAAGAGTCAGAATGACGACCCAGAATCCGAGAATCCAGCCCTTGCGCATTGCCGACTCGATGATAAACATATGCGTCAATGCCAGCACCACTACCGGAGCCATGAATTTATGCAGCTTCAGCCATTGATCGTAAGTAATTGCCAGAAATTTTCGCCAGAGCGAAGAAACCACCAGGAACCACAGCCCACAGATACTGAATGCACCAATTGCTTCTGGCCATTGCCCTGAATCCATTGGCCCAAGCTTCTTGAGCCCTGACACATACATGAGCATGGGGTGCAGAGATGCGAGAGTCAGAGCGGCAATACCAGCGAGGCGATGCCCAAGCAGCAGGCGGTCGAGGCCGAAAATTCTGTCGAGGAAACGCAGGCGGATTGCCAGAATTGGCTGCAATAGCATGAGAGCGAGAGCCCAGAGCGCCAACACCCGCCCGACCGAAACCGGGAAGGTGCCCGGCTTGACGGCTTCTTCCCTGAAATAATGACGAACGCCGATTCGGGTCAAAACCAGAAAAAGCCCGAGCAGCAGCAGCCAGCAGACTATTTTTTGTGCGGTGTAGCTTTTTTGAGTTGTCAGCGTGCTCTGGTTCATGCTTTTACCTCACTGTCGAATTCTCGCCAGGCCAGAAGAATCGCGTGCGCGAGCGGCAGTTTTCCCATAAGAATAAGGCTGTCAGCGAGAGTTGAGTGGAAAAGAATCGTGTAAAGTGTGAGCGGATCCTTCCAGTTGGCGATGGAGAACCAGGTCATGGTGGCTACGCCGGCGACGACGCTTGTGGCATTGATCAGGTAGGCCCAGGGCATCGTCTTGCGGGAAAAGAACATCGCAGGCAGAATCAGGGCGTTGAACAGAGTGAACAGAACAGCGATCAGGTTAAACGCGTCATTTTGCGGCGGGTGTATGCGATAATGCAACAAAAAGCCACCCAGCGCCATGCAAAACAGCCCAAACACCGGAAATTTTATCCCCGCAAGTTTCATTTGCTACCTCACGTTCTGCTATTTCATCTTAATCATGAAAAATGCCATTCGGAAACAATTCGTCATCTTCGCCAACAGGGCATGGCCATTAGAATAACCTCATCCTGTGAAATCTCTTCGGGAAACTTTGTGTCTAATATACCGTAAACCTCAGATAATTTCAGTACATGCAGCCATTTTTCAAAGGGAGTGCCAACCACGAATTTGCTCGATCATATCTCAATCGCGATACTGACAGCAAGTCTGAGAGATGGGGAAAGAGTTTGCCCAGCCTGACCATAAGTGGTGATTCATGGGATTATCAGACAAAATCAGCATGGAACTTCAAGGTTTGAAAACACTCAAAACGCTGAATCGCAAATCAACATTTCTTGTTCGGCCTGCAATAAGACCTAGCGTGTGTGATAAAAGCAGATCCGGTTCAGCTGCATCACTGTTAATCTGAAGCTTTGTGAAATTTGACGATGGCGATCGAGATAAAACTGACTGCCAGAGCTATTTGTGCGATGATGGGCACTGCCAGTTCGCTGATGCCGCTGCCTTTGCCGATGACACCGCTGAGAATCTGAAAAAACCAGCGCAACGGATTCAACATGGTCAGATATTGAATTGGCAGAGGCATGTTGCGAATCGGAAATAGAAGACCAGAGAGCATTACCAGTGGCAGCATGAAAAAAAACGAGGTCAGCAGCGCCTGCTGCTGGGTGGTCGAAACTACACTTATGATCAGTGCTCCGCCAAGGTTGCCTGCCAGGAAAATGCCCACGCAGAAATAAAGCAGAACCCAGCTTCCTTTGATGCTGATTCCGTAGAAGCCAAACGCTGCAACCAGCATGATTGTGGCTGCAATATAGCCTATTGCCATGTATGGCAGCGTTTTTCCCAGAATAAATTCGGTAACGGTAATTGGCGTAACCATGAGTTGTTCAATGGTGCCGATCTCTTTTTCTTTGACAATGGCTATCGAAGAAAGTAGAAAGCTGATGACGATCAACTGAATCGCGATTAATCCGGGAACATAGTAAAAGCGGCTTTCGAGGTTGGGATTAAACCAGGCGATGGTTTCAAGAACAGAGTTCTGTTGGCCATTTATCCGATTGATGAATCCTGAGAAGATGTTGCTGGCATAGCCTTGAATCAAGCCCGAATCGTTGCTGCTCGTGCCATCGGTAATGACGCTGAATTCGCTGCCATTGCCCTTTAAAGCTTTGCTGCCAAATCCTGCGGGGAAATGAATAATTGCCCTTACTTTTTCGGAAGTGAGCAATTTTTCTGCATTTTTTAAATCATCAGTGACATGACTGAGGCGGAAATGCCCGCTGCCGGAGAATTCTGCCATCAGCTCGCGCGAAAGCTGTGACCGGTCATAATCAACCAGCACCACGTCGACATTGTTTACTTCAAGCACAAACGCCTGCGCCAGGATCAGTATCTGAATAACCGGAAACAGAAAGGTCAGGACGCGCATACGCTTGTCTCTGAACAATTCGAGAAACTCTTTGATGAATAACTGTTTAAATCGATTCAGCATATTATTCGATTTTCAGCCTCAGATTTTTGTGGGATAACTTGAGCATCAGCAGTGCGAAGAATGCCAGAACCATGGCGTTAAACCAGAGGATTTCCAACCCGACACCT
This sequence comes from Candidatus Riflebacteria bacterium GWC2_50_8, assembly GCA_001787855.1. Taxonomy (GTDB): domain Bacteria; phylum Muiribacteriota; class Ozemobacteria; order Ozemobacterales; family Ozemobacteraceae; genus Rifleibacterium. The sequence continues at coordinate 8,778 of MFYY01000060.1, read as the reverse complement.
TTCAAATAGACACTGCGCAGAATGCTTATAAAATAGCGGGCCGGCACGATGTAGCTCAGCTTCTGAAGAAACCCTGGCATGTTGGGAATGGCAAAAACAAAGCCACTCAGAAAAAGCGTTGGCAGATAGCCGGCCATCAGAGCCGACTGGTTGGCAAGAACCT
>MFYY01000060.1:0-8602 GCA_001787855.1 Candidatus Riflebacteria bacterium GWC2_50_8 | reverse complement strand
TACTGCTCAAAAGAAACAGAATGGCGAGATTGCCTCTGAATGGCACGTCAAAGCAATATCGCCCCACCACAAAAGAAATCATCAGGTCAACAAAGCCGATGCAGAAGTATGGGACAACCTTGCCGAGAACTATTTCGGCGCTGGTAACTGGCGTGCTGATAAGCTGTTCCATGGTGCCGGTTTCCCATTCGCGGGCCACGGTTACCGAGGTAAGCATCGAAGCAATAATAACCATGACTATTGCAATTACCCCAGGGACAATGACATTGCGGCTTCGCAGATCCTGATTGAACCAGGCTCGCGTTTTAATGCTGATTTTTACTGTCTGAGGGCCTGGCTGCTGCTCAGCATAAGAAACCTGCAACGTAGCGGCCCCGATTATGCCAAGTGCTTTGGCGTAATTTATGGCGAAACTCGCGGTGTTGGCATCGCTGCCATCAACGATAATCTGGGCTCTGGGGTTGTTCTGCCGGTAAATATTGCGGGAAAAATCTGCCGGAATTACCAGCGCGACCAATGCGCTGCCTCTGCCAAGTGCGTGCTCGATATCCTTGTAATTATCAGTCTTTCTGACAATATCGAAGTAAGGTGAACCACCGAACAGCTCAATAAAATTGCGACTGTCACTGTTGTTTGCCTGATCCCAGACGATGGTGGGTACGTTGTTGAGATCCATGTTCAGGGCGTAACCGAACAATAGCAGCAGTAACAACGGTATGGCCAGCGAAATACCAAGGCTTCGCCAGTCACGTATGACATGAATGAACTCTTTGGTGGCTATAGCTTTAAATCTGCGCAAGTTCACGCGTTGAATTCCTTTTTCTGGTCATCAGCGAAGTGTGATGCGGAAAGCTGAACGAATACGTCTTCCATGCCCGGCAATACATTGCTGGTTTTTTCGATAATCGACTGATCGCCAAGAACCCGGGCAATTTCTTCTTTGATATCAGCGTTCTGGCTGGCAACATGAAATCCGGTGCCAAAAACGTAGGCATCAAAAATACCTTCAATATCGCGAACCTTCTCAAGTTGCGCAGATGAGACCTTACTGCTGACGTGAATAATCCGGTTCTTAATGACCTCTTTCTTCAATTGAGACGGTGAGCCGCAGGCCATGATGCAGCCGCGATTGATGAAAGCTACGCGGTCACAGTATTCAGCTTCTTCCATGTAATGGGTGGTAACAAATACCGTTATGCCATTCTGGGCAAGATCCTTAATCGTATCCCAGAACTGCCGCCGGGTAAGCGGGTCAACACCACTGGTTGGCTCATCCAGGAACACGATAGCCGGCTCATGCAGTAAAGAACAGGCGAGAGCCAGTCGTTGCCTGAAGCCCAGGCTGAGAATGCGCACCGGAGTATCGCCAAGATTGCTTAAGCCCGAAATCTGCAAGGCCCAGTCGATTCGTTGCGCGAACCGTTCACCGCTAAGCCCGTAAATTCCACCATAGAATCTTATATTCTCTTTAACGCTGAGTTCTAAATACAAAGAGAACTTCTGGCTCATGTAACCGATATTCTGTTTAATTTTTTCAGAATCTCTGAACAAGTCGTAGCCGGCAACTGTTCCCTGCCCTGAGCTGGGAAACAGCAGACCGCAGAGCATTCTTATGGTTGTGCTTTTTCCTGCGCCATTGGGGCCAAGAAAGCCAAAAATCTCACCCTGTTTAACTTCAAGGTTAATCGAATCGACAGCGGTAAAATCCCCGAAAACTCTGCTCAGATTGCTGATTTTAACAGAGAAGCCGTCAGTAAAGGTTTGTTCCAGAGGTTTGAAAAGTGAGCTTTTCTTCTCATCTGCCTGGCTGCGGTTTTCCAGATAACCGACAAAGACATCTTCGAGGTTGGGCTTTTCTTCTGTAATCCAGTTGCCGCTGAGGTTCTGCCTGGCTGCACTGGTATTGATGAGCAGCTTTAATATGTCGAATTCCTGATGACGGCGAACCCTGATACTGTCGCCAAACAAGCGTAATCCTGCAATATTATCAGCTTCTGAAAGCAGACCATGTAGCTTCCTGGCACCATTTCCCTGCCATACGGCAATTGAAATGCCTGAATCGGCAATGATCTGACTGAGACTTCCCTGTTTGAAAATTTTGCCTTCATGCATGAGCGCGAGTCGATGACAACGCTCGGCTTCATCCAGATAAGAGGTTGAGACAATTATGGTTACGCCCTTTTCTGAAAGGTTCTGCAGCATGCGCCAGAAATCACGACGGCTGACCGGGTCTACGCCATTGGTTGGTTCGTCGAGAATCAATACTTCCGGGGTGTGGATCAGGGCGCAGACCAGCTGGAGTTTCTGTTTCATGCCTCCGGAAAGCTTGCCGGCCAGGCGCTTTTTGAAAGGATGCATGTAGCTGAAGTGCAGCAACTCGTCAATTCTCGCTTCAAGAGTGCCTGTGTTAATGTTATAGATATCAGCATAGAATTTAACGTTTTCTTCAACGGTAAGGTCTGGATAAAGTCCAAATCTCTGACTCATGTAAGCGATGCGTTTTTTTACCTGTTCATCCTGTTTTACCGTGTCAAATCCGCAGATTTCAGCTGTTCCTGAATCAGGAATCATGATTGACGAAATCATGCGAAGAAGTGTTGATTTACCAGCGCCATCCGGGCCAACGATGCCAAAAATTTCTCCGGCAGCAACTGCTAGCGAAACCACGGCAACTGCCTGGTTTTCAGCAAAATTTTTGCACAGATTTTCAGTTCTGACAGTGATCGAGGTCATGGTCTACAGCTCCAGAATTGCGTCGGCTGGCATTCCGGGTTTGAGTTTCTGTTCGGGGTTCTGCACCGCGATCTTAAGGCGATATACGAGTTTGACGCGCTCTTCATGAGTCTGCACGGTTTTCGGGGTGAATTCCGCTTCCTGACTGATGTATATCAGATTGCCCACAAAGGTTTCGTCGGGATAGCTGTCGACCTTAATTTTGATCTGCTGGCCGATTTTGACGAGTCCCAGCCGGCTCTCGCTGATATAGGAGCGCAGGTAGAGGTTATGCAGATCACCGATGGTAACAATGGTTTGCCCCTGTCTGACAAACTCTCCAGCTTCCGCGGCTTTGGCGAGCACGGTCCCTGAAATTGGGGAGTGCAGCCGGGTATAGTTTTGAGAAAGCTGAGATTGTTTATAGGCAATTTCTGTCATGGCCGCTTTGGCTGAGGCTTGATGAATTTTTTCATCACGCGGGCCGGCAACGATAAGATCGAGAGTGGCACTTGCAGCTCGCGCAGCTGCATCTGCTCTGGCAATCTCTTCTTTGCGACTTCCTTCACTGGCCATGCTGAGTTGCTGACTTGATGCCTCATGCCTGGCAATGGCTTCGTTGTAGCTGGCTCTTGCGGTATCAGCTGCGGTTTTGAAATTAAGGTAATCTTTTTCACTGATAGCGTTGCTGGCGAACAGCTTAGAATAGCGGGCTTCTTCTCTTTCTGCTTCTTTCAGCGCTGACAGAGCTTTTTTTACCATGGCGTCAGTCTGCTGCAGAGAAGCTTTTGCCGATTTGATCTCCTGTGGTCGTAAACCGACGGTAAGCTGCTGCAATGTCGCTTGTGCCATCTGCAGCTGGGCTCTGGCCTGTTCTTTTTCTTCTTTTCTTGAACCGGCCTGCAGTTCTTCAAGAAGAGCCTTATCAGCCTGCCAGGCTGCCTGTGCTTTGTTGACGGCAAGCAGGTATTCTTCGTCGTCGAGTCGTGCGATCAGACTGCCGGAGGCAACCATGTCGCCTTCATTAACCAGTCGCTCAGCAATCAGGCCCGGAACTCTGAAAGACACTGCTACATCATCAACTTCAAAATTGCCTGACATGACCAGCTTTTTGGCGCCTGTGTCAACAAAAGCATTCAACAGTAAAAATGTGACAATTCCAAGAACAGCTATAATGATTAACATCTTTTTTTTCATTTTTTTGCCCCAGTAACTGCTTTAACACCGCCCAGAGAAAATTTGACAATATGTTCGGCACACTTTGAAATCTCCTTTGCCTGGCTCGCCTCCATACCAAGAAGACCAAACAACCGGCGCCCGAATACAAAATGAAAGCACTGACCGATAATGGAAATAGCTGAACGGGCAACTTCCGGGCTCTCCGGCCTGCAACCGGTCAGATCAGAAATAATCCGCAGCAGATAGTCCTTCTGCCAGGCCTGAAAAGACAAAAACAATCTGGTAAAATCTGCTGACGGATTAAGAATTTCGCGCAACATGAAAATAGCACGCTGCCCGTTGTCACCACCATCAAAGAGCATTCCGAATCTTTTGAGAAAACTGGTTACCAGGAAATGCAGCCTGGCTTCCGGCTGCATAGTTGAAGAATTCTGAGGTTCCGGGGAAGTATTGAGCATAAGTTCTTCAAGCAGAGCCTGAGTTACCGCTTCATAAAGTCCCTGTTTGTCGCGAAAATGGTAATTGATGGCACCAACCGACTGATCAGCGGCCGCACAGATTTCCCGAACTGTAGCTCCTTTAAATCCCTTTTGCGCAAATATTCCCAGAGCTGCTTTGATAATCAGGCTTTTGGTCGAATTTAGACTGGTTTCCATATTATTTACCTTGAACATCTGTTTTGAACAATAGTTTTGAACGTTTGTTTTAATTTATTATATAACAGGAATCGGCTAACTGGCAAAGAATTTTTAAAGATGTTTTTACCGCTTATGGCAACGCTATTGAGAAAAACGTGTCGGCCCTTGAATACGCCATCTACTGTTTTCAGGAACTTGTCAGAATTGCCAGCAGATCAGGTTTGTAGGTCGAAGCCGGCGCAAAAACAGGTTGAGCAAAGAGCCGGGTGGACAATATACAAATTCTTTCAAATCGCGATACGCGATATAAATCTCATTACCACGCACTACGTAGCGCAGCGAAGTCAAACTCTGAGCAAACATGTTTTTATGTGGTTAACACAGTGGCTCTTTCCAGCTTTGTTCACTTTTTACTGTTGTTCATTATTTTTTGAACATAGCATTATTCTGACCAAAAGCGCCACAGATTGCTATGAGCGCAAAGCTCTATGGTTCTGTCGTGTCGTGCGAGTGAACTTCGAGCCATTTCAAAACTTCCGCTTTGAGCACCTCTGTGAAATTGATCAACTCTTCAGCGTCTTTAATCGTTGCACCACCGACATAATCATACTCGACGGCATTTCTCTTTATTCGGCAACTATCCAGATAGTCTACGTCTCTCCGCCAATTTTCTCCCAGAATGAGAGCTAACGATTGCAAGGTTCTGTAATGAGCTAACTGGCGATCTGGCCTGTAACCTGATACATATAGCAGAATGGTGCATAGTTTCAATGCGGCGTTATAGGCGATGCCAAAGCGCCAGTCAGCCGAAAGATCTGCCGTCCTGGCATCAGCAAGATCCCTTTCAACCATGGCAAGAAGATTTTCGATTTCCTGCCGGCTTGTATTGTGTTGCTTGAGCCAGCCGTTACTGGCCCAGTTTGATAAGGTCATCTTCGTTTCCGATAATCATGATTTTTTTTGATTCAAACACTCTGACGACAAAGTGCTCACCGGAAGCTTTTCGCTTCATGAACTCCTGCAAATCCATTACATGAGGGTTGATCTCACGACCAAGTATTCTGGCCGGCTCAGACAACTGCGGACTTAACGCTCTCAATCCAGTCTTCCCGATGACAAAAAGATCAATGTCGCTTTCGGGTGTTTCCTCTCCGCTGGCAAAAGAACCAAATACGAAAGCGAATTCTATCCCGTCTTTGTGTATATGCTTCGCTAAAACATCTGCCAGGCCAGTGGTTTTCAACACCAGTTCATGGACTGGAGCATACAATGGATTTCGCCTATTCGCCGAGAAATAACTTCTGTTGCCACTGATACGACTCTGTATAAGCCCAAGCTTTTCGAGCCTGGCTGTTTCCTGACGTATCGTTCCAATTGCCATTCCGGCCTGCCGCTGAATCTCTCGTAGATGAACTTCCGCCGGCTCTGTGCCGAAAAGAATCCGGAGGATTTCAGCACGGGCTCTTGATGATAAAAACTCAGACAACATAGTCATCGCACTTCCTTTTGTATCATTATACCATACAACTGTTCGGTATTACAATACAATAACGCCATGCCGGCCACGAATTCGCTCAAAGCAATGACAAAGATCCGGGATGTGAGCAATATATAAGTTCTTTCAAATCGCCGAGTGCTTCAGCAACAATTTTCACCATTTAATTCGTCATCGTCGCAAACAGGGCATGCAGTAAAGTCAGGGTCTGCTTTCAGCTTTCGAGACATACCAGAAGCACCTTTCAGGATTCATTGTATTTTGACCAGAAGCTATGCTTCAAGCCATGTTTCTTACGGATTCTGCCTTTGAATTCTTTGTGATCATCAAAAGAATCCCAACGGGCAACGGAAGCGGCCAGCCTGTCTAATTTTTTCAAATACCTTACTGCGTGCGAGTAGGCTTTTTGGTACCCTTTGGCTAACAGTTCCTGCTGCCAAGCCTGTGGCGGATTTTCACCGCCGAGTTATCACCCATGCCGGGCGTACAATGAAAAAGACCGCTGCTAAAAAGCAGCGGTCTTTGATAAAAGGCTATTAATATCTTGAGTTTCTGTCGCCTTTGTCGTTGCCACCACGATATCCACCGCGATCGCCGCCACTGCTGTTTCTTGGGCGTTCTTCTCTGGGGCGGGCCTCATTAACCTTAAGGTTGCGACCGTCCATGGCAACTTCATTGAGAGCCTGAATAGCCTGTCCACCTTTAGAATCATCGGGCATTTCGACAAAACCGAAACCCTTTGATCTTCCAGTATCACGATCGATGATGATGCTGGCTGTAGCTACTTCACCATGCTTGCTAAACATAGCTTTGAGTTGTTCTTCGGTTGCACTGTAGGGAAGGTTACCAACGTAAATTTTCATTCAAATAAATTCCTTAAAGACTTTGATCCAAGGTGATTTTAACTTATATCTATCGGGACACAAAACCACGCAGTAAACCTAACCGATAGCGACAAACCAAGGCGGTCTGATTAAACCCACTTCACCATACTCGAAATATGATACAAGGTCAATTGGGTTTGTTTTGCACATTGGCAAAATCGGTATCGCGGGGCACAAATTCCGTTGCTGGAAAGTCAAACTCTACGTGTAGCTGCTATCTGTTTTTCCGCTGCGATACGTAGCACAGAGAATACACATTCACGCCACCTTGCTCAGAGTCAGGTTAAACCCTGACCGCATGGCAAGCACAATTAACATTTCAAGGCTGAATTTTTATGATGTGGGATTTCCTGACTCGAACCCCGTTCTTAGTAATAACCGAAAACGCCTTATGAACTTCAGCCTGGTGATCGCATATAAAAGAACCAACAATTTCAGCCTTTTCAGACGGCGAGGATCCGGTGAGACGGATCAGGATGATACCATGGCTCACCAAGTTTCGGCGGTAAACCAGTTCTCCAAAGTCCTTGTCGGCAGTCACCAAAATTGCCTGCTTTGAATTCGCGAGTTCAAGAACTTTTACGTCAGAAACCCCAGGCATCATATGGGCAATGTAATAAGTTTCAAAACCGAGTTCAAAAAGTTTGTCGGCTACCGGTTTATCTACCCCCTCGTCAACGACAAAGCTGATCATGCAGTTTTTTTAATTGGATAAATAGTATCCACACGTAAAGATTCCGAGGCAAACTTGAGGGCCGCGGCGATAGATTTACGGGTCAGCTGCGGGTGAGCTGTAATAAGATCATCATAAGACTCGCCATCAGCAAGTTTTTCAAGAATCAGCTCAACAGTGATACGGGTCCCGGTAATCACCGGCTTCCCCATCATTATGTCAAGATCACACACAATCATGTTCTTCATATAATTTCCTTCTTAGTGCTTCTAATTTTATGCTAACACCAGCTGCTACAACGGTCAACACTATCTGGAATACTATAATCACACTACTCTAATCCCGCTGTGCCACGTAGCACAGCGAGTGCGACTGACGGCCAGTTTGAACCCTGATCTTATAGCAAGCACGATCAATTTTTCAAGACTGAACCTGTCCCATTTGCCACGTTGAAGATCAGTAACTCTTGTCTGGCTGACATGCAGAATTTCTGCAGCTTCATGCGGGGTTAACCTGTTTTCGCTGATCCATTTTCTTACCGCCGCCATCAGATCGGCACGCCATCTTAGGAGCTCAGCATCTTCGCGAGAATAGCCAAGATCGAGAAAAACGTTGTCTGAAGATTCATGAATTTCGCTTTTCATAGCAAATTCTCTCTTTCGTCAGATTCGTCTGCGGCTCTTTCTTCTGCCGCAGCCTCGATCAGTCGTCTATCTTTCTCAATTTCCTGTTTCAACGCTGCTTCGCTTGGCAGGTAATTCAAGTATTTCGAAGCAAAAATCTGCCGGCCTTCGTTCAATACCGAATACTTTGCGACCGCTTCGCTTTTATCTGAGCACAAAATAAGCCCGATTGTAGGGTTATCGCCGGGAACCTTGAATCGATCTTCAAAAAGTCGCACGTAACCGTCCATCTGTCCAACATCCTGATGTGTCAGTTTGCCGATCTTAAGGTCTATCAGCAGGAAACACTTCAAGATGAAATTATAAAACACCAGGTCAATGTAAAAATCGTCATCGTC
>MFYY01000059.1:45623-46327 GCA_001787855.1 Candidatus Riflebacteria bacterium GWC2_50_8 | reverse complement strand
CTTGAAATTTAGAGAATATAACAGCTGGACAGATGAAGCTCTGGCCGCTGCTCGTGCTGATAATGCCGAGGTTCGTGGATATAATCTGGGTTTTACACGTTCCGCTGTCGGCCAATACGGTCAGCGGATTAATTCAACTGGCTACCATCAGTGGGCTGATCAGTGGAGAGGCGAGAGTGCACCGGATTGGATGTATGCACGGATTACCGCCTCCGGTATAGTTGGTTCTATACAGATGGATCGTATCAGAGAAGGTATTGATGACCGAGCATACTATTATACCCTGGAGCAACTCATTACGCAACTCGATGCCGCAGGACAAACGCAGGAAGCCGCTAATGCCAGGAGTACGCTTGAGTCGGTTGTTTCTGATGTTCCGCTTAGACATTTTGATTATATCGCATGGTCAGGCACCATGACTTCAACAGAACTGGATCGGCGGCTCTGGAATGTTGTCAAGGCTATAGCACATGCCAGGACAGTTCTTGGAATCAGTACACAAACCTATTCCCAGTTGCCCAAGGGTGCCCAGATTGTCCAGCGGCAGGGTACCATAAATGCTGACATGTTCACTGATATTCTCCATGATGATATGCAGAATGCCGTTACAAACAGGGGCTATTTCGGATGTACTATGGTTAATGACGGCGATGGTTTCATAAAACTTCTCGCCGATACTGGGGATGCAACGATGATCACAAACT
>MFYY01000059.1:45407-45553 GCA_001787855.1 Candidatus Riflebacteria bacterium GWC2_50_8 | reverse complement strand
TCTTGGTTTGCTTAAAACTGGCAAAAGGTCAGATTTTTCACAAACCATGACCCTTGGCTTGATGGAAAATTACATAACGCCGGAGCAGGAAGAGGCTTCAGTCGTGCATGAAAACACGGCGCAGCGCGCACTTACTCACAGTGCCG
>MFYY01000059.1:41480-45279 GCA_001787855.1 Candidatus Riflebacteria bacterium GWC2_50_8 | reverse complement strand
TTCTGGTTCACCAGGTCTGGACGATATGGTGACGTTTCAGTTGGCGTTCGCCTGCGCAAACTTGATGATCTCTTTATGTTCTCCTGGCCAGGAGATGCTCTTTTGTCACCTGAGATGACTGCTAACTTTGAGCGGGCGCTGGCGACCAGGGATTTTGGCCAAAGCGTTATTCGCAGTGATAATGAATTTGAAGTCAGAGCCTGGCGCTATAAAGATGGGGAAAGCGCTGTTATTTCAGCAGTGGGAAAGAATAGAGGTGTAAATTTTGCCTTTGCCGGGCTGGCAATCAATATGTTGTTTCCCATTCTTATGGGGTATGCCGTTCTTCTTCTCTATTTCATCGCTTCCATTATTGTTGAATTCATAAGCGGCCCGGTAAAAATCATCAATAAGGGTATTGAAGCTCTGAGCCATGAAAACTATGGAGTGATGATTTCAAGCTTCTCAGAGGATGAATTCGACAAGGTCACTCAGGCATTCAACGAAATGTCTATTGCCCTTAAGCAAAGAGAAATGATCAAGCGCTATGTTTCCGGGGCACTGGTCGAGCATGTTCAATCAGCCAGCGCAAATGACCTTGTTCAAGAAAGCAGGACAGTCAGAGTTACGATTCTGGCCTCAGACATCAGGGGCTTTACCGCGATCAGCGAAAAATATTCGCCGGCTGAAGTTGTTGAGATGCTCAATTCATACTTTACCAGCATGGAAGAAGCTATTACCGAATATGGCGGTGTTATCGATAAATACATTGGTGACGCGGTTCAGGCTGTTTTTTACAATGAACCAGCCCTGGAAAATGATGTAATAAGAGCTTGCAGAGCGGCTGTAAGCATGCGGCAGAAATTGGCGCAGCTTAATGCGGAGCGCACCAGGCAAGGTCTTTTCACTATCGACAACGGAGTTGGAATAGATACCGGCATGGTTGTTTCTGGCAGTATAGGCAGCGAAACCGGCCGAAAAGATTATACTGTGACCGGAAAGGTAATCGAACAGGCAGCAGCACTCGAATCTATGACCAGCATGTCTGAAAGCAGAATTCTTCTGAGTCTGGATGCTGGTCGGGAAGCCGAGTCGGCGATAACCTGCCGCGTATTTAATGCTGAGGCTCTGGAGCTTATAAATGTCTGAAAACATCAGAGCCTTGATCAAAGAAAGGGTCACGATTCCCGGCACCCGAATTTTTCTGGCGTGGTTACTGCTTGTGTTGATACCTGTTGTCGTATCTTTTGCGGCCCTGGACTATTTTCTTGATGAATATGCCCACTTTTCTGAAGCAGGCAGGCTTGCTGAGGCCTATAACCAGCTTGAACTATACAAAGACTCCCTGGTCATCGAAAATTTTATTGCCAGTCGATTGCCGAACCTTGAGCGCTTGCCGGCCACCGGGGCAAACCCCGCAGAACTGGAAGCGCTTAAAGGAAAAATAGACCTTGTTATCGGTGGAAAAACTCTTCTCTGTCTGTTTTTCGATAAGCAGTGCCAGCAGATGACCGTCACGCCCAATCGGCAGATTTCACTGCCAGGAGTTGTTTTGCCACCAGCCGCACTGTTCAAACGCCAGTTGCAATTTTTGTACAGACAGGGTCAGGACCCTCAAAACAGTATGCAACCTGCTTTGTATGCCGCTCTGGAAGCAGAAAGACGGCGCCTCGCTCTTTCGACGCAGCGTCTGTTTAAAGCACTTACTCCAATTACCCTGCAGAGAAATACTGTAGTCAAGAACTTTTCAGTGTTATACGGCGGTGATCTCTATTTTGTCTATTTTGAATTTAAAAATAGATCTGCAGGGCCTGAAGGCGCTCTGGCAATTATCAGAGGGCAAGAATTTTCGACAGAATTTTTGCTCAAAACTTTGCATGCGCAGTACCCTCTTTGTCGGGTTGTTTCGCGTGAACTTGATGTGGTCAAAAGAGAAGTCAGGCCTGATCAGCTCTGCAGTAGTATTGAGCGTCTTAAGGATCGCATTATAATCACTGCGCCCGCAGATCAGCGATTTATAAGGCATGTCATTCATTGCGGCGGCATTTCCCTGCAGGAAAATGCCAGTAGAAAAGTGCCCTTTCTCCAGTATCACCTGCCTTTATCGAGCCTTCAACATCAGTTCGCCCATATTCGACGCGGTCTTACAATTCTGGCTGCTGTGTTGTTGAGTATCTCCGGGCTGTACTGTTTACGAGCCGGTTTGTTTGGAATTAATCTCTCAGGCAGCTTCAAGAAGAGAATTATTTTTACTACAGTGCTTGCGGCAATCTTTCCCTTTTCGTTTTTTGCTACGAGTTTTTATCTGCATCTGCAATACGACGAGTTTCTTGGGAAAATCAATCTGCTGCAACATGTAAACACCAGACTGGCGCTTTTGAATAATGAACTGGACCAGTATTTTGCCAATCTTGAAGGGACTCTGGCTGTATTGCTGCAGAAAATTAACAAAAATAATTACCAGGATGAAACTGCAGTTCAAAAGATTTTTGCTGAGATAGGAGACCAGATACCAATCTCAAAAATTTTTCTGCAGAAGCTTGATGGCGTAATTACCAGAGAGTTTGCCAGTCGATCCTCGGCGCGCAGCAGCAAAGATACAACTGATGCCGTAGAAAGCTTTTTTCCACTGCGAACCCTGCAGCTTCTCAGAGAACCGGAGCCCGTGGAACGGGTTAGACAGGATGTTTTGAAAATTCCAGGGGAGACTCTCAAAATAACCATCATTGGCAATGCTCTGATTTCGAATGGTGCATTCTATAGCCTCGATCAGGCAAAAATTTCGGTCTGGCTTGCTAATTACAAAGTCATCGATAAAGAGGCCCAAGGCCGGCTTTCTGTGCTGTGCCTTGTTCTTACGCGACTGGAAGCTGCCCCCCTTATTGCTGATTTTCTTAAGAAAAGCCTGTTTGCCCGCTCAGAATTTAAAGAAGACTACGGAAACTACAGCATAAAGTATGCATTTTTTCCGGTTGAAAAGACCGGATCGCGAATGATCTGGCCTGGCAGTGGCCATATTGAGAATACTGCGCTGCAAAAAGCCGCCGGGAGGTTGCGATCTGAAACTGTAGTTTCACGTAATCGCTCAGGAGTGGAAGAATTTACCATAAACAAACTTAATCATGCTGTGCCACACATTGCCGTAGCCCTGGCCCAGCCACGCAACCTTGGTTCAGCGCTGAAAAGCTCGTTGGCAATTGGCTTCGGCAGCCTGGCTTATCTTTTGCTGTTGTTGCTTCTGTCAGGAAAGCTGCTCGATACGTTTTTTGTGATACCGGTCAGAGAGCTTGCCATCAGTGCTGAGCAGATCGCGCGCGGGAGTGATTCGTGGTCTCTCAGGCTGTCGACAGGAGACGAACTGGAACAGCTGAACGCAAGCTTTGCAAGTATGGTTAAAGGGCTGCAGCAACGTAATATGCTTCGAGACTACGTTTCTGAGGACGCCTATTCAGATATCGAATCTTCTGAAGGTCGAAATCTGGCTCCTGGCGGTGAATATCGCGAAACTACAATTCTGTTTGCTGCGATCAAAGACTTTCATTCAATTGCTGAAAATTTTACTCCGCAGCAGACAGTTAAATTTCTCAACCATTTTACAACTATTGGCGATCGCATCGTAAAGGCAAATGGCGGCAGTATTGATAAAATTCTCAATCAGACATTGATGCTGGTATTCAGGGAAAACCCTGGCGATATTGAATCGCATGCGCTAAGAGGCGCCAGAGCATCTATTCAGCTTGCCAGAGAAGCAAAATCAGGAGGCTTGCCGGGCATTTGTGCCGGTATCGCTTCGGGCACGGTAATCTCAGGCAAAATAGGC
>MFYY01000059.1:22162-41418 GCA_001787855.1 Candidatus Riflebacteria bacterium GWC2_50_8 | reverse complement strand
CAGGTATCATCATATCAGGTTCAACCATGCGGCTTCTCAAAGGTGTCGGCCGGGTGAACTTTTTGCGGCGCTGCTCTTTAAAAGGCAAAGCCCGCGAATACAACATTTACGAACTCATTGATCTGCGCGGGTCTTGATAACAAAGTGAAGCACTTAGCACTTTGTGCCGGAAACTTCACACGAACCATCGCAGTTATGGCCAATTTCGCCGGTCTGTAAGCCGAGATATTCACTGAGTCGGCCATCTTTTTTGAGCTGTTCGAATTCTGCATCAGAAGAGACAATACCGGCTTTGCGAAAAAGGCGCTTCAATATGGCGTCCTGAACTGCCAGTTGCAGTGCTCGTACTGCCAGCAGCGAGCAATGAATTTTGCTTTCGGGGAGACCGTCAAGTGCATCGACGACCTGTTGATCAGTTATCTTGAGAGCGTCTTCTATCTGCAGACCTTCGGCCATAACCGAAGTTATGCTGGTGGTTGCTATAGCAGCCGGGCAGCCCTTGATACGGTAGCGGATTTTTTCAACCTTCTGGTTGTCTGCGCTGATATGCACTGTCATTTCGACGAAATCGCCGCAGCCAGGATCGCCGATCTGGCCGATGCCATGGTAATCGTCAAGGTGTCCGCAATTATGCGGAGAGTTAAAATGCTGCATTACCTTATCGCTGTATTTCATAATCAATGCTCCGGGGTTCAGGCAAGGTCAGAAAACACTGTGTCGCAGAGCTGATTTTGCACAGCCTGCAGCGCAGCTTCTACCGCAGAAGTATCGCCATAAACTGCAATCAGGGTCATGTGGGTTGGGCAGACCCCGCGAATTTCGGCGACCTGAACAGCGGCAGCCTTTTCTGCGATATCAGAAGCGGCAAGTATGGCAGCCACAGTGCCTTGAATCAGCCCGACCGCGTCGGGTGGATTTTTATACTCTTCAAAATGCGTGCTGGTGACCCGGCGATTTTCGAGTATCGCCCAGAAACCTTTTGATGGCCGCTTAACCAGCCTGAGACTGACGCCCGGAGTTGTACGATTCATAGTTTTACCCCTGCAATTTTTTGTAAGTATATCATAGTTAAAAGACGCTTGCAGCAGTTGATTTGGCAATAAGTCGGCGTGTATGATCCAGACTTGTTTTTGTGTCTGCAGTTTCTGCCATGATTGCCGGCAGTTTCGCCAGAAATGCCGGAATTGTCAGGGCTTTCAGGGAAACCTGGCGGAGAAAGCCCTGGCCGGCAGATCCAGCTTGACACTTTCGTAAGTCAGGTGCAGGCCCGTTTCAACAATTGCACAGAAAATGCTGATTGAACTGAACTCGCTTGAACGTTAGAATAACTCAAATGACAAGCATGAATGAAAAACAATTTGCAGAAGCAGGATTGTCTTCGCAAGCCGCTGGCTGGGTCAAAAACCTGGGGTTGCAGCGGCACCCCGAGGGTGGTTATTTTGCCGAGGTTTATCGTGCCGATGGTTTAATATCTGGCTCGGCATTGCTGGAGCATGGCGGAAGCCGTCCCTATCTAACTTCGATCTATTTTATGCTGTCTCCGGGTGATCTGTCGCGGTTTCATCGGCTAAAGTCAGATGAAATCTGGTATCATCACTGTGGTGGCGGCCTGAATATTCATCAGATTGACACGCAAGGCAGCCATTCTGTTTTCAGACTTGGGAACAACCTGGCAGCAGGCGAGAGCCTGCAGGTCATCATAAAAGCAGGCTGCTGGTTTGGTGCTGTTGTTGCTGGTGACGAAGAAGCGCTGGTCGGTTGCGCAGTGGCGCCGGGTTTTGATTTTGCCGATTTTGAGTTGGCTACTCGGGCAAAATTGCTTGCACAATACCCGCAGCACGAAAAGATCATTAACCAGCTGGCCTGAATACCTTCAGAAAGTTATCAGGTTAAATCTGCCCGAGAAGGTTTACAGTCTCAGCAGGCGACTTTTTTGATTGCCGAAGGCTGCAGCCATTCAGATATGCGCTCTTTCAGGCCAGCGCTATCGATTTTGAGTAAACGGCGAAGTTCAGCCTGGCTGCCGTGTTGAACAAAGTTGTCTGGTATGCCGATGCGTAACATGCCGGCGCTGTGTCCCATTTCGATGGCGTGCTCGGCGACCAGGCTGCCGAACCCTCCGGCAAGCGAGTTTTCCTCAATGGTTACCATGGGAATTCGTCGGCTGATAGCTTTGGCAAGCATATCGAGATCGAATGGTTTGATAAAGCGCGGGTTGATGACCATGGCGCTGATTCCCTGCTGCTCGAGTTCGTTGGCGACTTCGAGTGCTGGATGCAGCATATGGCCAAGCGCCCAGATCGCAACGTCTTTGCCTTCTTTCACGATTTCGGCACGTCCGCTGACTATTTCGGAACGGTCTTTGATGCTGTCTTCGCAGCCGATGCCGGCACCACGCGGGTATCGGATGACAACCGGGCCATTCTGAACTGCGGCGTAGGTGAGCATCTGCTCAAGTTCAATTTCATCACGTGGCGCAATGGCCTGAATGTCTGGTATGCAGCGAATAAACGACACGTCGAAGACGCCATGATGAGTTGGCCCGTCTTCGCCAACCAGCCCGGCGCGGTCGAGACACAACACAACCGGGAGTTTCATCAGTGCCACATCGTGAATGAACTGATCGTAGGCGCGTTGCATGAAAGAAGAGTAAATAGCGACGAACGGGCGCAGGCCGCCTTTAGCCATGCCGGCGGCCATGGTAACCGCATGCTGTTCGGCAATGCCGACATCAAAAAATCTGGCCGGATAATCAAGCGCAAAACGGTTGAGACCAGTACCTTCCTTCATGGCGGCAGTGACTGCTACGATTTCTTCATCTCTGGCCGCAAGCTTGCAGAGCACGTCGCCAAACACCTCAGTATATGAAGGCGGTGTTTTTCCGCTTGATTTTACTTTGCCGGTTGAAATCTCAAACGGGCCGGTGCCGTGAAACTTGTTGCAGAATTCCTGGGCTGGCTTATAGCCGCGTCCTTTTTCAGTGAGAACGTGTACCAGAACTGGGCCCTTGCGATCCCTGGCGCGAATAAGCGCGCGTTCCAGTGTCTCAAAGTCATAGCCGTCTACCGGCCCGAAATATTTAAAACCAAATTCTTCAAACAGCATGCCTGGCGTGAGAAGATACTTGAGGCTGCCTTCGAGCCTGCTGATAACGTTATACAGGCGGGAACCAAAACCTGGTATCTGTTTAAGCACGTGCGCCAGATAGTCTTTGGGGGTGGTGTAAGCAGGCTCAAGACGTAGACGATGCAGATACATCGACATTGCGCCAACGTTTGGTGAAATCGACATTTCGTTGTCGTTGAGAATTACCACAACATCGTTTTTTTCGTGACCGGTGTAATTAAGCGCTTCGAATGCCATGCCGGCAGTAAGTGCACCATCACCGATAACTGCGATTACCTTGCCGTCTTTCTGCCTCTGCTGATTTGCTATTGCCAGACCTTGCGCGGCAGAAATTGAGGTTGAGCTATGGCCGGTATTAAAAACATCGTGCCGGCTTTCGCAAATTTTGGGGAAACCACTCAGGCCTTCGAATGTACGCAGACTGGCGAACTGTTCTCGTCGCCCGGTAACAATTTTATGGGTGTAAGATTGATGACCGACATCCCAGATAATCTGGTCTTTGGGTGATCTGAAAATGCGATGTACAGCCAATGTAAGCTCGACAATGCCGAGGTTGCTGGCAAGATGACCACCATTGCGTGATACCACGCTGATTATCATCTCACGAATTTCACTGCTCAACTGCTGAAGTTCTTCGTATGAAAGAAACTCCAGGTCGGCGGGCTCTCTTATTCGATCAAGAATCATGCTTTAGCTGACGACTCAACTTGAAACAATATATTCAGACAATTATATCACAAACAGCAGTAATTACAAATTGCTGATTATGCTTAGTCTTGAAGTGCTGTCAGCAGCTTCTGGATATCGATATCGTGTACCTTCGCGGCGTCTTCCAGGCTTTCACCGGAAGCAACGGCACAGCCGATGCAGTGCATGCCAAACTGTTGCAGCACTTCAGCGGCTTCTGGTTTGTGCCGCAGAATTTCAGCTATTGTCATTTTGGGATCAATCTTCATGGCCGTTACTCCCATTGTATTCGTCAGCTGGCAGCTTTTTCATGCCGTCCAGTTCATGATGCTTGTCGTGCAGGGCCTTGTTCGATTCGAACAGCAGAACCCATATTGTCTGGAAGACGATCTTGATGTCGAGCACCAGACTGTAGTTGTCGAGGTAATAGTAGTCGTAAGTTACCTTGTCGGTGAGCCGCAGGTAATAGCGCGAATTGACGGCAGCAAGACCGGTTACCCCCGGCTTGGTCGAGAGGCGTCTTCCCTGAAATTCATAATAATCCTTTACGAAAAAAGGCCGTTCGGGCCGTGGCCCGACTACCGACATTTCGCCGGTCAGCACGAGAAAGAACTGTGGTAGTTCGTCGATGCCGAAACGGCGCAAAAATTTGCCCAGAGGTGAGATGCGGTCATCGTCGGCGGTCGATATTTTAGGTCCGGATTTCGATTCTGAGCCAACTCGCATTGATCTGAACTTGAGTACATCAAATTCTTTGCCATAGCGACCAACCCTTTTCTGCTTGTAGAAAATCGGGCCTGGCGAGTCCAGTCTTACCAGCAGCGCGGTTAAAATCATTACTGGAGCGGTTATGGTGAGAGCAAACAGGGAAAAGGCCACGTCGAAAGTTCGCTTGCAAATGCGCTGCATGTTGGTGAGCGGGTGTGAGTGAAGCGTGATGAGCGGAAAATCTTCAAGACTCTGCAAAGCTACAGTTCCAGAGGTTTTACGGTAGTCAGCAGAAATTCTGACTTTGAACTCGTGCGGCTCTTCTTTGCGGTTGTAGAAAATTCTGGCCCAGAACTGATCAAGGTTCAGTGACGGATCGGTAACGAATATTTCGTGGGCGTGTCTGAAAATAACCTCGGCGGCAAGATCTTCTATCTGCTCGGCTTTCAGGGTGTGCACTATGCGAAAACGTACGCCACCGCGGCGATGAAAGTGTTTGATTATGCGCCTGGCCTCAGTTTCATCGCCAATGATTATTGCCCGCCTGATCAGCGGGTGCGGTCGAAAAAGCGTCGAAACCACCGCGCGCAACAATACTGCGGTCAAGACGCAGAATGCTGTTGCCAACAGAAAAACCGGCCTTGGAAAATTGTATGCCAGGCTTGCCAGGTTGCGTGAAAAGAAGGTCGTCAGGTTGAAGCTGATAAATGTTGCCAAAAGAGCGCCTGACGTGTGCGAAAAAATGTCTGAAGCAGCGCTTAAATTGCGGATGTTGAATATGCCAGTCAGCAGGCCAAAAGTAAAATAAAACCCCAGCAACCACCAACGCACCTGCATATAAGCGTTTAGATAGGTGTCGGTATTTGCCAGCCCACCAAACCAGACTGTAAAAACTCCGATAAAAACAGCGTTCATCAACAGTGCGTCAAAAAATACCAGCGAAAGCGAAAGCAGTTTTTCTGCTCCCTGTGGCAGTCTGACGCCGCGAATAAGCGCTCGTTTCTTTTCTGTTCGTTCCATTTCCCGGAGTTACTTCAAAGAGCCAAGTAACGTGTAGAGCTTTGCGATATGTATTTTTTCCTGTCTGATCAGTTCCTCAATCAGTGAACGGTTTTCATCATCGGGACCAAGAATGCCAAGAATGTCGCCAAAGAACAGAATAGTGTCTTTTTCAAAACCGATAGCGTGATAGATGGCCTGCTCATCATCTCTTATCTCAGAAGCCAGTTCGTTGTGCGAACAAAGGTTTGGAAAAACCCGTCCGTCAGACATTGCCTGAACATAGGCGGCCATTTCCGGCGTATTGTATTCGTCAGCAATCTGAAATTCTTCCTGATGCTTTGCTGCCAGACGTTCGCGCACTTTTAAAAAGATTTCGAGGTGGCTCTGCTCTTCGCGTACCAGCAAATTAAAAATCTGTTTGACCCGCACATTCTCCGACCTTTCGGCCATGGCGGCAAAATATTCTTTGCCATTTTTTTCTATCTGAATGGCCAGTTCCATCAATTCGTCTTCATTGATTTTCATGGTAATCCTGTCTCCTGCTTTGTGATCTTTTATTTTAGCGCCAGTTCAATTTCTTTCGAAATCTCGTCGAGATTGAGTATGCGAACGGCTGCTTCCTGCTCAAGAGCGGCTCTCGGCATGCCATAAACTACAGAGGATGAACGATCCTGGGCGATAGTAAGGCCGCCCATCAGCTTGATGTTTTTCAGTCCACGAACTCCGTCTTCGCCCATACCGGTCAGAATTACTCCTACCGCTTTATGGGCAAATTCCTTGGCGGCTGAAAAGAATAATGTGTTTATGCATGGAGCGAAACGATCTTGTTCGCCAGCATTCGAAGTTATCGAAAAGCAGAATCTGCCTTCCATACTACGAACAACTCTGGTCTGGTGATCTCCGGGACAGACATAAGCAATCGAATTCTGCAGGGTTTCGCCGTTGCTCGCTTCCTTTACCTTGATACCGCAGATCATGTTCATTCTCGATGCAAAAGCCGACGTGAAGGCTTTAGGCATATGCTGGGCAATAATTATCGGAGCGGGAAGAAAGGGATCGATTATGCTGAGAATTTTTTGTATTGCCGGCGGTCCGCCGGTAGAGGCGCCGATGAAAACGGCCCGGTTGATGATTTCGTCTGCCGGTGTCGAAACTTTCTTTGCGTTTCGTTTTCCTGAAATATACTCAAGTTTAATTGCTCTTGGCTGACAGCCTGCTGCCGCATGTATTTTCTGCAGCAGCTCTTCTCTAAGAGTAAGAATGCTTGCCGAAAGCGTCGAACCAGGCTTGGGAACATAGTCGATGGCGCCGAGTTCTATTGCGTCGAGAGTCACTTTCGCGCCTTCCTTGGAGAGAGAACTCACTATCAGCACTGGAACGGGGCATAGCCTCATGATCTCTTTCAGTGCGTGCAGGCCATCCATTATCGGCATCTCGATGTCCATCGTGACGACGTCTGGACGCAATCGGATAACTTTTTCTACGGCTTCTTTACCGTTGGCAGCAGAACCGATCAGTTCTATTGTCGGGTCAGAGATCAGCATGCGCTCAATCGCTGTGCGCATGAATGCGGAATCATCGACGACCAGTACTTTGATTTTTTTTTGTTCAGCCATTATTTATCTGATTCCAGTGGGTTTTCTGTAAGCGTATATCTTTTTGTAGTTCACCAGTTCAAAGGGAGTCGAAATACCCGAGAAACATTCGCTTTCACCAAGAAAGACGACGCCACCCGGGTTGAGGCACTGATAGAATTTTTCGGCCAGCTGCATGCGCAGTTGTTCGTCAAAGTAAATCAGCACATTTCTGCAGAAGATGATATCTGACCCGGCCAGGCAATTCAAGCCCCGAATATTTTTAAGGTTCAATTTCTGCAGATTAACGAGCGTTTTAAGTTCATCTGAAACAGAGCACTCGCCCTTATCGTCTCGGGTGCCAAGTTTGAAGCCAAACTTTTCCTCGAAGATTGCCAGTTTTTCGCGCAGAGAGCGATTACCATATATGGCTTCGCGTGCTGCAACAAGATTTTTGCCATTGATGTCGCCGGCATTTATAGAAAATCTCGCCTCGGGATGCTTTTTTTGAAAATACAGCATGGTCATGGCCAGAGAATAAGCCTCTTCGCCACGGGAGCAGCCGGCGCTCCATACTCGCAAAGGGATTTCCCAGTTACTCCGTTGATAAAACTCTGGCAGCATTACCTCCAGCAGGTATTCAAACTGCACCGGATTTCTGAAAAAATAGCTTTCGCTGACTGTGAGTTCAGCAATGAGCTCATCCATCGCTTTGCTGTTGTGGTCAAACTCTTCAAGAATCAGAATATAGTCAGCGGGCTTGACCACGCCAAAATGTTTCATCTGGTTGTGGATTTTCTTATCGACATTTCTGGTAGTGACGCGCTCCAGAATTATGCCAGAATAGCTGTGCACCAGCTCTCTGATACGATCAATATGTTTTTTTTCAAGAGGCATCATTCTTTGTGGTAGGGCTCTCCGAACATGATTGATATGGCGCGGTAAAGTTGCTCTGAGAGCACCAGCAAAGCGAGCTGATGATTAAGGGTCAGTGGCGATAAAGAAATTTGATCGTTGGCGGCTGATCTGACTCTGGGATCATGACCGTTTGCGGCGCCAAGGCATAAGGTCAACCGGTTCAGGCCGCTTTTTATCTTTTTTTCAAGCCAGTGCACAAAATCGCCGGTACTCGGGCACCGCGCGTGTTCGTCAAGAATGACGATGTTTTCGCGCCCTGCCAGTCTTTTGTAGAGCTCGTCATGGTTTTTGCACGCCGTAATTTCTACCGGCAGGCGTCGTGAACAGCGTTCGAGATAGACGTCGACAAGTTTCTGATATGGTTTATCCGAAATCTTGCCGATCATCAGAATCTCGACTTTCATCTGGCCATGGCTTTAGAAGATTTTTGCTCGTCAGCCGCTGAAAGAAGAGATTGTCTGAGAGACAGCGGCAATCTTGAGCCAACCGTAAGTCTTTCGCCATGATGGTCCTGCTCGGCGACACTGAAACGTGCGGTCTTGAATCGCGCGCCTGAATTGGCAAAGAAGGGCTCGAGAGATTCTCTGACCAGCGCCGGAGTGTTTGACTCCTGACTGACGTGCATAAGCACCACTACTTCGGGTGTTTTCTTCATGCGTGAGAGTATGCCGCGCACGCCTTCGTTCGGCAGATGTCCCATCGGACTTCTGATTCTGCGTTTCAGCCATGCCGGGTATGAGCAGCTGCGTAGCATGTCTTCGTCATAGTTGCTTTCGATGCATACCAGGTCTGCCTCTTTCATGTGCTCGATGACTTCCGGAGTGACGTGTCCCAGGTCGGTGGCCAGGCACATTACCCGGTCATAACCTGAAAATCTCAGCCCGGCAGGTTCGGTGGCGTCGTGTGGCACCTTGAATGGCAGACAGCTGCAGTCACCAAGATCGAGATTGCGGCCATACATCAGTTCGGTATAGTTGGCGATCTCAATGTTTTTTGCTCCGAGAGCGCACATGGTGCCGCGGGTGCAGTAAACCGGAAGGTCGCTTCTGCGACTCAGCAGCACCCTCAGTCCTTTTATGTGATCATCGTGTTCATGTGTAATGAAAATGCCTGAAAGATCTTCGAAGCCGAGTTCGCGCACTTCAAGAAATTCTTTTACACGCCTGCATGACAGCCCTGCATCAAGCAAATAGTATTTGCTTCCAAGCTCCAGCAATGCGCAGTTGCCTTTGCTGCCCGAGCCAATAAATGTAATTCCTATCAAATTTTTTACCTGCTTCCAGGATGATTGTTGTTCGTTAATTATGCACTGTGCATTGAAAAAATTCCAATACTTTTTAACTGTTGTTTACAGGTTCCTGTCCACGCAGTTTTTTAAAGGCTGCCGGAATAAAAGAAGCGGTCTCGCTGACAGTCATAGCATCTGCGCCAAGTTCGTTTCTGGCGATTTCACCTGCCTCGGCCAGCAGAAAGACGCCGGCGAGAGCTGAGTTGAGAGGAGTGATACCGCTTGCCGCAAGTCCGCAGATCAACCCTGCCAGCAGGTCGCCTGAACCGCCCCGCGCCATTCCGGCATTGGGTCGACTGCACAGATATACCATTCCGTGCGGCTCGGCGATGACAGTTACCGCAGACTTTAATACAACCGTTACCCGGTTGGTCGTGGCAAATTCGCGTGCTATGCCGATTTGATCAGCTTTGATCTCTTCAACTGTTTTTCCGGTCAATCTCGCCATCTCACCGACATGCGGTGTAATTACCAACGGACCCTCCGTTTGTTTCAGCAGATCATGATCACTGATCAAGTTGAGAGCGTCGGCATCGACTACCGCCAGGCCCTTCCAGTGTTTAAGAATTTGTTTTAACGACTCTGCACGACTGCTGCTGCGCCCCCAGCCCGGGCCAACCAGAAGCGAGCCGGCGCGCTCGGCCAGTTCTGCTGCCTGTCTGGCATCAATTGAGAAGCCGCCTTCATGTGAAGGCAAATAATTCACTATGACCTCAGGTAAAATCTGGCAGGGAAGATTGCCACGCAGACAATCTGGCAGAAACAGCTGCACAATGCCGGCGCCCGAGCGCAGTGCTCCATAAGACGATATAATGCCGGCGCAGGGATATTCGTGTGAGCCGGCCAGAAGCGTGGCGCGCCCACAGTCACCTTTGTGCATGCCATCATCGCGGATCGGAACAATGGCCGAAACAAGTTCGGAAGTCAGCAGAAAATGCTTGCAGCTGGCGCTCGCGGTCGAAACATCAGGCAAAGAGATGTCGGCAATCCACACTTCGCCTGCTGCCCGTTTGCCAGGAAAAACAAACAGTCCAAGCTTTGGCGCGCCCAGCGTAATTGTATATTGAGCCATGAATACCGGGTCTGAAAGACGACCGGTAGTGGCACAGAGGCCTGAAGGAACGTCTATGGCAATGCGGCAGGCTCTCGTATCGTTCATGGCGCGCACAATGTCTGCAGAAAGACCGGTTATATCGCCTTTGACACCAATGCCAAAAAGGCAGTCGACAACGCATTCAGAAAATTCCATGGCAATTCTCAGGCGGTCAATGTCGCGACGGGTTTTGAGCAATGCCGGCTCGAAGCCAGATTTGACAAGTATCTCGTAGTTGTGTCTGGCTTCTGGCGCTAAATCCTGCGGTTCAGCCGTTATAAAAACCTGGGTAGCCACGTTGTTGTTGAACAGGTGTCTGGCAATAACCAGCCCATCTCCGCCATTATTGCCTTTGCCGCATACGATAGTGAACCTTTTGCCCTTGAGACCACCGACGATCTTTTCCATGGTGATCAGGGCCTTTATGCCGGCATTTTCCATTAGAACCAGGGCGGAAATTCCGACCTTGTCGATTGCGTGCCGGTCGGCAGCCTGCATTTCTGCGGCGGTGAATAGCCTCATATTGCCAGCCTCCAAATCAGAGATGGCTCATTATATCAGTTGCGAGGTGATTCGGCAAAAGCTGATATACTTTTGAAATGCCGGCAAAATTAAAAGTTCGCGCCAAATCCAAGAATCAGCGGCAGGTAATTGTAAAAATCCGTGTAATTGCTTTTGCTGTGCACAGCAGCATCTACCCAGAAGCCTCGGTGTGAGCTGTAACGCCAGCCGGCAGAGATAACGTCGCCGTTATAGTCGAGCAGAAACTGGCCGCGATAACCTCGTTCTCCTGGAAGTCGCTCTGGGTATGCTGCGCCGATCAGCAGGCACAATGATTGTGGTTCTTTTTTGTTGCGGTCATAGCCGCCATAATTTGCCATGCCAAAGCCTGGGTTGCCGCCAAAGTTCCAGCCGACACCAAAGCCGCCGATAGTGAGATACATGGTGTGATAGTTATTCGGATTGGTGTCAAAAACTGCTCCAAAAGCCACCTCGGCCAGTTCGCCACTGCCGATTGTCGGCAGGCGGACCTTGAAGTTGAGCAATGGGTCCGGATCGTTCGCTTCGTTGCGCGAATCCATCATTTTCTGAAAGCCAATTTCAAAATCACGAAACGGCGAAAACGCGAAGGCCAGATTGGTAAGAGAAGCTTCTTTTGAAGTTATCGGGACTTTATACAGGCGTGTGTGCGCGGCCAGTTCAATTTCTTTGGCATGAACGGTCCGATGTGAGGGAACCTGAATAAAACCCGAAGGGCCCTGTAATGTCAGCCCGGCGCCATGCAATATGTTGCTATAGCCTGTGAAGACGGCAAGTAGCACAAAAACATGCAGAAAATATGCATAGTAACGACGATTCGTAAATATTGCCATAAGGTTGAAAAAACCTCTTAAAAACTACTTATCCGAATCTTCAGTTTTGCTGCTAACTCCGCTTTCGGCGCAGAATTTTTTATGACAATCCCAGAAGTTCTGGCAGTAGGTGCAGCAGTTACGCAGCTCCATGTTGCGTTCGCCGCGATACCAGTTGATTTTGCAGTTCTGGTAATACTGACAGCGCCAGCAGCAGTGCCAGCCAATCTTGAGAAAGTTCCGCCGTTTGATTTCTTCGATGATCAAGGCCATTGACATGAGATTTTTCTCGATGTGATTGGCCTTCATCAAATCGTTGAATTCATCTATTTCATCATCAGTGCCATAAAGGTTGACGATAAAAATTTCTTCAGCAAATACCGGCAGATATTCTTTGGTCATATTCAGCAGATTTCCGGATACTGGGTTGAGACCTTAACATTATCGGCAATAAATTAGAAACATACGAGCAATTTTACTTGTCAAACTCATTGTCGTCCAGTCACCCTGTTTACCCCTGCATCAGTAAATATCAGCAGAGAGTTGTTGTCGAGCTGCGGGAACGCGCCCAATATAAGATCTTTTGAGTGAAATGGCGTTGAAACAAAACTTTTGTTTTCGAGAAAATACAACGAATCACGCCCGGCGACCCATAGATAGCCGTCAAAGTTCAAGGCAACCGGCTGATCATCAACTACGCCTGTAAAGTCGAGCTTTTCTGATTTGAACTCGAATATGCGCCCGTCATTGATGGCTATGTAAAGATTATTGTCGATACCAGGTTCAGCTGCGACAACTTTCAAATTATCTATGCGACCTTTAAAAAACACCAGGTTCCACTGATTTTCAGAGTCGTGGAGCATGATACCCTTGTCAACCACAACCAGATAGCGGTTGTCTATTTTCCACAACGAGTGAAATTCTCCTCTGAAGTCACCCGGGATCTTAAGAAAGTCATTCAGATTGCCATCCCGGGCAAGCTTGATTGAGCCATCGCGAAAGAGCAGCAATAGGCTGCCGTCTTCGTTGGCAAAAACATGCAGCAGGTCGCGGGTCGACTCTTCATCGATAACCATCTCTGCCCGATCATCTGTGATTTTATAAACACCTGCAGCTGTTCCATATAGATAGTTGGTCGCAGAATTGCGTGCCATTGAATGAACTCCCGTTTGTGGTACACCCTCAATTGGCTTCCATTCTTCGCTTTCGTAGATCCAGGCTCCGCGATTTCTGGTGGTCAGAATAAATTTCTGGCCAGATCTGGTGATGTTAGAAAATACTGGTCGTTGCAACTCGGCCGGCAATGGCACGTGCGGTCTTTCGTCCGGCGAAAAAGTTGTGCTCGCTACAGCACTTTCGGTGAGTGCCTGTGTGTCGCTGGCCTCTTCGAGCTGGCTGAAATCTGGTAGTCTGCCAACCTGCAGGCCTGGCATCGGAACCATTGACACTACCGGAATTGATGGCGTAAAGGTGCCTAATTCAGGGACTGCTGAAAGGTTTTTGGCAGAAGGATCCGAAGAAATCCCCGAAAAATAAAACATCATTATCGAATCAGGGTTAACTGCCGCCAGAAAAGAACTGGTTAAAGCCAGAGCCTGACAGGGGATCGATGAGAGCCTTTCCATTCGACCCTTACTGAAACGAAACACACCTTCGTCGGAGCCGATAAACAGATGGTCGCCAGAGACGATAAGGTCGTTGACGTAACCGGGTCTGCCGGCGGAGAGCAGCGTCCAAACCCAGTTTCGTGAATTTCGATAACCGGCGACAACCCCCTGGTCGGTGCCAATAAAGACATTTCTGTCGGTGGTGATCATTCGTCGCAGGTGGCGGCCGGCAAGTACCTGCAGGTTTAAAGGTTCAAAGCTGTCGCCGCGGCCGGTCAATATGCCGTCTTCATGCATTATCCAGAGCTCATTGCCCTGCCGGCCGAAGTCGCGGATCGTACGCTTTTGTGTTCCAAGGACCATGACGGCAGAATCAGCGTTGCCGCGCAGCAGTCCGCTGCCGACAGTCCCAATCAACAGACGGTTGTAACCGGTTACTGCAAGAGTGTTTACCAGTTTTACCGGCAACTGTGATTCGCGATACAATGGTTTTATTACAGTATTTTCGAGGGTGTATATCCCGGGAAATCCCGCGATAAACAGGCTATTTTCGTTAATGACCAGGTCGCGCACGAAAAAATCTTCAGGCAGTTCTGTTGCTGCAGAAGCCTGACCGGTCGCCGGGTCGACAACGGTAAGGCCGCCGTCTCCGCCTATATATAGCTTGTTGTCAAACCATTCGGCGCAGGTGACGACTGAATGAAAAGCAAAAGGCAGGTCACGCACCCTGCTGACCTGGCCGCTGAAAATGCCAGGTTCGGCAGTCATGCGCGGCAACAGGCTGCGAGTTGGATTCATAGCCAGAATGCCGTAAAGAAACATCATGAAAATGCCCACAAACATTAGCTCCGGCGCGATCGCCCAGCACCGGCTGCGCACGAATTCTTCCCGGCTCGATAGCCTGGCAAGCTCTTCGGTAATGCCGACAAGAGCCTGTTTCTGCTCGAGGGTCGCTTCGCTGCCAAAATTGTCTTCGTTGTCGAACTGGTCGAGCAAGCTGGCACGTTGCCGACGCAGCGCCTTGAGCTTGATTGACAGCTTACCGATTTCCCACCAGCGCACGGTTTCGTCGACGAACCAGAACATGGCGTCGATGGCATGATGAGTCCATTTCACCAGCAGTCCGTTCTGGCTGGTGGCGGGCTTTGTGTGCAAAGACTCGCCGCAGGCGCGGCAGAACTCGACCATGTGATAATTCATCTCATGGCAGTGCCTGCACTCTAAAGTCTTTTCTTCCATGCTGCTATTTTCAACCAGCCGTCGCTATATGTCAACTGTGGCGGTCGCAACCGTTAAAATTGCTCTGCACTTCGCTGCAAGATTACTAATTCTCATTCTGCCATGAATGCAGAAAACATTCACCGGCAATCGGCCTGCCAAGAAAATCCGTCGCGATTTCGGAAAATGCCTCGGGACTGTCAGATACAAAGAAGGTTTCGCGTCCGGCAGATGTCGCGCATGAATTTATGCGCCGGGCATGCAATACCTCTTTAACTTCGCAGGCTGTTTCGCAGGCTGAATCGATCAGCAGGGTTTTTCCCTCGAAATATTCGTTAATCAGCTGTTTTAACAGAGGATAATGCGTGCAGGCAAGAATCAGAGAACTGACGTTCTGCTTTCTGAAATCGCTCAGGTACATGTCAAGAGCCATGCGGGCGATATCTGACTGCATAAGGTTCTCTTCGACAATAGGCACCAGCAGAGGGCAAGCGCGGGCAACGACTTTAAGATTACAGCGCAGGCGGATGATTCGATCCTGGTATGCTCCAGATTTGATTGTTGCCCGGGTGCCGATGACACCAACCGGGCCTTCGCCCGCAACTTTTACGGCAGCACGGACGCCAGGGTCGATAACACCGATGACCGGCAGTGAAGTTTCCGATTTGAGTGTGCTAAGAGCCAGCGCCGAAGCGGTATTGCAGGCGATAACCAGCATTTTTACATTTTGCAGTGACAAAAATGCCGCTATTTCAGACGAGAAATTGCGAATTACCTGCACAGATTTGCTGCCATATGGAACCCGCGCGGTATCGCCAAAATATATCAGATCTTCGTTGGGCAGCAGTGCGCGAATTTCCTTGAATACTGTCAATCCGCCGATACCTGAATCGAAAATGCCTATGGGCCTGTTATCCATGATTTTACCTGCCTGCTGCTCCGGTTTTGACTGTTCCGTCAATTATTGCTTTGCGAACTGAATTGAGCTCAGAAATGATCTCTTCGCCGACCACCTTGAAGCTTAACTGAAAGTCGGTGAGTCCGATTACGCCATCTGCCAGCCCGAAAGAGCGCTTGATCGATTCTGGCGCCTTGTCTTCGCAGATGCTTTTGCAGATGCTTTCAACGACTAGATCAACACGCTTGAGCATGCTGGTGAGAACCAGTCCTGGCGCCAGCGAATCCTGGTTCATGTCAACGCCTATGACATGGCTGCGCGACTTTACAGCTGCCGAAATGACGCCAAGCCCTGAAGCGCCTGCCGCCGGGAAAATAACATCGCAGCCGGTGCGATACATGTCAAGCGCCATATCTGAAGCATGTTCGGGATTGTTAAAGCCGCTGAAATCTTCGGCAACATATTGT
Organism: Candidatus Riflebacteria bacterium GWC2_50_8; assembly: GCA_001787855.1. Classification (GTDB taxonomy): domain Bacteria; phylum Muiribacteriota; class Ozemobacteria; order Ozemobacterales; family Ozemobacteraceae; genus Rifleibacterium. Next base: position 25,480 of record MFYY01000059.1, on the reverse strand, counting down.
TCGATGATTTCAGTGCTGCTTGCTGCCGACATTGCTCCGTTACGATAGCCTGTGGCAAAACGCTCGATTACCGGAATCTTGACGCCACCGATAAAGCCAATTTTGCCGGTTTTACTCATGCGTGCTGCCAGATACCCGCACAGATAGGCCCCTTCATCTTCTCTGAACGATACGCCTCTGATGTTGCCTTCGTCGATGTCTGAATCGATGACATAGAACAGCAGATGTGGATGCTCGGCTGATACCTTGCGAATGGCATCATTGAACCCGACACCGACAACAATGATGGCATCGAACTTCTGTCCGGCAAAAAAACGCAGCGATGCCTCGTGGTCTTTCATGTTGGAAGGTTCGATGACAATGCCTTCGATGTTGAGATTCTTCTCGGCCTGTTTCAGGCCATCGTATGCGTAATCGTTGAATCCCCTGTCGTTCAAGCCGCGTGGCGTTATCATCAGGCCTATTCTTTTTAATGGCCCGGGTTCGCCTTTGGGCTCCTGCTTGCAACAGCCGGATACGAGCAATAATGAAATCAGTATCAGAATTCCAGTGCCGAAAACTGATTTCTTGAAAAAAGACGATTTTCGCGGCATTTTTTTGCCTCCATTGCATATTCAATTGCCAGTTCGGGGCCGGCCTGAGACAGCAGTGATTGTCGCAGAGCCTCCTGTGGGCTTGCAAAACTAGTTTTCAGTTGCGTTGATAGCTTGTTCAGATTCTCTTTGAGATACTTGATCGTGTGTTTCATCTCCTGAAGCGTTGGAGCCGGTTTGTTCTGCCACAACGTGCGACGTTTGGGCACAAACAGAGAAAAAGCCGCTGAGATATGTCCGGCTGATGGAGACGCTTTTACTACTGAATTGATAAAATCTATCGTGGCATCGAGATCCTGCTGTTCTTCGCCTGGCAGACAGGCAACGAAATAGAGCTTGAGCTGCTCAAAGCCGGCAGTAAATATCTCGCGAACACATTCGATAAAACGGTCCTCGTTCATTGGTTTATTGATGGCTGTCTGCAGCCTTTTGCTGCCAGTTTCCGGCGCCAGAGTCAGGCCGGTAATACCTGATTTGTGAAGGATTTCGAGTAGTCTCGGTTGCAGCTTTTCCCATTTTACCGATGAATTGCGTATTCTTATATTGCGTTGTGCCAGCATGTTAAAAATTTCTTCGATCTGTGGATGATCGAAAAGCGATGGAGCTACCAGCCCGAGATCGCTGCAGTCGGGGTGCTGATCAAGCCATTCGGCCAGTTTTGCTGGCTGCAGTGATCTTACTGGTTGATAGATAGCTTTGGCAAGACAAAAAGAGCAGTTTCTCGGACAACCGCGCATCAGCTCGATCAAATGTGCACCGCCAAATGCGTTCTGGCTCGAAACGATGTGGGCGTAAGCCGGCTGGCTGTTTATGTCGTGCATTGATGAAGGCGCCAGCATCTCATCGTGGTTCGCAGGCACCCATACTCCTGGTAATGCTGCGAGTTCATCAGGCTGCATGCCGCTTTGCATCAGAATATTCATCATTGATGGCAGCGCGGTTTCGGCTTCCCCGGGCACCAGTATGTCAAAGATCCGGCTTAGTGCCGGCGGGTTTGACGCTACCGCTGCGCCGCCAGCAACCATAAGCGGGTGGTGGCGGTTGCGCTCTTCGGCTATTACCGGGATCCCGAGTGCTGCAAAAATGCCGGGAATCTTGTCGAAGTCTCCTTCATAACTGAAAGAGAACATCATTATCGAAAAATCTCCGAGAGGTCGAACGGTTTCGAATGAGTAAAAGGGCGGCTTGAGCGGTGATTCGGCTTCCAATGCCGGAAAAAACCTTTCGACAGCAACTCCAGGGGTTGCTGACAGCAGTCGATGTACGGTCAAATAGCCGAGATTGCTCATGCCGAGGCTGTAAAGATTGGGGTAGACAAGTGCAACGCCAAGGCGGCCGGCTGTGCACGACGGCAGGTAGTGCTTTTCGGTTGCTTTCAGCGAGCCGACAACAGATTCGTAAGTGTGGCGGTGCCTTAGTCCCAATGTGTTGTGTTCTTTGCTGCCAGCCTTTAATTGCTGGCGTTGCTGTGTGCATTTATCATTCTGCAATTAGATAGAAACCAGGGAAAGGATATACCCTTCCCTGGTTCAGGTGTCAAATGCAAAGCAGTTTCAGGTCAGATCTTCCGTGCTCTCCTGCGCAGAAAAGCCGGAACTTCACGATCGTCAAGCGAGGCATTGTAGGAAGGAGATGCGTTAATGGCCACTGGTTGCGGAATTTCGATCGGCTGACGATTGACGGTGCGCAGTTCATCAAGAATGCGCTTCTTGTTGTCGATAGCTGATCTGGCTTCTTCGCCAAATCCGGTGGCGATTACAGTAATTTTGATTTCGTCGCCCATATCGTCGTTTACGGCATGGCCATAAATGATGTTGGCATCCGGGTCAACTACTTCCTGGACGATAGAGCAGGCTTTGTTGACTTCATGTATACCAAGGTTTCTGCTCGCGGTGATGTTCATAAGAACGCCCTTGGCGCCCTGAATTGAAGATTCGAGAAGCGGGCTGGAAATAGCCATCTGAGCGGCAGTTACTGCGCGATTTTCGCCAGAAGCAGTGCCTATGCCCATGAGAGCTGAGCCGGCCTGGCTCATGATGGTTTTTACGTCAGCAAAGTCAGTATTGATAAGACCGGGCACGATAATAAGGTCAGAAATGCCCTGCACGCCCTGGCGCAGAATATCATCTGCATAACCAAATGCTTCGAGCATTGTCACATTTTCTTTTGAGATTTCGAGCAGTTTGTCGTTAGGGATAACGATGATCGCATCGACTCTGTCTTTGAGGTTCTTAATGCCGTGTTCAGCAGCATTGGCGCGTTTGCGCCCTTCAAAAGTGAACGGTTTGGTTACAACTGCAACAGTCAGTGCACCAAGTTCACGGGCAATTTCAGCTACAATCGGTGCAGCGCCTGTTCCGGTGCCACCACCCATGCCGGCAGTAATAAATACCATGTCGGCGCCTTCGAGAACTTCGGCGATATGGTCTCTATCTTCTTCGGCAGCTTTTTTGCCAATTTCGAAGTTGGCACCTGCACCAAGACCTTTGGTAAGCTTGTCGCCAAGCTGGATCTTGATCTTCGCATTCGAATTGGTTAACGCCTGTGCATCAGTGTTGGCCGCTATGAACTCTACACCAGCCAGGTTCGCCTCGATCATCCTGTTGACCGCGTTCATCCCGCCGCCACCCACGCCAATTACCTTAATTTCAGCATTTTCTGCTGCCGCCTGATTAAAATCGAACACCATGCCCGCCTCCTTATTTACTGCTTTGCCTATATGCAA
>MFYY01000059.1:14555-21887 GCA_001787855.1 Candidatus Riflebacteria bacterium GWC2_50_8 | reverse complement strand
GGTTAGGACAACTCCGGCGGGTATGACGTCCAACGCGACGTGCTTCTCTATCTGTGCCTTTACTTCAAAAAATATTTCTTCCATTCTCGGTTCGATGATTTCGGCCAGATACCGCTGCGGATACTGTTTTATACGCTCGCCGCCGGCAACTGGGACATCTATGATCATCTGTTCGTCAACGAGATCGGAACAGGCGACGCCGGAGTTGATCTTGAGATCTTCTGCGGCCACCGTCGAGGTCTTGAGTCCGACTGCGATATCGTTGGTTACCAGGCGCCCACCTACGTCGATGCTGTGTGAATGAATGACATGGCCATTTTGAAAAATTATCAGGTCGGTTGTGCCGCCGCCGATGTCAACGAGAACCACGCCAAGTTTCTTTTCATCTTCAGAAAGAACTGCCATACTCGAAGCATATTGTTGCAGCACGACGTCTTCAACCTTGAGTTTGGCCATTTCGCAGCACTTCATTATGTTCTGCATGGCTGTGATAGCGCCGGTGACTATGTGCACCTGTGCTTCAAGACGTCCACCAATCATGCCGAGTGGATTATTAATGTCCTTTTGTTCATCTACAACAAATTCACGGGGAAGAATATGGATAATATCCTGATGTGGCGGTATGGAGATTGCCGTTTTGGCATTCTCTACTGCACGGTCGATATCTTCTGAGGTGATTTCCTGGTTGTTGCCCTTTATGGCAACTATGCCCTGGCTGTTCATCGAGCAGATATGCGACCCGGCAATGCCGACATAAACGTTGTCGATTACCACGTCAGCAGACTTTTCGGCTTCTTCTACCGCATTGATAATTGCTTCGGTGGTGCGCTCAATATCGACGATGGTGCCCTTTTTAACACCGTCGCCGGAAGATGCATAACCGACTCCAAGCACGTTTATGGTGCGCCCGCCCTGGAGCTCACCAATAACAGCACAGACTTTGGTTGTGCCTATGTCAAGACCTACTATTAAATCATCCACCAGCAATTGGACCTCTACTCCCGTCTCTTACACCACTACTCTTTTTGGGACGCACGACTATTTGATTCGGTGCTCTCATATCGAGGTAGATAGGTTCTACATTATTCTTTCTAAGGTTGTCAAGGAGTGCACGCAAAAAATCGTAACGATTTTTAAAATCTTCGAGGCTGCGGGGGAATACTTTTTCGCCGCTAAGCAGTATCAGATAAGGGTTTTGCATGCTTTGAAAGTTGATTTCAGATATCTGTTCAAGTATACGGCTTTCTAAAGATTTTACCCAGTTGTGTGCAATGTAAAAACCGTCATTGCTGTTCATGTTATCACCGGCGCGACTGGTTTCAAGATTCAGGCCGGTTATAAGAGGCAGATCCTTTTCTCCGTAACCTTCGGTATTGATGATTACGCCGTCATCCGCAATTTCATAGAACGCGGTGCCCACTTTTGCATATAGAAAAGGAGTGCGCTCAGTGATGATAAGCTTGAGATTATACAGACCGTCGAGATCAACTTTGACATCTTTGACCAATGGTTCGCCCATGATGCGCTGCCTGATCAATTCGCGATCAAGCTTAAATAGATTGAGTCCTGGCGCTAACCCAGCGGTTTTGAGAAGTTGTTCGCGGCTGATGTTGTCGTTGCCAACCACTTCAAGAGTTTTAATTTCAAAATACGAAGTTGCAAAAAACAGATGACTGAGTTGTGTGACTGCAAGATAGCACAGAGCTGAAATTATCAGCACAAAACCAAGGGCACGAGCCGGCCGCGCCAGTCGTGCAAAGTTGTTCAGCTTGGTGCGATATTGACGCTGCCGCAGCTTCTCCCGGGTTTCATTCGGGAGTTCCGGCCTGGTTGGTTTCAGGTACGCACGATTGGATCTTGAAAAATCATCTGGCAAGTTGATTATATCCCCGACAGACAGAATGTTGAATAATATCACTATACCATCGCCATTTACAAGACAGTAATTCTGTCGCCATAAAACTGTGAGAATTCGCTCTGGCTAACCGTCCATGCTGGCGTGGGATGACACTGACTGCTGGCTAAGCTCAGATGATGCGCAAATAATGCGAATTATCTGTTGTTCAGCACCAGGCCGATCTGTTGTAAAATGCGGTCTTCAACGTCGTTCGGTCGGCTTTTCGCCGATGCCGCTGCCATTCTATTCAGTGTGTCGCCTGCTCTCAGCTCTGAAATGTGCTTAATCAAGCTGGTTCCATCAAGGTCGCGGTCGAGCAGCAGACGTGCTGCACCCATCTCTTCGAGCACGCGCGCGTTTTTTTCCTGATGGTTGTCGGTAGCGAAAGGAAAGGGCACCAGGATTGCCGGTTTTCTGCATACGGCAATCTCGGACAATATAGTTGCTCCGGCTCGTGAGATAAGCAGATCCGCCGCGTCAAAAGCCTCTTTCATCTCGTGCAGATAGGGTAATAATTGGTAGTTTGCTGGCAGTTCACCGATTTCTTTTTTTACCATCTCAAAGTCGCGTTCGCCGGAAATATGTATCAGTCTTACCTGGGGCTGGTTAACCAGCCAGTTCTTAATCAGTTCGATGCAGGCACGATTTATCGACAGTGCACCTCGTGAGCCTCCGACCGATAGAATGACAAATTCACCGGGCTTTTTGGCGAAACGTTGTGAAACTGCAGTGTTCTTGAGAAAAGCTGATCTTACCGGGTTGCCGGTTACTACGACGCGATTTCCATCTTCTGGTGCGGCAGAAGCATAGGTGAGCAGAACTTTCTTTGCCCAGCCGGAAAACAGGCGGTTAGTTACACCCATGGCTGCATTCTGTTCGTGAATAACCGCCGGAATACCGAGCAGGCGCGCAGCAGCCAGCGCCGGAAACGCTACAAAGCCCCCGGTGGTAACAATCAGATCAGGCACGAAATTCTTAAGATGGCTCACTGCATCCGAAATACCGGCAAGGTTAACCAGCGGAAAGCTCAACCACTTAAGACTGATGCTCCTGGGCATGCCCTGGGCGCGGACTCCAAAGAATTTGATGTCGGTTTCTCGTGAAACAATGCTTTCTTCCATGCCGCCGCTAACGCCAAGATAGCCACTGGAAAAAGTGTGTTTCTGCTGCAGGATTTCTTTTATGGCGAGAGCCGGATAAATGTGCCCCCCGGTGCCGCCGCCGCTGAAGACGATTTTCACAGTTATCTTCTCCTGACCAATCCAGAAGCCAGCGGATCGTTAAACTGCCCGGAGAACGGCGTTGATCTGGCTTCCTCAAATACATGTTTGCCTGAACCGTATCGCGAAATATTAAGCAGGATACCCATGCCAATCGCCAGAAAGAGCAGACTTGAACCCCCATAGCTTATGAACGGCAAAGTTATGCCGGTTGTCGGCATCAGGCTCAGAACAACGCCAATATTTACTACGACCTGCAGGCCAACAATTGCAGTAATGCCTGAGGCAAGCAGAAAGCCGAAGTTGTCGGGGGCACGGGTAGCAATGTAGACGCCACGCCAGATCAATACGAAAAACATCAGCAGAACAACGATGCCGCCGATCAAACCGAGCTCCTCGCAGATAATAGCAAATATGAAATCAGTGTGGCGTTCTGGGAGAATGAAGAATTTTTGTCGGCTCTGCCCGAGTCCCAGGCCCCAGAAACCGCCGGAACCAATCGCGACTAGCGATTGAATTATGTGATAGCCGCTGGTCTGGGCGTTTTCCCATGGATCAAGAAAGGCCATGAGTCGTCGAACGCGATAGCCGGCTTGAAAAATCAGCACAAAGATGCCGGTTGCCCCCACTGCACCAATTGCGGATAGATAGGCCAGCGAACCGTTACCAAGAAAATAAAGTACCAGGTAGGTGCCCAGTATCAGAGCCGCCGTCGACAGATTGGGCTCTTTGTAAATCAGAACAAAAATTGCTGCTGCAATTGTAATATCAGGCAGGAGACCATGCATGAAGCTCTTGATTTTATCCTGGCGCATAGAAATTGAGTGGGCGACATAGATCACAAAGCAGAGTTTGGCAAATTCAGAAGGCTGAAATCCCACACCACCAAAGCGCAGCCAGCGCTTTGCTCCACCAATATCCCGCGCCACACCTGGAACCAGAATCAGTATCAAAAGAAATACAGAAAGTCCAAGCAGTGGAACAGCAAGCTTTTCAAGCTTCTGGTAAGGAACCAGAGAAAACCCGAGCATGGCCAGCAGACCGGTAATTACCCATACCAGCTGTCTCTTAAAATAGTAGAGGCCGTCTGACATTGTAGCCAGAGAGGTTACCGAGCTGGCTGAGTAGACCATTATCAATCCAAGCCCCATCAGGGCGACTACTACGAACAGCAATATATGGTCAAAGTGGCGTATTTTTATCATTTCGGCTGCAGTGCATTAACCAGCTGTTTGAATTTTTCGCCGCGCACCTCGAAGTTGGGAAACTGGTCGTAGCTGCTGCAGGCTGGCGAAAGTAATACAGTGTCACCTGATTCTGACCAGTTGTATGCTGTTTCAATTGCCTGGTCAAGAGTGTCGGCCAGTTTTATCGGAACCAGACCTTCGAGTGCCGATCTGAATCTTGCACGTGCTTCGCCAAAGAGCACGATACCACGGCTTCTGGTGCGTACGGCAGTTATCCAGTCGGCCAGATCGGTTCCTTTGTCGCGTCCGCCTGCGATTAGTATCATTGGTGGGTTGCAGGCCTGCAACGCCGTGATCGATGCGGCGCAGTTGGTGCCCTTTGAATCATTGATAAAGGTGACTCCGCTGATTTCACGGGCCCATTCAAGACGATGTTCGACACCCGGAAACTCTTTTACAACGCTTTCGAGACGATCTTCTGCCACGCCCGCCAATATTGCGACCAGGGCTGCGCACATGACATTTTCGAGATTGTGGCGACCAATTATGCGCACGCTTGCAGCAGGAAAAAGCTTGTGTTTGCCGCCATCAGCGTCGGTATACACAAATTCATCGTTGATGATGGTCATCGCTGGTTTGAGATTGTCAACATTCCAGCCAAACCAGGCTGCCCGGCAATTCAGTTCTCCGGCCATTTCGCGCATCATCTGCTGATCAGCATTGAGGACTATGGTTTCACCGCTTCGCATGTTCAGAGCAATGCGCTTTTTTGCTTCGATATATGCTTTGTAGCTTGGGTAGCGGTCGAGATGATTCTCGAAAAAATTAGTGATGACGGCGATGTCGGGCTTGAAATCAGAAATGGTTTCAAGTTGAAAACTGCTGACTTCAAGAACCTGTAAAGAATTGTCGGTTGTCTGACTGGCAAATTCCATCATCGGAATCCCGATGTTGCCGCCAAGAAACACTTCGTTGAACTGTTGCTGACAGAAAAGTGCCAGCAGGGTGGTTGTCGTTGTTTTGCCGTTGCTGCCGGTAATTACCAGGCGTTTTCCCTGTGACAGTCGATACGCGATCTCGATTTCTGAATAAACAGGGATATTGCGTGCCGCGGCCTCGACGAGAACCGGAATATCAGTACGCACACCGGGACTCAAAACGATGAAATCGGCGTGCAGAACTTTCTCGCTATGGCCGCCAGCCTCATAATCTACTTTGTTCAGCAGTCCATCGCGTTCAAGACTTGCTTTGAGTTTATCTTCCGGTTGTATGTCCGATACAAAAACCTTTGCTCCGCTTCTGACCAGACTGCGCGCTGCCGATAATCCGCTTTTTGCGGCGCCAATTATGCTTATCGATTTTCCTGCAACTTCCATATCAAGCCTCTTGAGTAATTTTCAAGCAGCATAATAGCACAGTGTGCATTAAACAACAATGTATGCCATTAATCGATTTCTTTGAATTCAAGAGCGAGCTTTTGCTTTATTGATTCAGGAGTTGTCTGATGCTGGTCTGCCAGTCTGATGAGTTCATCGTATTCAAGGCTGATTCTGGTTGCCCCGTCAGGGTTGTGAATCTTTTTGGCGGCCACCTGGCCGAATGAGCTTGCAAGCGTGATCGACTCGCGAGCCAGAAGTGAGCGGTTTACCAGTTCATGACGCACGCCGAGAGTGGGCAGAAGTTTGAAAATCATTGATTCGAGATGACTGGCTGTCGCGGGTTCGGCTATTACCTGCAGCTGATTGCCAGGGCGCCCTTTTTTCATGAGCATGGGCAAAAGGCATGCATCAAGCGCTCCAGCTTTTATCAGCTCTTTCAGCGCGTTGCCAAGTTGCTCGCCGCTGGCGTTATCGATATTGCTGGTCAAAACTGTGACGCAATCAGAGTTTTTTTTTACCTGTTCAGAGTCGCCCAGAAAGGCGCGCACAAAATTGGCCTGACCAATTTTGCGAATGCCATGGCCGTGGCCAACTTTGTCGTAAATTACCTGTCCGATCGGCAAAGGCCCGGCCTTTAAACCTTTGAGCAGGGCTGCTCCGGTTGGTGTGGTCAACTCAAATTTGATGTTGCTGTCAAAAACTACTGGCAGCCCCTTAAGCAGTAACGCCGTAGCTGGCGCCGGCACCGGCATAACTCCGTGCGCACACTTAACAACGCCGGAACCGAGATGCACCGGCGAAACGTAGACCCTGCTTATATTCAGATCGTCAATACAGATTGCGGCGCCAACTATGTCTGCGATACTGTCGCGTGCGCCGACCTCGTGAAAGTGAACTTCATCGACGGTTTTGCCGTGAATTTCGGCTTCAGCTTCAGCCAGAACTTTGAAGCATTGTGTCGCCAGCATTTTGGCTGATTTGCTTATATCAGCCTGCTCTATAAGAACTGTTATTTCTTTCAGGCCGCGGTGCGGCGCGTGCTGGTGTTCATGTTCATGTTCGTGTTCGTGCGGGTGATCATGGTCGGGGTGGCAATCGTGGCTGTGTTCAATATGGGTGTGCTCGTGCTGCTTTGCGCCATGCTCGTGTTGATGATCATGCTCGTATAATGGCTCGTGTTTTATGAATCCTGCTTCTGGAGCCTCGATGTGGTCACCATGCTCGTGTTCATGAGCGTGCGAGTGACCTTCGTGTTCCAGGTGATCATCTGCGGTGTTAAAGTAAATGCCTCTGATGCCATCTACCATTTTTTCTTCGATTATCAGCTCGATCTTTCCTTCGGAAAATGGCATTGAAGCAAGCCCGTGTCGCAATTTTTCGCGACTGGCACCAAGGTCGAGCAGCGAAGCGACCGCCATATTGCCTGCGATTCCGCTGAAACAGTCCCAGTAAAGAGTTTTGGTCATGATTAGAGTCCTTTGATTATTCTGACAGCTGCCGCTGCCGCCCCGAATCCGTTGTCTATGTTAACGACGGTAACTCCTGCCGAACATGAGTTAAGCATGCCCAGCAATGCGGCGAGACCGTTAAAACTGGCTCCGTAACCTATTGAGGTTGGCACAGCAATTACCGGGCAGCCGACCAGCCCG